>SXZT01000012.1 GCA_005787785.1 Actinomycetota bacterium
AAGTGGGACACGCGTGCGTGGGCGCCAAAGTGAACGGGCGGCTCGTCACCCTGAATCATCTGCTCCGCTCGGGTGACACCTGCGAGATCTTCACTGCGAAGAACTCCGACACCGGGCCGTCGCGTGACTGGCTCGACTTCGTCGGCAGTCCGCGCGCACGCAACAAGATCAAGCAGTGGTTCTCGCGTGAGCACCGCGACGAGATGATCGAAGTTGGTCGGGAGGAACTCACGGCGGCACTGCAGCGTGGCGGTCTTGCCTTCGGTGGCATCTGGGCGTCCGAGGCGCTCGCCGCGCAGGTGGAGGCCTCGGGCCACCCCGATGTCGACGCGTTCCTCGCCGACATTGGTGAGGGGGTCATCCTTGCTTCCGACGTTGCGCGCAGTATTTCCGACGTCCTGAGTGGAGACGAACACCCCGAGCACCTCGCGGGTGATCTGCGGGCCGACAGGCCCCGACGTTTCATCGGCGGAACGATCCGGATCGAGGGCACAGACGATGTGATCGTGCGAATGTCCATCTGTTGTCATCCCGCACTCGGCGACGAAGTGACCGGCTTTCTCACCAAAGAGGGTGGCGTTGCGGTTCACCGGGAGGATTGTGCCGAAGCGGTGTTGCTCGCACGTCAACCAGCGAGTCGGGTCGTCGAAGTCGATTGGATCGAGTCGGGTGGGTCGTCCACGTTCAGGGCATCTGTGGACGTGGCCGCCCTCGACCGCACACGTCTCTTGCGGGACGTGGCAAATGCGCTGTCCGACCAGCACGTGAACATCGTTGCCTGTTCGACGGTCACCGGGGCAGACAGGGTGGCACGTATGCGCTTCGACTTCGAACTTGCGAATGCCGCCCACCTCGATTCGGTGATTCGCACCATCAAAAACATCGACTCGGTTTTCGAAGTCCGCAACGCGGGGAGTGACAATGCTGGGTCGGGTCGTCACGCCGACGACTAACCTGCAAACGTGCCCTCCTTTCAAACGACGCCGGGGACGCGCGACATCTTGCCCCCCGTCGCCTCCCGCTGGAGGGCCTTCGTCGACGTCTTTGCCGTGGTCGTCGAGCGCGCCGGATACGAGCAGATCGTGCTCCCGATGTTCGAGGATCTCGGTGTCTTCCAGCGTCTCGGTGATGCGACGGATGTCGTCACGAAAGAGATGTACGACTTCGTCGACAAGGGTGGCCGTCATGTCGCACTGCGACCGGAACAGACTGCAGGCGTGTGTCGCGCTTTCGTTCAACACCATCCCAACGTTCCGTGGAAGGTCTGGTACGCGGGCCCGAACTTCCGATACGAAAAGGCACAACAGGGTCGCTACCGTCAGTTCGACCAGGTCGGTATCGAGGTGCTCGGTGTCGATGACCCGCTGCTTGATGTCGAGGTGATCTCCCTCGCGCACGGCTTTTACCGTGACCTCGGTCTGCGCAATGTTGAACTGCATGTGAACTCGCTCGGCGACACGGGCGACCGGGCCCGCTATGCGGCTGCACTTGCCGCCTACCTTCGCTCGCACGAGGTCGAGCTCAGCGAAGAAAGCCGGGCGACTCTGGCGCGCAACCCTTTGCGTGTTCTCGACTCGAAGCGTGCCGAAGATCGTGAAGTCGTCGCACAAGCGCCGTCGATCGCCGAATTCTTCAGCCCCGCGGCAGGGGCGCACTTTGCCGCCGTGCAAGAAGGTCTCGCGCTTCTCGGCATCGACTTCGTCGTCAACGACCGACTGGTTCGCGGCCTCGACTACTACCGCAGTACCACGTTCGAATTCGTGTCGACGGCTCTCGACGCCGCCCAAACGGCCGTCGGTGGGGGAGGTCGCTACGACGGACTCGTTGAGGACCTCGGCGGAGAACCCACTCCCGGCATCGGCTTTGCGATCGGAGTCGACCGCACGCTCCTCGCTTGCGACGCGGAGTCGGTGTTTCCTGCCCTCGACGGAGCAGCCGATGTGTTCGTCGTCGACACCACCGGTGGCCGCACTGCTCTGCGGCTGTCGGCGCAATTGCGCGGCGCGGGTCTGCGTGCCGAACGGGCCTACGGCGCAAAGAGCATGAAGTCCCAGATGAAGACGGCGAACAAGAGCCGCGCTGTCGTCGCCGTTATCATCGGCGACGACGAACTTGCCCGCGGTGTAGCAACCGTGCGTCCGATGAACGGCGGCGAGCAGTCCGAGTATCCCCTCGAAGCGGTCGTTGCGACCGTTGTCGACATCGTGAAGAAAGCCAAGTGATGAGCATCTCCGCAACCTCCCTGCGTACGCACCTCTGCGGTGAACTGCGAACCGAACACATCGGCACGACGGTCTCGGTCTGTGGCTGGTTGGCACGGCGGCGCGAGCACGGCGAGCACCTGGCATTTTTCGATATTCGTGATCATTCCGGTGTCGTGCAGTGTGTCGTTGACCGCACCGTCGACGTGCGCTCCGAGTACGTGGTTCGCATCACGGGTGAGGTGCGTCGGCGTCCCGAGGGCACCACGAACGAGGGTCTCGCGACCGGTGAGATCGAAATCGGCGAATGCCGGGTGGAGGTGTTGAACGTCGCCGAACCACCGCCGTTCCCCGTCGATGACCGCGCCGACGACGTCGACGAAAATGTGCGTCTGCGTCACCGCTACATCGACATTCGCCGTGAGCGGATGCAGCGCAACGTGCGTCTACGGGCCCGCATCAACTCGGCGATCCGTCGCGCGATGGAGGCGCAGAACTTCGTCGAGGTCGAGACGCCATTCCTGATGCCCTCGACCCCCGAAGGGGCACGCGAGTTTCTCGTGCCGTCGCGAAAAGAACCCGGGTCATTCTATGCGCTGCCGCAATCGCCGCAGTTGTGGAAGCAATTGCTGATGGTCGCGGGCGTCGACCGCTACTACCAGATCGCGCGTTGTCTGCGCGACGAAGACCTTCGAGCCGACAGGCAGTACGAGTTCATGCAACTCGACGCAGAAATGAGCTTCGTCACCCAGCCCGATGTCCTAGCCGCCATCGGTCGGGCCGTCACGGCCGCCGCCAAAGAGGCAACAGGTGAAGACGTTCCGCCGATCGAACAAATCACGTGGCGCGAGGCGATGGAGCGCTTCGGTGTCGACAAGCCCGACCTGCGTTTCGGTATGGAGCTCGTCGAGCTCACCGACGTGTTTGCCAAGACCGAGTTCAAGGCGTTCGCCTCGGCGATGGCCATTAAGGGCATCCGGGTCGATGCGGCCACGTATCCCGAGCAGGCCGCATGGGGTCGCGGGCGCCTCGACGCCATCACCGATCGCGCGAAGCAACTCGGCGCAAAGGGCCTGGTGTGGTTGAAGGTGACGGCTGAGTCGACCTTCGAGTCACCCGTTGCCAAGTTCATCTCCGCCGATGAAACGTCCGAGATCATCGCCCGATTCGGCGCAACGGCCGGAGATATGGTCCTGATCGTCGCAGACGACTGGACAACGACGTGCGAAGTGCTCGGTCAGTTGCGTAACGACATCGGTCGTCCCCCGGTGTACGAAGGGCCGTATCGATACGTGTGGGTTGTGGAGTTCCCGTTGTTTGTCGGCATCGATGCCGTCAGCGGCAAGCCCCGGCCGGGTCACCACCCGTTCTGTCATCCGCACCCCGACGACCTCCAGTACCTCGACACCGATCCGTTGCGAGTCCGTGCGTTGGCCTACGACCTGGTGCTCAACGGCTGGGAGCTCGGATCGGGTTCCATCCGAATCCACGATCCGGTGATGCAGCGCACCGTTTTCAACAAGTTGGGAATCAGCGACGAGGACGCCGACCGTCGTTTCGGGTTCTTCCTGCAGCCGTTCCGTTACGGCGCGCCCCCCCACGGTGGCTTTGCCTTTGGAATCGATCGGCTGACTGCGATCCTTGCGGGCGAGGAAAACATCCGCGAAGTCATCGCATTCCCGAAAACTCAGTCGGGCCTCGACCCCATGACGAATGCGCCAACGAAGGTGGACCAGGCGCAGTTGGCCGAACTGGGTATCCGCGTCCTTCCGCCGGCAACGAAGTAGGGCGCCACGGCCGACGATCTGTTCTCCGTCTCCGTGGCCGACCAACTGCGGCGCCAGGCGCCACTTGCGGCGCGCTTGCGGCCTCGTTCGATCGACGGCGTCGTGGGCCAACAACATCTGGTCGGCACAGGTGGTCCTCTGCGTGCACTCGTCGAAACCGACCGACTCACATCCGTCGTTTTCTGGGGTCCGCCCGGAACAGGCAAGACGACACTTGCCGAGGTCATCGCAGCGACGACGAAGGCGGAATTCGTCAGGCTGTCGGCGGTCTCCTCGGGTGTAAAGGATGTCCGTGAGGCTCTCGCAGCGGCGCGTGATCGACTCGGGCAGCATCACCGCCGCACGATCGTCTTCATTGACGAGATTCACCGCTTCAACACATCGCAGCAGGATGCACTTCTACCCTCTGTCGAGAATGGAACCATCGTCCTCATCGGCGCGACCACGGAGAACCCGTACTTTGAAGTCAATGCACCGCTTCTCAGCAGGTCGACGCTCTTTCGTCTCGAACCGCTTGCCAAGAGCGACCTCGCGCTCCTCGTCGACAGGGGTCTTGTCGCCGAACGGGCCGACATCGACGACGATGCGAAAGACCATCTGTTGTCGGTGGCGCAAGGCGACGGGCGTCAGATTCTCACCTCGCTCGAAGTCGCGTGCGCCCTGGCGCGTGCGCGAGAACGGCGGTCGAACGACGAACGCACCCGTGTCACGGTTGCCGATGTCGAGGCAGCGATCAGTTCGAGCGCTCTGCGCTACGGCCGCGACGACCACTACGACGTCGTGTCGGCGTTCATCAAGAGCGTGCGCGGCTCCAGTGTCGACGCGGCGATCCACTGGTTGGCCCGCATGCTGGTGGCGGGGGAGGACCCGCGGTTCATCGCGCGGCGACTTGTGATTCTCGCGAGTGAAGACATCGGTATGGCCGACCCTTCTGCGCTGGCCGTTGCGACCGCGGCGGCTCATGCCGTCGAATTCGTCGGCATGCCCGAGGCGCAGCTCAATCTCGCCCAGGCGACGGTGCACCTGTGTCGGTCGCGGAAGAGCAACGCCACGTCGATGGCCATCTGGACGGCGATGGAGGACGTGCGCAAGGGCGACATCGGCGCCGTCCCCGCGTTCCTGCGCGACGGACATTACGGCGGTGCGGCGCAACTCGGTCACGGCGTCGGTTACGTCTCGCCCCATGTGGCGACCCCCGATGTGCGTGCTGCCGCTGCCGACGACTATTTCCCCGAGGAATTGCGCGGACGCACCTATTACCGTGAGTGACATGTTCGCGGCGGACTCCGGCACCGACACCGCGCTCGTCGTTGTGCTCGTGCTCTGTGTCGTTGCCTTTGCAGGACTCGTGCTGGTGCTCTATCGCGTGCTCGTTGCGTTGGCTGATCTGCGCTCCGATCTCGAGGTCATCGAGACGCGTTTGATACCCATGGTTGACGAACTGCGTGACGCCACGCGCGAGAGTCGCGACATCATCGATGCAGCTCGGGGAGACCTGAAGCGTTTCGACAAGGTTCTCGGCTCCGCTGAAGCCGTCGCCGAAGCCGTTGCCGACACCTCCCGTGTCGCGCGAACCGTGCTGTCGGTGCCTGTCATCAAGGTTGCCGCGGCGGCAACCGGAACCAAGCGGGCTTTTTCGGTTCTGCGCCGTCGTCGGTAGCGTGTCCTCATGCGCCGTTTGACGTGGTTTCTCGTTGGCTTTGTCGTTGCACTCGTGGGCGGCGGTTACGCGAAGCGCCGCGTCCGTGCCGCCGCAACATCGATCACTCCTGTCAAAGTTGCACAGCGCGTGAAGCATCGAGTCACCGATGCCGTTGCCGAGGGCAAAGCCGCGATGCGGGCCCGCGAGGGCGAACTGTCTTAGGCTGTCGCCCGATGCCATCGCCGCAACGCCCCCGCACGGCCGTCGAGGTTCGTGAGGCTTTTCGTTCTTTTTTTGCCGACCATGGCCACACGCGTGTCGAGTCCGCCAGCCTGATTCCCCACGACCCGACGGTTCTCTTCACCGTGGCGGGGATGGTGCCTTTCAAGCCGTACTTCGTCGGCGATGAGGTGGCGCCCTACAAGCGCGCGGTGACGGTGCAGAAGTGTGCCCGTGCCGGCGGCAAGCACAATGACCTCGATGATGTTGGCCGGACCAAGAGGCATCTCGTCTTTTTTGAGATGCTCGG
>SXZT01000089.1 GCA_005787785.1 Actinomycetota bacterium
TGTGGAAACAACTGGACGATCGACGATGTCATCTGGGTGTCCGCGCAGGCAGGCCCCAACCTCGTTGTCGTTCCACAGATCCACACGAAGACCGGATCTCAGGCCCGGCAGTGGGCCCGCATCGCCTCGCGCGCCAAATCCCTCGGGGTCACGGTGAAGTTCGGCGGGATGTCGGTGCAGACCGCCGCCTGCACGCAGGTCAAGGGTGGTTGCCCAACGACGGGCATCTCGGCATGGGATGGCTGGCAACAGCTGCGCTCGGCACTCGACGCACTTGACGACGTTCGGGGCACACCACTCGGTGCGCCGGTCGACATTCGCTGGGGTTGGGGCGGGCCCTTCTTCCGGCCTCCGCCGACGACAACCACAACGACCACCACGACAACGACTACAACCGTTCCGACGACAACGACAACGGTTCCGACGACAACCACAACGACCGCCACCACAACAACGGTTGCCGCAACGACAACAACAATTGCCCCGACAACGACGTAATCAGTTGCGTATCAGCGCCGCAGACCCAGGTTGCGCAAAGTCTGAGACGCAAGATGTCTGCTGGTGGTGCGGTACCGCGCCAAGCGCGACAACTGCTCGAGGCGAATCGTGAGCAAGCGCGCATATCTGATCGCCTGCGTCTCGCGTTCGGAGGCAACGACCGCCGGCGCCGCGACGGAAAAACTCTCCTCAGTGAAGTCAAACCGCGCGAAGTCGTCGGCGAAGATCTGCCGGATCAGACCCGCAGTGGCCGAGTCCGTGACGTCGCGGTACGTGAGGCCGAGTCCTTCGTTCAACCGCTTCGGCGCAAGGGACTTGCCGACTCGCCTACCGAGATCTTCGGAGAATCGCACCAGATCACCCTCACGGTCGAGACGGATGAGATGCGTGAGTTCGATCGGCGTGAGGTCGAAGTGCATCGCCTGCGACTTGAAATGCGAATCGCGGCCGAAAACCTCGGGGCGTTCCGCAAGCACACGCACGAACGCGCGGAATGTTTCCCCCAGGTCGATGCGATCGCCATCCATCACGTCCGTGCAGGCCGACCACGCCTCGGGGAGCACCTGACCGGGGGCACGGAAGAGAATCCTGTTCTCCCAAGCCGAGTAGAGGCGCGCATACGGGTTGCGTACAGCGGCGACGCGCCACCACGCGTCCGAGGTCTTCATTTCCGACTGTTCGGTCGTCGACAGCAGCTCCATGTGCACGAGACCGTTGATTTTCATGTTGTGCACGCTCTGCTCGACCGAAACGGTCGGTCCGTCGAGGTGCGGAATCAAGTCCGGCCGGAACGTGCCATTCGCCTCGGCCAACAACAACCGCATCGTGCTCGATGCAACCTTCGTCGACGGCACGTACAGCACACGGGCGTTGCGCGCCGCCAACACGTGGCCTTTTTGCGGCGGGGTTCGTGCCATGACGCACCTCACGTTAGACCCCGACATCGGTCCTCACCCGACCGTCACGATGCTCACGGGACATGGGTGTCGTTACCTTCGGCGACATCCACCAACCACGAAAGGAACACCATGTCACTTCTTCGTCGTGTGAGCAACGATTTCGCTTGGCCCTCCCTCCTCCCTGATCGCCCCTTCTTTGACTTCGACCGCGAATGGATGGACCTCATGACCGAGACCACGATCCGAGTCGACGCGTTCCGGGAGAACGGTCAGACTGTCGTGCGTGCCGAGGCCCCCGGAGCCGACCCGGAAAAGGACATCAAGGCCAACTACAAGGACGGGATTCTCGAGGCGAGGATTCCGATGATCGCCAGCTAGGCGAAGCAAGAGCGCATTCCAATCGGCCACGGATCCTGACGACTACCGTGATCCCCATGTCGGGGGACGATCAAAAGCTGAAGCATGACTACGGAAAGATCGACAAGGAGTACGGGCTCTTTCTCGCGACGAGGCCGTCCGACGAGGACGGGCCGATCTTCATGGTCAATCTCATGAAGTACCACGACGTGGCGCAGTACGACGACGGCGAGGCGACGATCAGCGGTCGCGAAGCTGACGACAAATACAACCCGTCGTCGATCCTCAACAAGTTGGGGGCGGACATCATGTTCGCTGCCGATGTGCGCACCAGCGTCGTCGGCGTCGACTGGGATCGCATCGCAATCGTTCGCTACCCCACCCGCCGAGCGTTCATCGACATGCAGACTCGCAAGGACTTCAGCGACAAGCACGTGCACAAGAACGCAGGCATGTTGCGCACGATCCTTCCCTGCTGCACGCCCCGCAACGCCGATTTGAACACGCGGACCCGACCGACCGGCGGACTCACACTCGACCACGTTGTCATGGTCGTTTCTGCGGGCCCATTCCCCGGTGCAACCTTCGACGTGGAGGGAACGATCATCGGAGACGGCCGCACGTGGTCGAACGTGCATCTCATGCGCGTACGCGACGAGTTCGAGGCCGACAACGTTGCCGAACGCATGCAACCACCACGTGACGGCTTCGTCATGACTCTCACTTCACACCTGAACGGTCTCGTCTGAGACGGTTCAGTTCATGTAGCGGCCACCGTTCAGGAAGAACGTCATACCGGTGATGTAGTCCCCACCCGTACTGGCGAGCCAGACAAGCCATGGTCCGCCGTGCTCTTCTGCGTCCCCGAGGAATCCGAGCGGCATCTTTTCCTTCAGGCCCTCGACGAACTCCGTGTTGTTGGCCGCCCAGTTGTCCCATGCTTCGGTCTTCAGCGACGGATTCACCGTGTTCACCGAAATCCCGTATTTTCCCCACTCACGTGCCGCCGTACGGGTCAGCGCACGGATCGCTTCCTTCGTCGCGTTGTAACACGTGTTACCGGGGAAACCCTCGAGGCCCGACCCTGACGAGAAGTTGATGATGCGGCCACCACGCTCTTTCATGTAAGGGAACACGGCCTGCATTCCCCACAGGGTCGCCGAGGCTCCGGTGCGGAAGGTGTAATCCCATTCCTCGTCGTCGGTGTCTTCGAGCGGCGTCGGAATCGTCGACGCGCGGGGATTCTTCTCGGTCCCGAAACCCTGGGCGTTGTTCACCAGAATGTCGACTGGACCGAAGGCTTCGACGGTCTTGGCGACCATCGAAAAAATGTCGGCTTTCTTGCCGACATCGGTTGCGATGCCGAGAGCAACGTTGCCCTCGGCCTTGATTTCATCGACGACCTTGTCGATGTTGGCCTGCGTGCGACTTGCCAACACGACCTTCGCGCCCTCACGCGCGTACACCTTGGCGATCGCCTTGCCAATGCCCCGTCCCGCACCGGTGACGATGGCGACCTTGCCCTCCAACTTGCCGTCCAACTTGCCGTCCGACTGCCCCATGATTCCCCCTCCACCCGCGCACAGCGGGACCACCTGAAGACTAGGTCGGCAACCTCAGTTGTCGTGCAGTTGGATGGCCCCGCTCGGACACACCTCGCGCGACTGGCGGGCAGCAAGCTTTTGGTCGTCGGTGGTGAGCAACGCCACTTTCACCGATGCCTGGTTCTCGTCGTTGAACTCGTACAACCATGGATGGTTGTAGACGCATTCGCCGGCCATGATGCATTTGTCGAGGTCGATCGTCACCCTCATCGCGTCACCCGTCGAACTCGATCCACAGTTCCTGCGGCGAACGGAATCCTCCGCTGTCGATGTTGGGAGAGGAAATCCCTTCGTGCGTCGCGAACTTCGGTCGCGGGTTCTTCATGACCTCCATCATCCGCGTACATGCGATCACTGCCTCTTGACGCGCCATGGCGTAGCCCATGCAGAAATGCTGACCCACACCGAAACCCAGGTGCCCGGGGAGCTTGTCCTTGTACCGGGCAGAACGGTTCTCCCGGCCCATGTGCATGTCGGTGCGGTGAATGTCGAAGGTGTCGGGGTTCGCGAACACCCGCTCATCGCGGTTGCCCGAACCCAACAGAAGGATCACGAGCGAACGCTCGGGAATCACCCGGTTGTGCATGACGACCTCGCGTGTCGTGTAACGCGACTGCACGTGCACCACCGCGTCGTAGCGCATCATCTCGGCGAAAACGTTCTCCCACAGCGAGGGGTCTTTCTTCACGTCTTCGAACTGATCGGGGCGCGTGTAGAGCATGTGGTACCACATGTTGGCAATCGCCTTGTCGGTCGTGTCACCGCCGGCCGCCAAGAGAAGCGCGATGAATCCCTTGACTTCGTCCATCGACATTCGCTGGCCGTCGAGTTCGGCAACGGCGATCTTCGACAACAAGTCCTCACCCGGGTTGCGCAAACGCTCTTCGATGATCGGCTCGAGGTATTTCCACATTTCGTTGCGCGCCGCGATACCCCGCGCCAGGTGCTCGCCACCGAAGCCGAGGCCCGCGATCAAGGCCTGGTACCAACCGACGAAACGCTCTTCGTCGGCACGCGGCAGGCCCAGGATGTTCGAGATCACCCGGATGGGGAACTGGTTCGAGAATCGACTGACGAGCTCCACTTCGCCGTCACCCATGCAGTCTTCGAGAAGTTCCCCCGCGATCTTCTCGATGAAGGGAATGAACGACACGAGACCCTGACCAACGAACTGCCCTGCGATGATGTTGCGCAGCCAGCGGTGACGGTCGCTGTTTCCGTACTCGAGAATGTTCGGACCAAACACATGGGACGAACCGAACTCATAGGGACCATCGACCTTGTAGAGCGCCCGGTCGAAGCTTTCGTTGTCCTGGAACGCTGCATTGACGTCGTCATAGCGACTGATCAACCAACGGTTGTGAAAACGGTCGCGGAACAACGGGTGGTGGTCGCGTAACCGCTTGTACAACGGAAACGGATCCTTCTGATAACCCGGTGAATCGAACTCACGCGGGTCGATTTCGTTAGCCAATGCCCCCATGCGGGCAGATTAGCCAACCTGTCACGAGATCTTCAGCAGGAACTTTCCCGTGTTGCCACCATCGAGCAACCCACGGACCGCCGCAGGAAAATTCTCGAGCCCGGTCTCGACGTGTTCGCGAACGATCAACTTGCCCGAGGCCAACCACTCGGCCATCGTGGCCGTCGCCTCTGCGTGCCGTTCGGGATAGTGGAAGATCGTGAAGCCCAGAAGTCGTGCATCGCGCTCGGCGATCTTCAGGTAGTTCTTCGGTCCACGCACATCGGCCATGTTTTCGTACTGCGACACGGCCCCACACAGCACGACCCGAGCTTCGACCGCAAGGTTGAGAAGTACCGCATCGAGAACGTCGCCACCGACGTTGTCCCAGAACACGTCGACTCCGCCGGGTGCGATCTCACCCAACTGCTTCGACACATCGCCCGCTTTGTAGTCGACTGCCGCATCGAAGCCCAGTTCGTCGACGAGGAACGCGCACTTGGTTGCCCCACCGGCAATGCCGATCACACGGCCCGCCCCGAGAAGCTTGGCAACCTGCCCGGCCAATGACCCGACGGCTCCGGCAGCACCCGACACCACGACCGTCTCACCACCCGAGATCTTCGCCACGTACTTCATGCCGACGTACGACGTCAGGCCCGTCGCAATGCTCAACGCCCCCAGGAAGGCCTTGGGCTCGGCGAGGCTCGTGTCGACCTTGCCGCACAACCCTGCAGGCAGCACCGCGTATTCCTGCGAACACATCGGCCCCGTCACGATGTCACCCACCGCCAGAGACGGGTCCGCGCTTTCGACGACCGTTCCCACACCGAGTGCAGGCACGACGCCGCCCAACTTGGCCGATTGATGGAAACCTCCGCCATCGAGGGTGGTGCGAATGAAGGCGTCGATCGAGAGGCAGTCGACCTTCACACACACCATTCCGGCAGCCAGCGGGGTGGTCTCGTCGGTCACCATGTCGAAGTTGTCCAGCCTCACGGGGCCTTGTGGATGCGACTTCAGGACGACTTTGCGGTTGACGGGCATTCGGCATGATCCCACAAAGCGACTAGAAAGATGGCATGGGCAAGCGCATCATCTTCCCGTTGCGGCGACTCCCCCACCTCACGCGCGAGGAATTCCAGGCCTACTGGTTCGACACCCACGCACCGCTCGTTGCTTCCCATGCCCCCACGCTCGGGATCGTCCGCTATCAGCAGGTCCACACGCTGCACGAGGCGCGCCCGACTTCGGTGCCCTGCTTCGACGGCGTCGCCGAGCTGTGGGTCGACTCCACCAAACGCTCGGCCGACCGCGCCGCAGTCTCCGCGGCATCGCAGGCGCTTCTTGACGACGAGCGCAAATTCATCGACCACTCGGCCTCACCCATTTGGATCGCCGACGAAGATCCGATGCTCGATGGACCAAAGACCGGCCTGCGGGGCACCGCCGTTCTGCGCCGCGCCGCGGGAACCACCCGTGAACAGTTCAAGCGCCACTGGCACGACATCCACGCACCGTGGGCTCTCGGCCGCCCCGACGTGTGGGGCTTCGTCCGCTACGTCCAGAACCACACGCCCGCCGACGCCGACGACAACCCCCTTGCGCGCGAGCGCAATGCCCCTCCCGCATTCGACGGCGTGAGCGAGATCTACCGCACCCCCTCGACGGCCCCCGCCGACGAGGTTGCCCGCCTGCGCGACGAACTACTGGCGGACGAGCCGAACTTCATGGATGTCGACGCAAGCCCCGTCTTCATGGGCGAGGTACGTGTCATCATCGGACAGCCCTGAGGGGCGACCGAAAGGAAACCCACATGGGCAAGAAAGTCATGATCACAGGTGCAGGTTCCGGCTTCGGCAAGGGCGCTGCACTGGCCCTCGCGGCGCGCGGACACGACGTCATCGCCACCACCGAAACCGAGGCACAAGCCGAGGCACTGCGTAAAGAGGCTGCGAACATCTGCGTTGAGAAAGTCGACATCACCAATCCGGCCGACATGGACAAGGTTCGCAACTGGGACATCGACGTTCTCATCAACAATGCCGGTGCCGGCGAAACTGGCCCCATGTCCGACGTGCCGATGGCGCGTCTGCGTCGCGTGTTCGAGGTCAACGTTTTCGGCACGGTTGCAGTCACGCAGGCCGCCCTCCCGAAGATGGTGGCGAAGGGTTCCGGACGCATCATCATCGTTTCATCGATCGCCGGCGTCATGGCTGGTCCGGCCTTTGGCCCCTACTCGATGACCAAGCACGCCCTCGAGGCCATGGGCAAGTCGATGCGCGCCGAGATGGCTCCGCAGGGCATCGATGTCTGCCTGCTGAACCCCGGCCCCTACAACACGGGCTTCAACGACCGCATGGCCGACACCATGTGGGAATGGTTCGACGACAAGGCCATCAACGCCCCCAACCGCGACATGCACCTCATGATGAAA
>SXZT01000013.1 GCA_005787785.1 Actinomycetota bacterium
ACCAACTTGTCCTCGGGCCACTCGGACTCCGGGACACCTTAGAGCGTGTTCACCGACGTGCGCTTGTCGGGAGCCATCAACCGCTGGTGCGGCCCCCACGCCTCGAACAGCGCCTTCGGCGACGTGTCTGGACCGAAGGTGTTCCTGTGAAGAATCGGCAGGTGGTAGAAGTCGAGATAACCGTCGTAGGCGACTTTCCAGTTCGCACCGGTGATCGACTGACCACCCGCATAATGGCAATCGGCAAAATGGTGGTGCTCGAGCATCTTGTCGTAGCCCTTGAAGAAGGCGTCGTGGTCGAGACGTGAGTTCGGAGTGAGGGTCACCCAGATGATGCCGGCTCGCTCGGTGACGGGAAGGGTCGTCAGTCCGTGCGTGTTGCGGTCGACATCACCGAACGCCTCGGCCTCGAAGATGCCCACCAGGTCACCTTGGGTGTTGTAGCTCCAGGCGTGGTAGGGGCAGGTGAACCGACGCGCCTTGCCGCAACCCTCTTCGGCGACCTGCGCTCCGCGGGGACGGCACACGTTGAGGAAAGCCCGCATTTCGCCGCCGCTGCCACGCACCATGAGAACCGGAACACCGAGAACGGTGACGGCCGAGTACGAACTGACTTCGCGCATCTGACAGGAGAAACCCAACACCAGCGGAAGACGCTTGAAGATGCGGTCGACTTCCTGCTGCCAGCGGTCCTGGTCGAAGTAGTACTCGACGGGCACGCGGTACTGGGTGTCGACGAGTTCACCTTTGTTCTCTGCGAGGCCCTGCATCGTGCGCTTGGCCATGCGAATGAGTTCGTCGCGGGTGTCAGCCATGTTGTCCCTCCGTTTATTCCTTCTCCTACCGTACCTTCAGGCGCAACTCCCTCATGGGTCGGAGGAAAAAGCTGCGGTCGTAGATGGGGTACTCGAGCGGCGCGGCCAGTTCGAACTCCTCCACCCTGTCGAGAAGGATGTTGAAGGCCGAGGACATCTGCTGGCGGGCGAGGGCCGCCCCCAGGCAGAAGTGCACCCCGAAGCCGAAGGAAATGTGGTTCTTCGCGTTGGGTCGGCGGATGTCGAAGTCGTCCGGATTCTCGAACACCCGGGGGTCGCGGTTGGCGGCCCCGTAGCGCACCATCGCAGCGGACTTCTCGGGTATGTCGACCCCGCCGATGTTCACCGGGCACTGCACCGACCGCCACAGACCCTGCACCGGGGCGTCGTAACGCAGCACCTCTTCGATGAAGTTTGACATCAACGACCGATCCTCGCGCAGCAACTGCATCTGGTCGGGGTGGCGAAGAAGCAGCAGCATCGCCGCCGACAGCGCACCAGTGGTTGTCTCGAAGCCACCGGTGATGAGTTGGTGCATGAGGGTGATGAGCTCGGTCGTCGTGAACGCTTCCTCGTCCTCGCCGTGTGCATGGACGATCAACGAGATGAGGTCGGTGCCACCGGGGTTCTCGCGGCGCTTTTCGAACTCCGCAACGACGAAATGCTGCTCTTCGACCTCGATGTTCGCCTCGACGATTGCTTCTTCGACCGTCATGTCGTTGCGCTGCGCGAGGGACAGCATCGCCTCGGCCCACCGACGAAACCTCGGGTACTCGTCGTCGTTCAAGCCCAGATGACGGGCGATGAATCGACCGGGCAACGGGAGCGCGAAATCCTTCACGAACTCACACTCGCCGCGCTGGAGCATCGAGTCGACCAGGCGGTTCGTGATCTCCTCGATCTCCGGAACGTAGGCCTTCACCTGTGCCGGCGTGAACACACGATTGAGAATCTTGCGGGCACGGCCGTGTTCGGGTGGGTCGACGCGTTGAAGGATCGGCGTGTGCACCCAGCCCTTTTCCTGCAGGACACCCATGTAGGCCATGACGACCTCGGGCTTCACCGCACGGTTACCGGCGGCGGGTTTGCTGGAAAACGTCTTCAGGTCGCCAAGGGCCGCACGGGCCTCTTCATGGCCGCCGATGACGTAGAGGTTGATGTCATCTTCGTGCCACACCGGGCACTGCGACATCCGCTCGCGGTAGTACGGAAACGGATCGTCCTGGACCTCCCGAGATGTCAGACGAGCCTCGGTCTCCTTGTGCGTCGCGCTACCTGCCATGTTTCCCCCTGTTCGGCTCACAAACTTACATTCGGCACGTCGCGGGACACCCGCCCCTGCCAACGAGGGTCGCGCTTTTCGAAAAAGGCCCGAACCCCCTCGCCGGAATCGGGCATCGACGCGAGCTTCGGCAGCAGCGATGATTCGAGGGCGAGCATCGTGTCGACGGGAGTATTCAGCCCATCCCACATCAGTTTCTTCGCAAGCGCGGCCGAAACGGGCGCGACGTTGACCGCAATGTCGCGGGCCATCTCCATTGCGACCGCCAGAACCTCGTCCGCCGGCACAGCGTGCGACGCGAGGCCCAAATCGACGGCCTCCACGCCGAGGAATTGACGCCCCGTCAGCATCAATTCGGCCGCCTTTGCGAATCCGATGACTCGCGGCAAGAGGGCGTGCGAACCGAGTTCTGGAATGACACCGCGTCGCACCATCGCGTACTGGATCTTCGCGGTCTGCGACACGATGCGGATGTCGCACAGCATCGGGTACGTGATTCCAACGCCCACTGCGTGGCCGTTGATCGCCGCGATCACCGGCTTGCGCACTTGGTGCGGCCACAAGCGCGGGCCGCTGTGCGCGGTCGGACCACCGCCAACGAATCCCGACTCCCCGCCACTCAGGTCGGCGCCCGCACAAAACGCACGACCCGCACCGGTCACGACGACTGCACGCACATGATCGTCGGCATCGGCGGCACCACACGCCAACATCAGTTCGTCGCTGAGCTGCGGCGTCCACGCGTTCATCGCCTCGGGGCGGTTCAACGTGATGACGGCAACTCCGCCGTCGACTTCGTAGAGAACGGTCTCGAGAATCACCGTTTGCCCACCGACTACTTCTCGTACTTCGGGTGGACTGCGGCCTTGGGCTCGACGTTGGCGAGAAAATCCAGAATCGCCTGGTTCACGATCTCGGGGTGGGTCATGTTCGCGGCGTGCGGTGCGCCGGGCACGACGCACATCGTTACTTTCCCGCCGAGCCCCTCCCGCATCGCCTCGGCCTTGGCGAGAGGAATCGCGACGTCGGCGTCGCCATGGACGATCAGCGCACGTGTCGTGATCGACCCGAGGTCGCCCGTCACGTCGTCACGATGCATGAGGCAGTTGAACGCATAGCTGAACCCCGCCTTGTCGAGCTGCTCCCACTTCGCGTACCACTCGGACCATTCACCGGGTCCGAGAATGAGCGACGCGATCGTTTCCTGAACCGGAGCCGGTCCGTGGGTGACGAACACGTCGTGCAGTTGCTGGTAGCCGTCGACCGCGGCCGGGTCTTCGGTTCCGGCCTGGGTGTCGATGAGAATGAGTCCCTGCACGCGCGCCGGCGACAGCAAAGCCACTCGAAGGCTGATGAATCCTCCCTGCGACATTCCGCCGATGTA
>SXZT01000090.1 GCA_005787785.1 Actinomycetota bacterium
ATGCACTGTCTCGCGGGACTCGATTCGCTCACGTCGGGGCGTGCGTTCATCGGCGACGTCGATCTGGCGACCCTGAGTGAACGCCAACTCACGCACGTGCGCCGCGAACAGGTGGGATTCGTCTTCCAGGCCTTCAACCTCAGTCCCACGCTTACTGCGCGCGAGAACATCGAACTGCCGCTCGATCTGGGCGACGTCGAGCCCGATGCGCCATGGGTCGACCGCGTCATCGACGCAGTCGGTCTGCGTGATCGTCTCGACCACAAACCGGCGGAACTGTCGGGTGGCCAGCAGCAGCGCGTCGCCGTGGCACGCGCGCTGGCCAGCAAGCCGAAGATCATCTTCGCCGACGAGCCGACGGGCAACCTCGACAGCAAGTCCAGTTCCGACGTGTTGGGATTCATGCGTCGCGCCGTCAGCGAATTCGGCCAGACCATCGTCATGGTGACCCACGACCCGAATGCGGCCTCGTACGCCGATCGAGTCATCTTCCTCGCCGACGGCAAGGCCGTCGATGAGATCAGCGAGCCAACTGCCGAGCGTGTGCTCGACCGCATGAAGCGTCTCGCCTGACCGGTCATGTCCTCCCCCGTCGTTCGACTGACCATCCGCGGTGTGCTGGCGCGCAAGTTCCGCGTTCTGCTCACCGCATTCGCAATCGTTCTCGGCGTCGCCTTCGTGTCGGGTGCTTTCATGCTCACCGACAGCGTCAAGGGTGCGATCAACGGCCTGTTCGACGAACTCCAGGGTGACGTCGACCTCGAGGTTCGCGCGCGCATCGCGTTCGGCGACGAGGCCACGGCGCAGCGCGACCCCGTTCCCGACTCTCTCGTTGCCGACATCGCCAAGGTCGACGGTGTTCGAACCGTCGAGGTGAACATCCTGCGTCAGGCGACGATCATCAAGAAGAACGGCAAGCCACTGCAAACCTCGGGGCCGTCGTTCGGCATCGCGTGGTACGGAACCGAGGGCCTCGACGGCCGTCTCGTTCTCGAAGGTCGCGAGGCCCGCGGTGCGGGCGAAGTGGCGATCGACAAGAAGTCGGCCGAGCGCGCCGGGTACGCACTCGGCGAGACGGTGCCGATCGTCGGCCCGAACGGCAGTGGCGATTTCACCCTCGTCGGCCTCACCGGCACGAAGACCACCGAAGGCGGCGGGGGTGCCAGCGTGAGCGCGTTCGATCCAGCGACGGCCGACGAGTTCCTCGGCACGAACGGCCGCGTCGACTCCATCCTCATCGGACTCGCCGCCGGTGGCTCACAACGATCGGTGCAGGACGCCGTTGCCGCAGCGATCGGCGCGGACGCCGCCGATTCCCCCTACGAGGTCATCACCGGCGACCAGTCTGCGAAGGAAACCGCCGGCGCGATCAACGACATCATCGACATCTTCGGCAAGGTGCTGCTCGGGTTCGCCGCCATCTCGCTCTTCGTCAGTGCGTTCCTCATTTTCAACACCTTCGCCATCATCGTCAGCCAGCGCCTGCGTGAACTCGCACTGCTGCGCGCGATCGGCGCCGACATCCGTCAGATCCGCATGATGATCCTGGGCGAGTCGGGAATCATCGGTCTGCTGGCGACTGCCCTTGGCATCGCGGGCGGCGTTCTCGTCTCGAAGGGCATCACCGCACTGTTCAATGCGACCGGCGCGGCGTTCCCGTCGGCGTCGACGGTCATCTCGGCCCGCACCATTGCGGTGTCGCTGTTGGTCGGTGTCGGCGTCACGCTGCTCGCAGCGTTCGTTCCGGCGGCTCGCGCAGGACGTATTCCCCCCGTCGCCGCAATGCGTCCCGAGGTCGGCTTCTCAAGCCTGCAGCGCAACAAACGCCTCGTCGTTGCGACGACGACTCTGGTTGTTGGCATCGTGCTCTTCGTCGTGGGTCTCTTTGCACAGCCCGGCGGCACGGTCGGCATTCTCCTCGCGGGTGCCGTCGGCGCGGTGATGATCTTCCTCGGCGTCGCCAGCCTCTCGCAGTCGGTCGCCGCGCCCGTCAGCCGCATCGTCAGCAACATCCTTCCCTTCCCCGGCCGGTCAATGAACAGGAAGACCCCCGGCCGCATCGCCAGCCGCAATGCGCAGCGCCAGCCGCGACGCACCGCCTCCACCGCATCGGCGCTGATGATCGGCCTCGCGCTCGTCAGCACGATCGCCGTCGTCGCGGCATCGGTTCAGGCGACGTTGCGCAAGGCGCTCGGCACGTCGATCACCGCCGACTTTTACGTCACCAACAGCGGCTTCCAGGGCCTGCCCGTCGCGTTCGCCGACAAACTCGCCCGATTGCCCGAGCTGGGTGCCGTCTCGCCGTTCCGTGCCGTCAACGCACAGGTCGAGGGTGAATCGAAGTCGATCGGTGCCGTCGACCCATCGATGGGTGAACTCATCGACGCCGACATCCAAAGCGGCAGCTTCGATTCGATTGCCGATGGTGCAATGCTCTTGCACAAGGACCCGGCGCGCGACCTCGGCGTGTCTGTGGGCGACACCATCGAGATGACCTGGCAGAACGGCAAGGTCACCGCGTTGCAAGTCGGTGCGATATACGGCGACTCGTCGATCGTCGGCAACTGGCTCGTCAGTCTCGACACGCTGAACGCGGCATCGTCGGCTCCTCCGCTCGACTTCTTCATCGGTGCAAAGATCGCCGACGGCGTCGATGCGGATGTTGCACGTGCCGCTGTCGAAGCCGTGGCGACGGAGTTCCCGAGTGCCGAGGTGCAGGACCGAGTCGAGTTCCAACAAAGCCAGGAAGACCAGCTGAATCAGTTGCTGTTCATCGTCTACTCGTTGCTCGTGTTCGCGATCGCGATTGCCGTGCTCGGCATCGCCAACACGATGGCGCTCTCCGTCTTCGAACGCACGCGCGAGTTCGGCCTGTTGCGCGCCGTGGGTATGACGCGACGCCAGCTGAAGCGTTCGGTGCGTTGGGAGGCCATCATCGTTTCGGTCTTCGGCGCGACGCTCGGTGTCGTCGTTGGGGTTCCCCTCGGCATGGCAGTCGCAACCGCACTTCCCGAAACCTTCGTCAGCACCCTGCAGATTCCGTTCGGCACGATCGTCACCATCCTCTTGGCATCGATCGTCGTCGGCATCATCGCTGCCATCGGTCCCGCGAGACGTGCCGCCAAGTTGGACATCCTCCATGCCATCACGACCGTCTGACCTTTCGGCCGCGCTCGCCGACTTCCTCGCCGAACGCCATCTCGCGTCGCTCACCACCCTGCGCGCCGACGGCAGCCCGCACGTCGTGCCGGTGGGGTTCAGTTACGACCACGCAGCGGGTGTAGTGCGCATCATCACCTTCGACGGCTGCCAGAAGGTCGCCAACGCCCGCCGTGGCGGCCGTGCCGCGGTCTCACAGGTCGACGGGGGTCGTTGGGTCACACTCGAAGGCGTCATTCGCGCGACGACCGACCCAGGGGACGTTGCCGCCGCAGTGGCCGGCTATGCAACCCGATACCAACAGCCCAAGGAACGCCCCGACCGCGTCGCATTGGTGATCACAGTCGACCGCATGTTGGCCTCGCGCAGCCTGCTTGGGGCCTAGTCACCTGCCGACCGGCTGCCGTGTGATGAGCCGGCTGCCGTGTGACTAACTGGCTTCCAGTTCGTCCACGTCGCTGAAGCGATCGTGGTCGTCGATCAGTTCGGCGATGAATTGCGAACCGGCAGGGTGCGGGTCGGTACGTCGGGCGAGCGGGTTCGAATCGTCGCGCTTCGGCGCCGGTTGACAGCGCGTTTGGCACTCGGGACACCAGTACAACAGGCGCGGCGGTTGGCCGTGTTGCTCGACGGCGACGATTCCCTGGCAGCGTTCACAACGCTGATGGTTCCGGCCGTACACCGCGAGACCGCCGGGTGTCGTCGTCGTGGTGATGCGTGCGGTGTGCTGGAGATTCGCCTGCAGCATGTCGGCGGCGGTGCGCACGAGCTCGACGCATGCCGACTGTGGCAATGAACCAACCGTGGCGTGCGGATGAACTTCGCATGCCCACAACACTTCACATCGGTACACGTTGCCGACTCCACACATCACGTGTTGGTCGAGCATCACTTCAGCGATCGAACGCGACGGGTCTGAGTACACCATCAAGCGGCGCACACATTCGTCGACATCGACGTCGACCTTGCACAGATCGGGACCGAGCCGACCAAAGTTAGGATGACGTACGAAACTATCGATGCGGTAGGTCTCGACAACAGGTGCGCTGAAACACACGGCAACCCACTCGGCGGTTTCGATGACGACACGAGCAAGACGTCGCGGCTTGCGCCAACGCTCACCGCGCCGATAGAGATGCCAGCTTCCCGTCATGCGCATGTGCGTGTGCAGAACGACTTCGTCATCCCACACGATTTCGAGATGCTTGCCGTGGACATCGACCGATTCGATTGTGCGACCCACGCTGGGCAACAGACCTGCCAGGCGCGGCGCATCGAAGCCGACCATCTGACGACCCACGAGTGCCGTGCGCAGGGCCGCAGCGGCTCGATGGATCGTGTCACCCTCTGGCATGTCGCAATGTTAGACGCACCGACGAATACGACCCTCGCATGAACGGTACGATCAATCCATGTCCGATGAGCGCGACGACGAACACGCCGATGCCGTCGACTCCGGTGCCGTTCCCGATGACACGGTCGACAATGAAACGGTCGACGACGACACGATCGACGATGACGTGAGGCGTCTCGAGGCCCGCAACGCCGAAGCACGTGAGAGCATGGTCGCCCGTGCCCACCGCAAACACGGACTCGCCGGGGCGATCGTTGCGGGGGGCATGCTCGCCATAGACCAGGTATTGGGTCGCCGCCCAAAGGAGCAGCCGGCCGCGGTGTCGGAGTTCTCGGGCGAACCTACCGACATCGACAAAGACGGCATCCAAATTCCCCTCGACGAAAACACCACGGTCATCTCCCCCGCACCACACCTCCGGCCGGGGAACAAGCGCGTCGTCCGCCGACGCCGCCGCTAGGGCAGACAAGAATCAGGGAAGCGCGCCGACTGAAGCAAGTGCGAGGCGGATGAGGCGGTCGTGACCGCCCGTCATCTCGCGGCGCACCCGGTCGCTCACCGCTTCGGCGGGCGTGAACCATGTGAGTTCCAACGCTTGTTGCGTCGGCTGACACTCCCCCGACACAGGCACCACGTAGGCAAGTGCCACCGCGTGGTGACGCGGGTCGTGAAAGCCGCTCACGGTCGGGTCCGGGAAGTATTCGACGACGGTGAATGGTGCCGGCTCGGGAGGAATGCGCGGCAAAGCGAGCGGGCCGAGATCCTTTTCCAAGTGGCGAATGAGCGCCTCGCGGATCCGTTCGTTCAGCATTACACGACCCGACACGACCATGCGGCTGATCGAACCGTCGGCGGCTTGACGCAGCAGCATGCCGATGTGCGTCACGTTTCCGGCCTCGTCGACGCGCACGGGAACTGCGTCGACGTAGACGAGGGGCACGCGGTCGCGAACGTCACTCAAGAGATCATTGGACATCCAGCCCGTACGCGTATCGATGCTGTCGCTCACGCGACCAAGTTAGTTGATGCCGTGCGAGACGGCGGCGAAGCCGTACTAAATGGCGGCGAAGCCGAGGTCGAGGTCGGCGAGGATGTCGCCGATCGTCTCGAGACCAACGGAGAGACGAACCATGCCCGGATGCACACCCGACGCAAGTTGCTCGACCTCGGTCAGCTGACTGTGGGTCGTCGATGCAGGGTGGATCACAAGACTGCGCACGTCACCGATGTTCGCCACGTGGCTGTGCAACATCAGTGCCTCGACAAACTTCTGGCCCGCATCGCGGCCACCCTTCACGTTGAAGGCGATGATCGAACCAAAGCCGCGACCCTGGAAGTACTTCTTCGCACGCTCGTTCCAGGGGCTCGACGGGAGTCCCGCCCACGACAAGCTTTCAACCTTCGGGTTCTTGGTCAGGTACTCGGCGACCTTTGCCGCATTCGACCAGTGACGCTCCATGCGCAGCGACAGCGTTTCGATTCCCTGCAGGATCGTCCATGCGTTGAACGGGCTGACGGCAGAGCCGAGGTCGCGCAGCATCTGCACGCGGGCCTTGATGATGTAGCTGCCCGGTCCGAGAGCCGGCCAGTACGCGAGGCCGTGGTACGACGGGTCGGGCTCGGTGAAGTTCGGGAAGCGACCGCTCGCCGAGAAGTCGAACTTGCCACCGTCGACGATTGCGCCGGCGATGCTCGAACCGTGGCCACC
>SXZT01000091.1 GCA_005787785.1 Actinomycetota bacterium
AAGAAGTAATCAAGCCCAAGCGATAAAGCTTCGGTTCGGAGTGTTGAGACTGGGGGGCGAAAGCCCCCCAGTCGTCATTTATGGGCACGATCATTTAGGGTCGCGCAATGGCGAATTCACCCGGAAGCGAAGCCGTCGGGCGTGTTCTCGTGGACCTGGCGGCCGAGCATCACGATCTTGCCTCACTCGTCTCTAACATCGACGAGGACGGCTGGCGCACCACCACCCCGGCCGATGGTTGGGACGTTGCCGATTCCATCTCCCATCTGCGGTTTTTCGACATTCGAGCGGCACTGGCGATTCGTGACCACGAAAGTTTTGCCCGCGACACCGCCGAGATGATGGCGAACTTCGCCACGGGCGGCGACCCGTCGGTCGTGCACGGTCGTGAGGTTCGCGGGGCGCAACTTCTTGCCGACTGGCGGGCCGACGGCGCAGCACTGATTGCCGCTGGGCGTGCCGCCGACGCAACGGTTCGCGTGCCGTGGTACGGCCCGTCGATGAGCCTTGCATCGTTCCTCACGGCACGCTTGATGGAGACGTGGGCCCACGGCGTCGATGTGGCCGACGCACTCGGCAAAGCGGTCGTCGCGTCGGCGCGCCTCAAGCACGTGTGCCACATCGGCTTTCTGGCGCGACCGAACAGTTACCGTGCGCGCAACCTACCCGTGCCCGATGCCGACATTGCGGTGCGTCTTGTTGCTCCTGACGGGTCGACGTGGACGTGGGGTAACGATGCCGCACCGGAGTCAATCACGGGTACCGCGCTCGACTTTGCGCTTCTCGTCACGCAGCGCCGACACGTCGACGACACCGCGCTTGTTGCATCCGGTGCATTGGCCCGCGAGTGGACCACGATCGCCCAGGCGTTCGCGGGTCCCGCGGGTCCCGGCCGCCAACCGCGCTAGAGATCACGCATGAGGTGAAACACCTCGGCGGCGGCAAAGCCGTGGGGTGAACCGAGCAACCCGAGACGCGTGCGCATGCGTTCGCGGAATGCGGCGAGAGCGGTCTCGTCGGTCGCCTTCATCGTCGACTCGAATTGACTTGTGTGCGCCTCGAGGGCGTGGAGTTTCGTCTCGAGCGTCGTCGACACGTCCTCGACGTGGTTTGGCGTGTCTGCTTCCCACAGCATCAGCGCCGACGGGCGGTGATGGGCGAGGGGCTGGCCGGTCTGCAAATCGGTGACGTCGAAGTGGTGGCGAAAGAAATGCGGGTCGCGTGCCGCCACGATCGAATCGGTCAGCAGGAACCCGGCGGCCCGGTGGTCGGGGTGCAGGCGGTAACGCTTCCACGGGTCGTGGCCGAGAACCACCTCGGGCTGCACGATGCGGATGAGGCGGCTGAGCGCATCGCGCAGGGCATGAGTGTTCTCCAGTTCGCCATCGATCGCACCGAGAAAGGTCACGCTTCCACTCGCACCGATGCGTCGCGCAGCTTCGCGCTGTTCGGCCTGTCGAGCAGTCACGAGGGTCGCCGTATCGGCGTTCACGTCCCACGTGCCCTTCGAGCCGTCGGTGAGCACCGCGTAGTGCACGACGCAACCTGCGGCCGCCCACTTCGCGAGTGTGCCGCCACAGCCGAATTCGATGTCGTCGGGGTGTGCGCCGACCGCGAGAGCACGGGCCGGAAAACCGTGGTTGGCGCTGAACGTCGACGGGTCGACGACGCTCAGCGCGGGCTGGCCGGGCTCGTTGGCAGCCATGGGAACACCTCCCGTAATCGTTCGTCGTGCAGGTCTTCGGGGTTGTCGAGGTCGAGCGACCATTCGTCGGACAATGCGATGCGCGGCGCGAAGCCACGACGCATCGCCTCGTCGACATGCAGGCGGAAACTGCCGGGGCCGTAGTGGAACGTGAATGCCGCGTTCGTCGGCAGCGACAACAGGTTCGTTCCGTCGTGCGCGGCATCGGGCACGATGACGACGTTGCCCTCGTCGATGAAGGGGTGCACGTCGCAGGCAAGGGGTACGTCGCTGTGCGCGACGACGACGTTTGTAAATCCCTGTTCCCGTGCCCAGGCGACACCATCGACGATGGCACCATTGAGGCCCGCGGTCGACTGGGAGATGCATGCAACCGACCGTGAACGTGCCCACTCGCGGACGTCGATTGCGGTGTCGTGTGCCCCGTCGGTGACGACAACGACGGCGAGACCCGCGGCCGCGGCGACAACCCGTTCCGCACACTCGCGCGACAGGCGTTCACGGGCGGCCGCGTCGAGTACAGGGGACAGGCGGCCTTTGCCGCTGCCGAAAGACTTGAGCGGCATGACGAGCACCGCCGATGAAGCCACGGCCGAAGCCTACGAGGGCGGCGGGTAATACGCTGAGCCAATGCCGATTCGCGTGGGAGTCGTGGGCGCTGGATCGTGGGGCACCACGGTCGCGTCGATGGCGGCCCTGAACACCACCACCATGCTGTGGGCGCGCAGCGCGGAAACGGCGGCAGCCATCAACTCCACGCACCGCAACCCGACGTATCTGGGAGACCGCCAGTTGCCCGGTGAACTGCGTGCATCGAGTGATCTGGCGGAGGTGGTGCGTGACGCCGATGTCGTGGTGATGGCCGTGCCGTCGCACGGCTTTCGTGCGGTCATGCACGACGTGGCACCTCATGCGCGGCCGTGGGTGCCGATCGTCAGCCTGACGAAGGGTCTCGAGCGTGACTCCGGCAAGCGGATGACCGAGGTCGTCGCCGACGAACTGCCGGGACACCCCGCAGCGGTGCTCACGGGGCCGAACCTTGCCAGGGAAATCATGGATGGCCAACCGGCGGCATCGGTCGTCGCGATCGACGACGACGTGATTGCGCGCGAACTGCAGCGCATCTTTTCCAACCCGCGTCTTCTCATCTACACGAACCCCGACGTCGTTGGTTGTGAAGTCGGTGGCGTCGTGAAGAACGTGATCGCCATCGCGGCGGGAATGGCGGCGGGCATGGGTTTCGGTGACAACACGCGAGCCACGATCATCACGCGGGGTCTCGCCGAAATGGCCCGCCTCGGCGCGGTGCTCGGCGGCCAGCCGCTCACGTTCGCGGGCCTTGCCGGGATGGGTGACCTCATCGCCACGTGCTCGTCGCAGCAGAGCCGCAACACCCAGGTGGGTCAGGCCCTCGGTCGTGGTGAGAAGATCGACGATGTGCTTGCCGCGATGAAGATGGTTGCCGAGGGGGTCAAGAGCGCGCACACCGTGCGCGCCCTCGCCAACCGCCACGGCATTGACATGCCGATATGCGAACAAGTCGCGGAGGTGTGTCACAACGGCGTGGCGGCCCGCGACGCACTCGCCAACCTCATGGCCCGTGGCGGAAGGTCGGAGCTCGAATGAGCGACACCAAAGTAGGGTCGGAGCTCGAATGAGCGACACCAAAGTAGGGTCGGAGCTCGAATGATTCACGTCGGCATTCGTGGTGGCAAACACCATGCCTCGGTCGACGACATCGGTCGCATTGAAATGACGAATGGAACACCGGTGCTCGAGTGGCACGTCGCCGACGAGAAGCGCTGGCATTCGGCGAGTGACCCCGCCGAGGGCCTGCGGCAGTCGGTTCTTGCGGGCACACCCGTGGTCGAGACGCGCATGCGTGTGCAGGGCGGCGACGTGGTTCAGCGGGTATGGGCCGTCGCCGACCACGGCGGGCTCGTCGTGGTCGAGTTCGAGAACGACTCGCCCGCATCGGTTGCCGTCGCGCTGACGCGGGGTGACGTGATCACGTCGCGGCCGGTGCCGAACCAGCCCATTCCCGGCATCGAACTTCCCGTGGGCAGTATCGCCTTGCCGTTGGCTCACCGTTCGACGGTGCGTGTTGCGCTTCCCTTCGGCGACGACACGGGCCCGCTCGACCTGACGGCATTGCCGTCGGCCGTGCAGGTGTCGCGTGGTTGGTTGCAGGCCGTCGAGGTGGCATCGCGCCTTGTCTGCGCCGATGCGCCGATCGCGACCTCATTCGACGAAGTGAATGCCGCGCGCAGTGAAGTCCTGGTGTGCGGGATCCCGAACCCGAAAGGCGACCCGCTCGGTGCACTGATTGGCGGCATCGAGCTCGTTCGGCTCGGCGAAAACCCATTCATCTGGATTGACGAACTCGTTCCGCTCGCCGAGCGATGCCTTGCGAATGCGCACGACCATCCGCGTTTCATGCTCGCCCAGGCCGTTGCGGGCCTGCAGTTCGTTCTTGCCAAGGCCGGTGAACCGCGTGCCGTTCGTGACGTCGCAAAAGCCTGGTCGAAGGTCAAGGGTGCGGGCTCGTCCGGTTGGTCGGCGCGCACGCCTGCGATCGTGATCGCAAACGTCGAGCAGTCGCTTCTCGCGGTGCAACCCGACAACACCGGCGTGCTCTTGCCACGTGGCGTTCCCGACGAATGGAAGGGCATCAACTTCGAGGCGCACGGTCTGTGTGGACCCAACGGTGTGCGCGTCGGGTTCGCTGTGCGTTGGCACGGAGAGAACGCGGCGGTGCTGTGGGAGTCGACGTCGCCCGATGCGCGTCTGGTCAGTGGAGTCGATGCGATGTGGTCGAACGCCGGCACCGCCGGTGGTGAGGCCCTGTGGCTCGTTTCGTAGGATTCCGCCCATGAATGCGCCGCTGCGACTCACCGAATGGACGTCGTGCGGTGGATGCGCCGCGAAGTGGGGGGCATCGCTGCTGTCGGAACTGGTGTCTGAACTGCCCGGCTCGTTCGACAAGTCGCTGCTCGTCGGTCTTGCACCTTTCGACGATGCGGCCGTCTACAAGGTCACCGACGACGTCGCGCTCGTCAGCACCACCGACTTCTTTCCGCCCCTCGTCGACGACCCGGATGACTTCGGCGCGATCGCTGCGGCGAATGCCTGCAGTGACGTGTTCGCGATGGGCGCCAACGTCGTGATGGCCATCAACGTGGCGGCGTTCCCCGAGCACTTTCCGCGCGAGGCGATCACCGCCATCTTCGCCGCGGCCAGCAAGGTCGTCTCCGAAGCGGGCGGCTCGATCGCCGGTGGCCACACAATTCGCAATCCCGAACCGATCTTCGGTCTCGCGGTGCAGGGTGTGGTCCATCCCGACAAGGTCTGGCGCAAGGGTGGCGCGCGTCCGGGCGACGTCGTGATGATGTCGAAGCCGATCGGCACGGCGCTGGCGCTCGCCGGCGGTTGTTCGACCGACAAGCGGGCGGCGATCAACGGTATGCGTGTGCTGAATCGGCGCGCGGCGGATCAGTTGCGTGAACTCGGTGACGACGTCCACGCGGTCACCGATGTCACCGGCTACGGCCTTGCCGGCCATGGGTGGGAAGTCGCCGAACGCGGAGGTGTGCGCCTGCACATCGAAACGTCACGCATCGTCGCCTACCCGGGTGCGGCAAAAGCCGCCGCCGAGGGTCTGCGCACCGGGGGCGACCCCCGCAACCGCGTCTACGTCGAGGGGCGTGCGGTCATCAATGCCCCCGATGCCCTCGCTGCGCTCTGTTTCGACCCGCAGACCTCGGGCGGGCTGCTTGCGGCGGTGCCCGCCGCGCGTGAGGCGCAGCTCACATCGCAGGGATGGTGGCGTGCGGGCTTCATCGAGGCCGGCGCGCCCGGAATCGTGCTCGAGGCGTGAAGCCCGCACCAACGCTCGAAATCGAACAGCAACTCCGCGCCGATGGCGCACGTGTCGTCGCGGGTGTAGACGAAGTCGGCAAAGGGTCTTGGGCCGGACCGCTCGTGGTGTGTGCCGCGGTGGTGCGCACCGACGTCGCAGTTGACGAACTCGTGGCGCGTGATTCGAAGGCACTGTCGGAAAAGAGGCGCGAGACAATCTTCGAAACCGTCACCGCGCAATGCACACACTGGGCGCTCGGTGTGGTGAGTGCGAACGAATGCGATCGTCTTGGAATGAGCAATGCGCAGCGCCTCGCCACGAAGCGGGCGGTCATGGGCCTCGGCGTCGAAGTCGACGCAGTGGTCGCCGACGGCAAGTGGGACTTCGTGTCACCGCTGGTGTCACGGGTCGTCATGCGGGTGAAGGCCGACGCGGTGTCCGCCTCGGTCGCCGCCGCTTCGGTGCTCGCGAAGGTGTCGCGCGATCGCATGATGCGTGAACTCGCAGTCGAACATCCGCACTGGAACTTCGCCGGCAACAAGGGCTATCCGTGTCCGAAGCACCGCGAAGGTCTGCGTACACACGGCGCAACGCCGGTTCACCGGGTGTCGTGGGCCTTCATGGACAATCTCGGCCTGGCGACACCGGCAACGCTTTTCGAACCGAACTAGCCCCGGGGTGTGGCTGAGTCAACGCACCGTCAGGTTCACCGTCACGGAGCCGGTTTTGTTGTTCTGGCGACCGGTGATGACGACTTTGAACACGCCTTGCTTGCGTGCGACACCGACGAGTTTGGCCGTACGGACATCGAAGCGAATGCCATTCGGTGCACCGCGAACGGTCGTGCTCTCGATCCCGCTGAGTGCTGCAACCGTGACGCTGCACGGCTTCAGCACGACACATCTGGCGTTCAGATTCGTCGTGTAGGGGCTTGCGTTCTCGGATGTTGCAACTTTGCCTGGACGAGCCGGTGGGATGTTTGCGGTCGTGTTTGCCGGAGCCGACGTGCCCGGCCGAACATTGGTCGGAGTGGGCGTCGATTTTGCCGTTGCTGACGGAGAGGTGGTGGCCGAAATTCCCGGGCTGATCGATTGCGGGTTGTTCTCGAGCGCTGTCGGTGGCGCGAGGCTCTGCGTGTTCGAAGTCGCCTGCGGCGCAGGAGTCGACGTGGTTGGAGTCAACGAAGGAGAGGTGACGCCGACGGGGGCGATTGTGGTGGTCGCGGGTTGGGTCGTGGCGACGGGTGACGCGATCGAACCCGCAATCGACTTCCCGACGTAACCATTCGAGTTGTAGGCGGTCAGGCTGCCGTAGAAGGAACTTGCGTTCGGCCACGTTCCGCCGAATGATCCCGACGATGGGTTCACCGCGAGCTGCCATCTGTTGTACGAGCGATCCCAGGCTTCGATCGAGCCCAAGTACCCCGTTGCGACTCCACCGCTCGATGTGATCTGTGAGACGGTCGGCGCGCCGACTGTGGGTGAGTCAAAGTTGATGGAGAAGCCCACCGCGCGGTTGGCTGGCCGGGGTGCACCGAAGATCGACACCGTGCCTGCATTGGTCGACGCAGCGCCGCCAAGGTCGGGATCGGCGCGCGGTGCCCCGACGACGGCGACCCCGCCGTCGATATCGACGCTGTGGCCGAACGCGTCGTTGTTCGAGGGATTCGTGGGTTGCAGCGTGCGGGACAGTGTCCACGTCGCATCCCGAAGTTCATAGGTGAAGGCCGCTCCAGGGCAACAGGTTTCTCCGAGGCCGCGCGGCGCACCGACGATCAACTCCGAGCCATCGTCGCTGAGTCCGACCGCCGCACCGAATGCGGGCGTGCCCGTTGCCGCGAGATCGGGATTGTCGAGTCGAACGGGGCACGACCAGGTCGACCCAGCGCGCTCGCACACGTAGGCCGCCCCGAAACCACTGCCCGGTGCACCGACGATCATTCGTGCGCCGGCGAGTTCGATGTCTGATCCGAATCGTTCATCCGCTGCACCGTCGAGTCGCTGGGCGAGTGACCACGTGGCCCCCGATCGTGCGTACACGAAGACCGAACCTTTGCCACCGAAGGTTTCGTCGGCACCGACGACCAGCGTGTCGTCGTCGAGGTCGATCGCGACGCCGAACGATCCGTTGGTGGCGACACCCTCGGGGCCAACGGTCGTAGCGTTCGCGCTTGCATCGGTCAACGACATGATGGCAACGATCGGGCTTGGCGTCGTGTAGAGGCCGATCGCCGGTGCCGACGCCGCAACGTACGACGTCGACATTGCGACGGCCCGTCCCCAGTCGCTTTCCGACGGGATGTACTGCCCGGTGGGGCGAGCCGAGTAGATGAGCCCCGTGTTCATTGGCGCGGCACCGATGCTGATGGCACCGCTGCGCCAACCGAACAAGGCACTGCGCGTATCGGCTGACGAGGCGACGACGTTCAGATTGTCGATGGCCATGTCGCGGCCGAAGCGCCAGTCGCTTCCCGAGAGAACGGACGTGGCACTCGACCACTCGTCGGCAAACGTGCTCGAGTACACCGCGCCAAGCGACACGTTCGCGAGGCCGGTCGCAGAGGCAAAGATCATTCCGCGTTGAATCGCCACGCGCGTGCCGAAGGCGGCACCGTCGGATCTCGTCGGAAGCGTCACGGAGAGTTCTTTGTCGACCATCGTGGTCGCCAGGGCGAGTGGCGGCGGCTCCGGTGCCGGCCCCGGAATCGGTGCACCGGCGGACGCGTTCTTCACGCCGGCACGCGGTTCGGAGTCCGCCGAGCAGGAGGCAACGACAATCGTTGCGGCCACCAGAACGAGGACTCGACGAACCCGAACGTTTTTCACGCAGTTAGCGTAGTGACGTGGCGCCATTCCGCCAGTCAGGGTGAGGTGATCTAACGACGTGACGTCGTTCGGAGTTACTTGGCGAGATCGCGGAAGGGTGACTTCGAGTCGATTCCCGGCTCTTTGGGTAGGCCGAGCACGCGTTCACCGACGATGTTGCGCATGACTTCGTCGGAGCCACCTGCGATGCGCAGACCCGGTGTGCCGAGAATGAGTTGGTTCCACGCGTAGGTTCCCCACTCACCGGTATCGACGACGATCTTCGGTCCGAGGACCTCGGAGAGGAACGCGCAGAGCCGCAACTGGTTGTCGGTGAGGGCCATCTTTGCCGTCGACATTTCCGGACCGGGGGTTTGCCCCGCGCGGATCTTTGCCATTGCCCGCTGGTTGTTGTACGAAGCGACGCGGTAGCGCGTGTACAGATCGGCAAGTTTGTCGCGCACGATCGGATCCTTGTCGAGGCCGTAGTGGCGAACCATCGCGTACACGCGGGTGAGGGGATCTGCGCCGCCACCGCCACCGCCGATTGCGGCGCGCTCGTTCATGAGAGTGGTGAGCGCGACGTTCCAACCGTTGTTCACGTCGCCGAGACGATGATCGTCACGCACCCGCACTTCGGTGAAGAACACCTCGTTGAAACTGGCACCGCCGGTCATCTGGCGCAGCGGGCGAATTTCGACGCCCGGTGCTTTCATGTCGACGATGAACCCGGTGAGCCCTTTGTGCTTGGGCTGGTCGGCATCGGTGCGGCAGATGATTTCGCCGATGTCGCTGTAGTGCGCACCCGATGTCCACACCTTCTGGCCGGTGATGATCCATTCCTCGCCGTCACGGAGCGCCTTCGTTTGCAGCGATGCGAGGTCGCTTCCGGCGCCGGGTTCGGAGAACAACTGACACCCGACGATGTCGGCGCGCCACATCTTCTTCAGGTACGCATCTTTCGCCGCGGCCGACGCGTGGGCGAGGATCGTCGGGGCGACCATGCCGAGACCGATCTGGAAGAAGCCCTGATTGGGAACCTTGTACTCGGACTCGAGGCGGTTGAAGATGCGCTCGTGGGCGGGAGTGAGACCCGCACCGCCGTATTCGGTTGGTCCCGTGATCCAGCCAAAGCCGGCATCGAACTTCCTGCGGCGCCAAGACTTTGATTCCTCGAGCATCTCGAGTTCCTGTTGGCGGGTGCGCTCTTCGAAGACGTTGACCTTGTCGGAGCCTTCACCCCAGACAAAGGTTTTCTCGGCCTCTTTGTGGTCGAGGTTGGCGTCGAGAAACTTGGTCGCCGCTGTTGTGAACTCCTCAAGTGACATGTCGGGAGAGTACATTCTCGGGGATGGGTCAGCCAGTTGCGGTGCTCGAAGGTCCGGCAGGAAAGTTGGGAATGGTTCGCTTCGAGGCGAACCGCAGTTTCACCGGCATGGGCCACGAGCGATTCGCCTCGGTGGACCAGGCAAAGGGCTCGCGTCCCGCGGCCGTCGTTGCCCAGCGGATGTTCGCCACCGGCCAGGTGTCGGCGGTGCACGTATTCGGCAATGTCATCACGGTCGAGCTCACCAAGGGTGCCGGAGCGCAGGGTCTCGAGCAGGTGGTGCGGGACCTGTACCAGTACTGGAAGCCGGGCATGGTGCCGCCGGCATTTGAGGACCTCGTCGCCGAAGAGGAAACCGCTGCCCCCGCCGCACCGGATGGTGGAGATGGACCGGAGCTCAGCGAGGCCGCCAAGCGGGTGCCACCGCACCTTGTCGAGCGTTCACGGGCCGCCCGAGCCCGTTTGGGCAAATAATTTCGGCAACTCCGGACAGCAGAAAACCCCGATAAATCGGCATTTTCGTGCTTGCTCCGTCGCCCGTTGCGTGACGTGGGGTTCTACAGTCGGGGTTCGCGGGTAGTACCGAAAAGGATTTCCTCACAGAATTTTCCCTCCAAGTTTTGCGTCAAGTCCCTCCAAGTTTTGCGTCAAGAAGGCATGTCATGAGCGAAGAACTCAGTTTGCAGGAAGCGGCTGACATCCTTGACGTTCACTACATGACGGCATACCGCTATGTGCGGTTGGGCTTGTTGCACGCGGCGAAGTCGGGTGGAACGTGGCGCGTGCGGCGCGAAGACCTCGAAGCGTTTCGTGATGGTGCATCGTCGCGTGAACCGCTGAACCCGGAAGAGTCGAAAAAAAAGAGCGCGCCATGGCCCGAGCGGCTCGAATTGCGTCTCCTCGCCGGTGATGCCCGTGGTGCGTGGGGCGTCGTCGAAGCCGCGCTCGCCGCGGGAGCCGAACTCGACGAGATCTACACCGACGTCGTGAGTCCTGCGCTCGTGAGCATCGGCGACAAGTGGTCGCGCGGTGAACTGGAGATCTATCTCGAACACCGTGCCAGTGCGATCGTTGCGCGCATCATGGGTCGCCTCGGCCCGCGTTTTGCGCGCCGTGGACGCACGCGCGGGGCGGTTCTCGTCGGTGCTCCGGAGGGCGAGCGACATTCGCTGCCGGTGTCGATGGTTGCCGACCTCATCCGTCAGAGTGGCTGGGAGGTCTACGACCTCGGTGCCGATCTGCCGGCTGATTCGTTCGCCGTTGCGGCGCGTCACACGGTCGACCTCACCGCGATCTGCGTGAGCGTGACATCCGAGGGTGCCCTCACGAAGGCTGTCGACGCAATCAATGCCGTGCGCGAAGTCGTACACCCATCGGTACAGATCTACGTTGGTGGTCGCGCCGTCACCTCGGCCGAGCACGCCGAGACACTCGGTGCCGATGGTTGGGCATCGTCGGCGGGCAACCTTGTCGCGCTGATGAACGAACTGCCGTCGCGCACGCCGATCGACAACAGCGCCGAATATTTCGGCGACAACCGCAACGTCGGCTGACGGCGTAGGCAACTCGGCTGACGGCGTAGGCAACTCGGCTGACGGCGTAGGCAACTCGGCTGAGCCTGAACGCAAGCGAACATACGTTCGCTACAGTGGCGGCATGCCGTCACCCGCACCGCTGAAGCAGATTCCTGCCGACGTTCTTTCGGCTGCCAACGTCACCACGCTGTCGCGCGCGGTTCTGAAGCGCGATCGTTCGATTCCCGTTACGGGTCGCATCGCCGAAGCATTGCGTGTCGCTGGTCTTGCTGGTGGTCTGCCGCGCGGGTCGGTGTGTGCCGTCACCGGTGCGGCCCCGGTTGCCCTCACCACGTTGTTGTTGGCCGAGGCCAATGCGTCGGGGGCGTGGGTCGCATGGTGTGCGGCAACGGCGCCCAACATGCGCGCTCTTTTTGATGCGGGCTGGCAACTCGATCGCGTGGTGTGCGTCGACCCGCAACATGACTGGGTGGCATGCATGAATGCATGTGTGGGTGAATTCGAAATCGTCGTCACGCAGGTTCCATCGGCCGTCGCGCCGGCCGAGGTGCGGCGCATGGTGACGGCGGTGTCGCGGAGCAACGGCATCGTCATCGTCGTTGGTGGGGAACCACGGCAGTCCGTGTCGGCCGACCTCGAGTTTCGTGTCGAAGGGTGCAACTGGACGGGTGACGGTCATCTGTCGGCACAGAACATGCGTGTGACCCTCGGTGGTCGTCGCATTCCCGACCCGCGCCCGTTTCGGGTCGTGTACGGACCGTCATGAACCGCACGCGCGTTGCGGTGGTTGTGCTGCCTCGCAACGACGATCGTGAACTGCATCGTCTCGCCCAGGCACTCGACGTAGTGACGCCGATGATCGAGATGGTCGACGAGTGCGCATTGCTTCTGCCCATGCGCGGGCCCACCAGATACTTCGGGGGTGAACGGTCCGTCGTCGACCGCATCGTCGCAGTGGCCGAATCGGTGGGTGTGGGTGACGTCCGCGTGGGGGTGGGGTCGAGCCGTCTCGTTGCACGCGTGGCGGCCGACTGTGAGGGGGGTTTCATCGTTCCCGTTTTGCGGCACCACGACTTTCTCGCCGCTTTGCCGGTGTCGGTGCTGCAGAACCACGCACACGTCGATCCTGACATCGTTTCTTTGTTGTTCCGTCTCGGCCTCGGGACGCTCGGTGCGGTGGCGGGCGTCGAACGATCGATGCTGGCCGATCGATTCGGCCCTGACGGTGACGACATGTACGTTCTCGCAACAGGCGACGACCTGCATCCGGTGTGTGCCGAACCGTTGCCCACGCAGTGTTTCGTCGAATCGCGCCACGACACGGCTCTCGATGACGCGGCGACGGTGGTTTTCGCCGCATCGCTGCTTGCCCACGACATTGTCAGTCAACTCGAGCCGCGCGGTTTGATTGCCTGCCGTGTCATTGCCGAGTTCACGACCGAGCATGACGAGTCGTGTTCGCGTGTGTGGTACCACCCGCACGGTTTCACCGCATCGATGCTCACAGAGCGGTTGCGTTGGCAGGTCGAGAAATGGCTCAACGACGATCTCACTGCCGGAATCGCGCACATGTCGATCGACGTGCAGGCCGTTGAGGTGCGCCGTGCCATGCAGTTGGGTTTGTGGGGGGAACACGGCGAGGCCGACCGTGCAGCGTGGGCCGCGGTTGCACGTCTCGTTGCGATCGCGGGCGATGCCGTGCGGGTTCCTGAATGGCGTGGGGGTCGCGACCCGATGAGCCAGTTCGCTCTCGTGCCCGCGGGTCGCGTCGAGGTCCGCGATCCCACCGCGGCGCGCCAGCGTGTCACGCCGGGTGAAGTGCATCCGCGCACCTGGACGGGAGAGATCGCGGGCATCGTGCCCACCGTTCCCATTGATCCGCATCGCCAGGTCGACGTCGTCGACGACGTCGACCAGCGTGTCGTCGTCACGGGACGCCACATGTTCTCCTCGCAGCCCGGATTCGTCGTCGACGGTGTGCGGCGTCACCGTGTCGTTGCGTGTTTCGGGCCATGGCCCGTCGAAGAACGCTGGTGGGACGCGGCCCGCCGTCGGCGTGTTGCCCGGATGCAGTGTCTGGTCGACATCGACAACCGACACACGGCGTGGCTGTTGGTGTCGGAAAACAGGTCGTGGTGGTTGGTCGGGGCGTACGACTGAAATACTGACGACCATGTCGGCCGCTGCACTGCTGGAGATCGTGCGTGGCCATGTTGCCGTCGACGACCGCGAGCGCGGATCACTGCGTGTCTTTCGTGAGACGGTGGTGGGCCTCGAGGACCCGTGCAACGAACATGCCGGTCCGGTGCATGTCACCGCCTCGGCATTGGTGGTGGCAACGCACGGCACGGTGTTGCACCTGCACAAGCGGTTGAACATGTGGTTGCAGCCCGGGGGACACATCGAACACGGTGAAGACCCGCCGACCGCCGCACTGCGCGAGGCAACCGAAGAGACCGGTCTCGTCGTTGCGCACCCCGCTGTGGGACCGCTGTTCTTCCATGTCGATGTGCATCCCGGCCCACGCGGACACACGCATCTCGACCTGCGTTATCTGCTGTTTGCCGACGGGTCCTGCGACCCGGCGCCGGGTGCGGGGGAGAGCCCTCATGTGCGGTGGTTCACGTGGAGCGAGGCCGCCGCGGTGGCCGATGCGGGGTTGGCGGGCGCGGTGACGCGGGCCCGGGAATTGGCCGGCGGCCCGGCCTGAAGCGAACATACGTTCGCTATTGTGGGGCCCCATGGGGGGCCCTGATCTTGCAACCGGCGATGTTCTCGGGTCGTACGGGTTCCATGCGCCGCATGTGTCGTGGACCGAACTCGAACGGTGCCTGTCCGATGCACCGCGGGCATCGCGGTCGGAGGCGCCGAACGGTGGTGGCGATGGTCCGGCCTTCGGAGCCAAGCGCGCGCCCTACGTTGCGCCCGACAACCTGCGTTACGCGCCGGCTGCCACCGCGTATGCCGAACTGCATTGCCTGTCGCACTATTCGTTCCTCACCGGTGCATCGTCCCCCGAGCACCTCGTGCACACCGCGGTTGCGCTCGGCTTGCACGCCGTGTCGGTCACCGATCGCAACGGCTTCTACGGGGTCGTGCGTTTCGCCGAGGCGGCACGCGAGTTCGGCCTGCCCACCGTGTTCGGTGCGGAACTCGACCCGGTGATCGGTGGTGGCATCGTGGTTCTCGCACGCAACCCCGTTGGTTATGCGCGTCTCGCGCAGGCACTCACCACTGCGCAACTGGCCGGCTCGAAGGGAAACCCCGTGCACTCGTTGGGTGACCTTGCCGAGGGACGTGGCGATTGGTGGGTTCTCACCGGTGGTGTCGATGGCCCGGTTGCGCGGCAACTGATCGCCCACGGGCCAACCGCGGCCGAGCACGTGTTGCGTCAGATCACCGACGTGTTCGGTGTCGACCACGTGGCCGTCGAACTGGTGCACCATGGCGACCCACTCGACACCGCACGCAACGATGCGCTCGTGCGCATCGCCGACCGGGTGGGCACGGTGTGCGTTGCCACCAACCATGTCCACTACGCATCGACGGCGCAGTTCCCGCTTGCCACCGCGATGGCGGCCATCCGTCGGCGCAGTTCGCTCGACGAAGTCGATCATTTGTTGCCGCATGCGGCCAGTGCGTTCATGCGTTCGGGGGCCGAACAGCAGCGAATGTTCGCGCGCTATCCGGGTGTCGTGGCGCGCAGTGCCGACATCGCCGCCGACTGCGCTTTCGACCTGTCACTCGTTGCACCGAAGCTGCCGCCCTTCCCGTGTCCGGGTGGAATGAGTGAGATTTCCTACCTGCGTCATCTCGTTATCCAGGGTGCGACACGCCGCTACGGATCACCGCCGACATCGGCCGACGACACGCTGTCCCTGCGTGCCCGGGCGTGGTCGGTGGTGCGCCACGAACTCGATGTCATTGAGGCGCTGGGCTTTGCCGGTTATTTCCTCGTCGTGTGGGACATCGTCGAATTCTGCAACCGTAACGACATCTTCTGTCAGGGTCGTGGAAGCGCGGCGAACAGCGTCGTGTGTTATTCACTCGGTATCACCAAGGCCGACGCGGTGGCACTGGGTCTTTTGTTCGAACGGTTCCTTTCCCCCGAACGTGACGGTCCACCCGACATCGACATCGACATCGAAAGTGGCCGCCGTGAGGAAGTGATCCAGTACGTGTACCAACGCTACGGTCGCACGCACGCGGCACAGGTTGCCAACGTCATCACCTACCGCACGCGTTCTGCCGTCCGCGATGCGGCAAAGGCGCTTGCCCGCGACGGAGTCGACCCCGACCAGCCACCCGGCGACGTGGCAGCACTGGCGGCGCAGTTGCTCGACCACCCACGCCACCTCGGCATCCACTCGGGGGGCATGGTCATCTGCGACCGGCCCGTCAGCCATGTGTGTCCGGTCGAGTGGGCGACCATGCAGAACCGCAGCGTGCTGCAGTGGGACAAAGACGACTGCGCCGCGGCGGGCCTGGTGAAGTTCGACCTGCTTGGTCTTGGCATGTTGTCGGCGTTGCACAACGCCGTCGACTTCATCACCCAACACCGCGGCGAGCCACTCGATCTTGCCGGCTTGCCTCAGGAAGACGACGTGTACGCAATGCTGTGCCGTGCCGACACCGTGGGTGTCTTCCAGGTCGAGTCGCGCGCGCAGATGGCCACGTTGCCGCGTCTCCGGCCGCGGCGTTTCTACGACCTCGTCGTCGAGGTGGCACTCATTCGTCCCGGGCCCATTCAGGGCGGGTCGGTGCATCCCTACATCCGTCGACGCAACGGCGAAGAGCCCGTCACGTACCTGCATCCGCTGCTCGAGAACTCGCTCGGCAAGACGCTCGGTGTCCCCCTGTTCCAGGAGCAGCTCATGCAGATGGCGATCGACGTTGCGGGTTTCACCGCCGCCGAGGCCGACCAGTTGCGCCAGGCCATGGGGTCGAAACGGTCACGGGCGCGGATGCAACGTTTGCGCGAGCGTCTATACGAGGGCATGGCACAGCGCGGCATCACGGGAGAAACTGCCGACGTCATCTTCGACAAGATGCAGGCCTTCGCCAACTACGGATTTCCCGAAAGCCACTCGGTCAGCTTCGCGTATCTCGTGTACGCCTCGGCCTACATCAAGTTCCACGAGCCGGCGATCTTTTGCGCAGCGTTGCTGAACGCACAGCCGATGGGTTTCTGGTCGCCGCACTCGCTGACTCGCGACGCACGTCGTCACGGTGTCGTGGTGAACAAACCCTGCATCAACGCCTCGTCGGCGCTGGCCTCGCTCGAGACCGATGCGTCGTCGACCAGTGGACTCGCCGTGCGGTTGGGGTTGTCGTCGGTGCGGGGCGTCGGTTGCGATCTCGCCGATGACATTGCGAATGGCATCGTCTTGCAGGGTCCGTACGCCGACATGGAAGACCTCGTACGTCGCGTGCCGGCACTGAACGCCGCGCAACTCGAGTCGTTGGCCACGGCGGGTGCATTCGCCGCATTCGGTGCCGAACGGCGTGATGCGTTGTGGGCGGCCGGGGCAGTGGCGCAGTCGCGGCCCGACCGCTTGGTGGGCATCACCACCGGCGTGCGTTCACCCGTTCTGCCGGGCATGGCTCCCGTCGAAGAGGCGATCGCCGATCTGTGGGCCACGGGCATCGCCCCGAACGGGCACCCCACCATTTTTCTCCGCACCAAGTTGAGCGAACTCGGCGTGCGCACCGCCACGGAATTGCCGTTGCTGCCCGATGCCTCACGTGTTCTCGTGGCCGGTGTCGTCACGCACAGACAGCGACCCATGACGGCGGGCGGTGCCACATTCATCAATCTCGAAGACGAGACGGGCCTCATCAACGTGGTGTGTTCAAAGGGATGTTGGGCACGGTTCCGTCTCGTCGCACGCGATGCACCTGCCTTGCTCGTGCGTGGACGCATGCAAAACAGCGAAGGTGTGGTGAACATCGTCGCCGAACACCTCTCGGCGTTGGTGGTTCCCGCGGGTTTGGCCTCGCGTGACTTTCACTGACGACGCGTCAGGCGTGGGGTGTGCTGCGCTGCATGATCTGCCACGGCTCGGCAGGCGGGCCGTTCGTCGCCACTTCGTGCACCAGTTTGGGCAGGTGCAAGGGGGCAAAGAACGTGGTCTCGGGTTCGGCCAGCAGTTCGTCGAGTGACCACCACCGCAGGTCGACCAAGTGTTCGGCGCGCAATTGTTCGGTCGTCAGCGCCGGCGATGGTTCGAATCGATCGGTGGGCACCAGGTAGGCGTGGTCGCGCTGGCCGTCCCATCGGCCATCGACGAAGGGAATGACGTGCGTGCGTGTCCAGAGGTGTGGACCGATCGTCTCGGGGGTGAAGCCGACCTCTTCGCGTAGTTCGCGCAGCAAACCCTCGTCGTGCGACTCGCCCGGATCGAGGCCGCCGCCGGGCAGCACCCACACAGACCGGAGAGGAAAGGCGAGGTGAGCGAGGAGAACGTGGGCCCCGTCATCGATGAGCAGGGCCCGCACCGCTTCGCGGATGCGCAAGCCCGTGAGATCGACCGACGACGGGTCGTTCGACATGCCGTCAGTCGAAGTCGGTGGTGGCGATGCGCTGGGCGTTGTACACCGGCGCCTTGGCGTCGATGCGGTACTTCATCGTTTCGGCGCCGGAGATGCCGTGCTCGGCAAACTTGTTGCGCATGTTGAAGTAGTTCTCGTGCAGGAAGTGCGCGGCGAGCGACGGTGCGTCGGTCCACAGTTCGTAGACCGTGATGGTGCCCGGCTCGCAGGGGTCGGCCGAGAACACGTAGGCCTCGCAGCCGGGTTCCTGGTCGCGCGTGGCCTGCTGCAGCGGCTTTGAGTCCTCGAGCAGGGCTGCGCGCTTGGCGGGGTCAATGAAAATACGTCCGGCGATGATGATCATGGTGTCTCCTTCGATGTTCTTTTCTACTCGTTTGGTCGTTCGTTCAAGCCATCGTTGAATGCACGGTACGTCTCGTAGATGTCCTTGCACGCATCGCAGAGCGGCAACTGTTTGGGGTCGCGCGAGGGAATCCACACGTGGCCGCACAGCGCCTCGAGGGGAGTGCCGTAGATTCGGGCTTCGAGAACCTTGGCTGCGGCCGACTCGCTCGGCTCGGTTTTGACGATGTGCGCGACCGCGGGTTCCCCGGTTTCGAGAACGTGCTCGGTCTCGGGCTCGACACGCGCGGGGAGCGTCGTGAGGGGACCGGTCGCCATGCCGTCAGTCAACCACAGGTCCACTAGCCTTGCGGCATGCCGCTCTACGAATACCGCTGTCCGTCGTGCGATACCGCGTTCGAACTGCGCCGCCCGATGAGCGAAGCATCGGCTCCGGCGCCGTGTGCCTGCGGTGCCGAGGCCAAGCGTCGTCTCTCGGTGTTCGCGTCGGTTGGCGGCGGCCCGGGAGTGAACCCGGCACCTGCGCCGACGATGCAGCGCGGATGCGGCGGCGGCTGCGCTTGTCACTGACGTCCCTCGTCGGCGGCCCATGATTCTCGTCGACGAGTGCCACTGGTGGTTCCGCGAGCGCAAGTGGTGTCACATGGTCAGTGACTCGTCGTACGACGAACTGCACGAGATGGCCGGGGCCTTGGGGATTCCGCGCAAGGGCTTCCAGGGGGATCATTACGACCTGCCCGAGGAGTACCGCGAGCACGCCATCGCATTGGGTGCGACGGCCGTTGGCAGCAGGGAACTGTTGACGAGGTTGCGGGCCGCGGGTCTGCGCCTCAGCCCAGCCCGGCGACGTGCCGAGGGCACCACACCGCCCCCTGACCTACGTACCGGGCGTCAGTCGTAGCAAAACCGCGCACGCACCAGTCGACAAGGACGATGCCTGCACGGTCGCACACGTCGGCCATGGCGAACCATCGCTCAGCGTCGTCGGGTGATGCATGCGTGTCGGGTTCGACCGTCATCACGTAACAGCCCGCGGCGAGTGGATTCGCCGACGCAACCGAAACGACGTGGTGGCCGAGAGTGCGGCCGGCTGTGGTGGGGTCGTCACGCAGGCCGATGAATCCGTCACTCGAGTGCAGACCGACACCATGACGCGACGCATCCACCAAGAGCACGAGGTGCTGCGGACGAAACGGCCGCTGCACCGTGAGGGAAAAGACGCTGAGGGCCTGGGTGGTGGAGGCGATGGTGTCGAGAAAGGGACGTGGAACATCGACGGGGGTGAGGCTCTGGAGGCTCATTGCGAGCAAGGTAACTGGGGGGTGCGACGCATCAGAGAGTGGCGCGCGCGATGGCAAATGCGGCGACGGCGACTGCAGTCGGTGTCGCGTAGTTCACCCACGCGGCAAAGGTGCGACCGCGCGGCGGAATCAGAACAGCGCCACACGCCGCGCCACCGATCAATCCGCCGATGTGGCCGCCGATCGAAATGCCCGGAATCGTCACGGTGATCAGCAGGTTGATCAGAAGCGTCATGCCGAGTCCCGTTTGAAACGGGTTGATGCCGCGCTGGCGCATGCCAACCACTGCAAGGCCCATCAGTCCGAACACCGCGCCTGACGCACCTCCAGACAATGCCCAAGGTGAGGCGATGAGCGCACCCGTGCTGCCGGCAACGAGCGATGCCATGTACGCAAGCGCGTAGGGAACGCGCCCAATTTCGCGTTCGAGCAACGAACCCAACTGCCAGAGAAGGAACATGTTCATTCCGATGTGGAACAACCCGAAGTGCACGAAACCGGCGGTGACGAGTCGGTACCACTCGTCGTTGTAGAGGAAGCCCTTGTAGAGACCGAGGTTGATCGTGTTCTCCGACAGCTCGCCGCCACCACCGAGGTTGATGCCACCGACGTTGGTGAAGACGAACATGATGGCGTTGATCGCGATCAGCACCTTCGTGACGAGCAGCGGTTGCGCCGCGTTCCAGTACGTGACGCGAGTGCGTGCGGACGGCCGGTCGCGGCGCGCGCAGTCGAGGCACTTTGACCCGATGTCGACCTGGATCAGGCAGTCACCGCACGCGGGGCGACCGCAGCGCGTGCAGTTGCGACCGGTGGGGCGGTCGGGATGGCGCACGCAGTTCGGAACGGGTGGGGGAGGAAGGTTCATCAGGGGGCTTGTTCGGCAACCGTGCGATTGGCGAGGTACCACGCGATCGTTGACTCAAGACCCTTGCGGAAGTCCATCTGTGCGGTCCAACCGAGCGCATGTTCGGCGTTCGTCGCATCGACCCGGCGACGCGGCTGGCCGTCGGGCTTGGTCGAGTCCCACACCAGATCGCCCGTGAATCCGACGACCCGGGCGATTGTTTCGACGGTCTCGCGGATCGTGATCTCGCGGTTCGTACCGAGGTTCAGCGGTTCGGGGGATTGGTGCACTTCGGCCGCGAGAACGATCGCCGCGGCGGCGTCGTCGACGTAGAGATATTCGCGGCTTGCGGTTCCCGTGCCCCACACGTGCACCTTGTCGGCACCGGTCTCCTTTGCTTCGACACACTTCTTGATGAGCGCCGGGATGACGTGGGAGACATCGGGATGAAACTTGTCACCGGGTCCGAACAGATTGGTGGGAATGAGGTACGCAAATTTCTGGCCGTACTGTGCAGCGTTCACCTGCGCATGGATGAGCAGCGCTTTTTTCGCTATGCCGTACGGCGCATTCGTCTCCTCGGGGTAGCCGTCCCAGAACGACGACTCGCGGAACGGCACGGGCGTGAACTTCGGGTACGAACAGACGGTGCCGAGGAGGACGGTCTTTTCGATGCCTGCAGCACGGCAGGCCTCGATCACGTGCGTGCCCATCATCAGATTGTCCAGGTAAAGCGGCGCGGGGGCGACCTGGTTGTAGCCGATGCCCCCGACGCGGGCCGCGAGGTGAATCACGTGGCTTGGTGCGTGAGCGGCCAGCATTGCCTCGGCCCGACCCGGCTGTGTCAGGTCGAAGTCGGCCTTGCGTGGTGCAGCCACGTCGGCGCCGCGTTCGCGCAGCAGTCGCACGACGACACGCCCGAGGAAACCGTTGCCACCGGTGACGAGCACCCGGCGCGACTTCCAGAACTCGCTCATGCCCACTGATGGTAGGGCGTGTGCAGGCACAATGGGGGGGTGCGCGTCGCCATCACATTGGAACAGTGCTGGCACGACGTGCCCGGCGGTACGGGTGTGTACGGCATGGAGGTGGCCCGCGAACTTGCCGCGCTGCCGGGTCTGGAAGTGATCGGTGTGGCGGGCCGCCACCGTTCTCCTGCGACGTCGGGTTTCGTGCCGCCGGTCGATGTGCGGCCTCTGCCGTTGAGCGGGCCGTATCTCTACGAATCGTGGCTGCGGTTGGGTTGGCCGCGCGTCGAAGGTGCGACGGGCATGGTCGACGTCGTCCATGCGACGAGCATCATTCCCGCCGCAACGGCGCTGCCGCTCGTTGTCACCGTGCACGACCTCGCCTTCCTGCACGATCCCTCGCACTTCACGAAGCGTGGCGTGTCGGTGTTCGTGCGCAGCATGGAACTGGTCAAGCGATGTGCATCGCGAGTCGTGTGCGTGTCGCAGGCGACACTCGACGATTGTCTCGCGCACGGGTTCGACGTCGAACGGCTGCGCTGCGTCGAAAACGGCGTGCGGCCCGTATCGGTCCCCGACTCGGCAGTCGCCGAAGTCATCGCGCGACACCGTCTGCCCGAGCGCTATCTCCTCTTCGTCGGCACGATCGAACCGCGCAAGAACCTCGCACGGTTGATCGAGGCGCATGCACAGTTGGGCGACCGCATTCCCGACCTTGTTGTCGCGGGTGCAACGGGATGGGGTGACGGACCCGAGATTCCTGTCGCATCACGCGGACGGGTGCACACGCTGGGCTTCGTTCCGGCCGATGAACTTGCCGCTTTGTACTCCGGTGCGGTTGCGCTGTGTTATCCGTCGATTCGTGAGGGTTTCGGTCTGCCGATCCTCGAG
>SXZT01000092.1 GCA_005787785.1 Actinomycetota bacterium
CCTTGGCCCCAAAAACCTTGAGGGGCGGTGCCGCGCGGAGGGGGGAACCCGCGCGACACCGCCCCGTTCACAGGTGCGTGGACTTGTGTGGATCAGTAGCGCAGGCGCGCAAGGAAGCTCTGGAAGTTCGCCGTCACGTGCGTGAAGCCGGCGATCGCCAGACCGGAGCTGACGATGTCGACCCATGCTTCGAGGTTGGCGCCGTCGGCGCCCATGAAGGTGCCGAGCACCGAAACGTCCATCAACCACACGAGAAGAATGCAGGCGGCGATGAGCCAACCTTCGCCCTTGCTGATGATCGGAATTTGCTTGAGGAAGGGAATGTGGTCCGTGGCGACGGAAACAACCGTCTGGGCTACGAGACCGATCAGGATGACCAGTGCCATCGTGTACATAGCGATACCTCCTAAAAGAACCCGCCCGGCTCTGCCGGTCGGGGGAAGCTCCGCTTGAAAGTGACCGTACGCCCGCACGACGAACAAGTGGTGGATTTGTGGTGACGAGGGTCACTGATCCCTGCACCACAAGGGTTTCGGGGTCACTGCGAGGTCAACGCGCGAGATAGGCGCCGTCGACTCCGAGGATGTGACCCATCGTGTACGTCGACTCATCGCATGACAGCCACATAGCGGCAGACGCGATTTCCTCGACCGTTCCGAAGCGTCCGATGAGGCTGAGCCTGTTGATCGTCCCTTGCACATCTCCGGTGCGCCGTTCGATCGCGTTGCGCAGCATCGGCGTGTCGATGCTTCCGGGCGCAATGCCGTTGATGCGGATCCCCTTCGCGGCGAACTCGATCGCCGCCGTCTTCGTGATGCCGGCGACCCCGTGCTTCGACGCCGTGTACGCGCACTGACCGGGCTGGGGACGAAACGAGTTGGTCGAGCAGATGTTGACGATGGTGCCGCCGTGACCCCTGCCGACGAAGACCTTGACTTCGGCACGCATCGACAGATAGATCGACTTCAGGTTCACCGCAATGATGCGGTCGAACGTTTCTTCCTCCAACTCGAGCAGGTTCGGGGCTTCACCTTCGATGGCCGCGGCATTGACTGCGTGGTTCAAGTCACCATAGGTGTCAAGCGCCAACTGCACGAGGGAGTTCACGTCAGCGGCCTTCGACACGTCGGTTCGCTGGAAGACTGCCTTCCCGCCGGCGGCGATGATGCGTGCGACGGTTTCCCTGCCACCATCTTCTGAGATGTCACCCACGACGACCGAAGCGCCTTCGCGGCCGAACCGCTCGGAGATTTCTCGCCCCATTCCCTGCGCGCCGCCGGTGACGAGCGCGACCCTGCCGCTGAGTCCGAAAGTTGCCATGGAATCGAGTATTGGCGGCTGCCCCGTTCGCCGGCGAGTCGGAGAAAATCTCAGATCTTGCGCGCGACGACGACGCCCACGGCGGCGAGCATGACGCCGGCGCCGAGAATCTGCACGGCGGTCATCGACTGCTCGAAGATCCACCACGCAAAAATGCTCGACAAAACCGGACTTCCGAGGCCGAGGAGCGCCACGAGCGTCGCATCCATGTAGCGGTTCGCCCACGCGATCGACCCCATGCCCATGACGCCGGCCACGACGACCTGCAAGAGCATCAGCCACCAATCGTCGCCACCGATCTTGCCGAAGTCGGCCCCCGTCGCGAAGGCGAGAGGAAAGAGAAGAACAACCGACACGGCGGTGGCAACGGTGAGAAATGCATACGGGTGAACCCCCGCGTCGCGCACTCGCTTCGTGCCGATGGCGTAGGTCGTCCAGAAGATCAGGTTACCGACGGCGTACAGGTCGCCTTCGAGCGTGTTTCCACCGCCGCTCGTTTTGCCGAACACGACGAGTGATACACCCGCCACCGCAACGAGACACCAGACGACCTTCTGCTTGGTGACACGTTCCTTCAAAGCGAACGGCGCGATGATGAGAAGTGCAATCGGATTCAGCGAAACGATCAGGGTGGAGGTTGCGATCGACGTTTTCTGGAACGATGCAAAGGCGCACAACAACGAGGCCGTGTAAAAGAGCGACGGGACGAACGAGGCGCGCCACACGGCACGAGTGAGGCGGCCCCCCGATGCGTAGGTAATTGTTGCCATGATGGGAAGACCAACGAGCATGCGAACCGGTGTGAATGCCATGAACGGCGCGGAAATCCCGCGCACGAGAACCGGGCCCCATCCCCAACACACGACACCCAGGAACACCGCCCACAACGCGAGCCGGTGTGTCGGTCTGGCATCAACTGCTTGCATCTGTCCACTCATTCCGCCACTAGCCCCTTGTCGACCGGCGCGATCGGCTTCGCACGAGTAGCGACCACCAGTGCGAGCGCGCCGATCATCACTACGGCGCCACCAATCTGGATCAATCCCATTGACTGGTCGTAGATGATCCATGCGCCGGTCACCGACAGTGCGGGACTGAACAAATTCAGCAGCGAAACAAGTGTGATATCGAGATAGCGGGCGCACCACGTGATCGTCGTGTGGCCGAGAAGACCCGCGACGGCGATTTGTGCGAGAACCAGCACGATGTCGCGCCCACCCAGTTCACCGAAGTCGGGTCGCACGACGAGAACCCACGGAATCGTTGCAAACGCCGCAACTGTGAACACACCCGCGAGGAAAGACCCGACATGCACACCGTTGTCGCGGGCACGCTTGGCAAAGACAAAATAGGTCGACCAGACGAGAAGATTTGCAACCGCGAAAAGGTCGCCCGCAAGGCCCGCCTCACCACCCGGCGCAGCCCCAACAATGACCATGAAGGCACCGCCGACGGCCACCACGGCAAGAAACACCCGCAGCACCGTCGGACGTTCGCCGAACAGCCGCGGAGCGACGAGCAACATGAGAACCGGCTGAAGGTTGGAAATCAGCGTCGCATTGGCAATTGATGTGTGTTGGAACGATGCGAAACCCGTCGCCATCGAGCCGAGAAACAGCACTCCTGGCAAAAGACTCCGCCGATAGAGGTCGAGACTCAGCGTGCCGCCGCCGATGATTGCCGCCAGCGACATGACAGGGATTGACAACCACAGCCTCACTGAGGTGAACGCCGTGACCTCGGCAGAAATCCCGCGCACCATCAAGGGGCCCGAACTCCAGGCGAGGACCCCGATGACACAAGCAACGACGGCCCAGTCGTGGGTATGACCGTGTGGTTCGGTCACTCGCCGTCGCCGCGCATGTCGATGCGCAGGACGAGCACACCATCTTCGACTGTGGCAGTCGCATCGGCGATGATGGCAAAGTCCTGAAAGTCGACCTGCGCCTGCTGCAAGAAGAGCTGGCGCTCTTCTCCGGCAACCGGCGGCAACGGACGCCGCTTCACACCAGCCGCTCTCTCACGGAAACGGACGATCATCTCTTCAGGGTTGAAAGAAGCCACGAGGCAAAATTACTTTGACTCTGCGCCGTGGGGCGAGGCGGTCGATTCAACCGACCCAGACCCGGTCGAAGACTCACGGGCCTCGCGTTCCGCCATCTTCAAGAGGAACAGGCGATCGACGCCCTTGCTCTTGCGATAGGCACGCTCGCTCATGACTTCGAGCCGGGCCAGCGCCGGCGGTTCGGGCCGCGAGGTCCTCCAGAACCAGATCGTCAACCCGAAGAGCGCAACGCCACCGAAAATCAAAAGAACCGAGATGAGCGTCACGATTCCTACTTCGGCGAGCACGTTCACACCCTAGTGAGATGCGACCTCACGGCCCGGCCAACCTGGTCGAGTTCGATGAGGAACGAGTCATGACCGTGCGGAGAGTCGATCTCCACGTATTCGGTGCGACCACCGTCCTCGCCGACGAGGCGGACGATCTCGCGCTGCTGGTAGCTGGGGTACAAGATGTCACTCCAGATACCGATCGACAACACGGGAACAGTGACGCGCCGGGCAGCGGCGACGACTCCCCCACGACCACGACCGATGTCATGAAGGTCCATTGCCTTGCCGATGACGAGGTAACTGTTCGTATCGAATCGACGCACGAGCTTGTCGCCGTGGTGGTCGAGATAACGCTCTACCTCGAAGCGATCCCACAATTCGATGCCGCTCTTGTCGGAGTTGCCGTCGGCAAGTTCACGGCCGAACTTCTCGGTGAACACGTTGTCGCTGCGGAACGTCACCTGCGCGACCATGCGGGCGATGGCGAGGCCCTCCCACGGCCCCTCGCCCGGCGCAGCCTCGTAGTAATCGCCGTTGTTCCACCTCGGGTCGAGGCGGATCGCGCGGCGACCGATTGCGCCCCATGCAATCTGCTGGGCGCTTGCCTGCAGACAGGTTGCGATCGGGATAATCGACCGCACACGGTCGGGAAACATGACGGCCCATTCGAGAACCTGCATGCCGCCCATTGACCCGCCGACGACGCTGTGCCACGTGCGCACGCCAAGATGGTCGGCGAGGCGAGCCTGCGCCCGCACCATGTCGCGGATCGTGATGACGGGAAAGCGCGAGCCGTAGGGCCGTGCGTCAACCGGATGCAGCGACGCCGGACCGGTGCTGCCCTGACATCCACCGAGAACGTTCGCGCACACCACGAAGAATTCATCGGTGTCGATGGCGAGGCCGGGGCCGATGAGTCCCTCCCACCAACCCGGTGTCGGATGTCCATCGTCGGCCGGACCCGCCGCATGGGAGTCACCGGTCCAGGCGTGACAGAGAAGAATTGCATTCGACGCGTCCGACGCGAGCGTGCCCCACGTTTCGTACGCAACCGTGACGCCCGTGAGCGTCGAACCGACGTCGAGCGCCACCGCCCGATCGGCCGGTAACGAGAAGAACTTGCGCGTCCCGGCGGCTTCGTCGGCACGCCATGCACCAGACGCCGGGTAGTCACGTCCATGACTCGACACAGTTACTCCCTTCCCGCTCCAACTCTCACGTTTCAATACCGTGCTTTGCAGTACGAGGGACGAGGCCCGTTGCGGTTTCCCGCCACATCCCCAACCGTTGCCGATTGAGCTGGCACCGTGGACCAACCCCGGTTGCCGGACCGGTTACCCGGTCACTCGTGATGCTGAAGCGTCATCATGTTATCCCGGTGCGCGCCGAGGGCAACGAAGGTTTCCCGACCATGCCGGGTCCCGTTATCTTGCGCCCGGTGCCCGAGAACTTCCTCACGCCGCTTGCCGAGATGCGCCCAGCCCCGGGGGCCGGCTTCGGGTCGTATGCGCTCGCGCCAATCCCTGCGGGAACCATCGTTGCGGCCTTCGGGGGAACGCCGATGGACAGGGTCACCTTCGACCTCCAGAACCCGGAGCGTCGATCACGATCGATACAGATCGACGACGACACTTTCCTCCTCGGGCCCGTCGAGCGTGAACCGGGTGATGCGGTGAACCATTCATGCGACCCGAACTGCGGCATGGGGGGCGCGGCCCAGGTGGTGGCGATGCGCGACATCGCCGTGGGCGAGGCAATCACCTTCGACTACGCGATGGCCGATGGTAGCGACTACGACGAATTCGACTGCGTGTGCGGCAGCGCAGTGTGTCGTGGAAGGGTCAGCGAAAACGACTGGCGGCGCGAGAACCTGCAGGATCGCTACACGGGCTATTTCGCGCCCTACCTCACGCGACGCATCGCATACCGCCAAGCGGCCCGTCGGCTTTCCAAGCGCGACGCCGAAACGCTGATGGTCATGATCGACGATGACCCGTACCTGGCACTCACGGTCGCCATGCGCACCGTCCTCGGCCGTCCGCGCGCGTCGTTCGAAACCCTCGTGCGTCTCCTTCCGATCAACCCCTCCTGGCGCAGCGACGTGATCGCCGGGGACGTCGCCGCGCTCGATCTTCTTGCAGCGATGTTGAACGAGGAGAGGGGCGGTGGCGTTCCGTGAGACAAATCAGGCGAGCAGCGGCTGCGTGAACCGCAGGCGTTGTTCGAAACCCGCCTCGCCGGGAAGAAAACCATTGCGGTCGGGCCAGACCATCTGAACCACGCCGAACGCGTGGCCTTTGTGCCACGAGCCGGCACTCGCGAACATCTGCCCGTGGACGGACATGTTGACGTTTACAAACTTGGCGCGCTGTTCCCCGTCGAAAAGACCGACGATTTCGGCACCGATTTCGATCGTCTGCCCCGAGCCCAGCACGTCGGCGATCAGGTCGAACAGACCGCGACACGCCACGGGCGTCAGGCCGAGGATGACGACCTCCGGCATCCCGAACGCTGTCGGGAAATTCACGGTGTACGAGTACGTCGGCATCGGCGCGCCCTCCGCCGACATCGACACGCCGGGCGGCACCGACTCGATCGCCCAACCGTTCGTTTCCACCATCCACGAGATCTTCTCGTCGTGGGGAATATGGAAGTCGGGCAGGTCGGCGCTCATGTCGTGTCGTCCTTCACAGGGTGTCGTAGGCATCGAGGTCGAGGGCGTGCTGCGCGGCGCGCGTTGCCATCGCGGCGAACATTGCTTCGCCGCGTTCGGTCGGAGTGACGACCATCGACGCCACCACGGCCATCACCAAACCGGCAAAACTTGCGTGCGCGTACTCGCGCAGGAAAGTGACCCGGTCGAGTTCGACTCCGTAGGCGCGGATTGCAACGATGTATTCGTCGACGAGACCACCTTCGATAGAACGCCGCACCTCGGGCATCACCGCAGCGCCCAAGAAATACGAGACGTCGACCACACCCGGTCCGTGGTTCGGTGTCTGCCAGTCGACCACCGCGACGGGCGGTCCTCCCTTGTTGGACCCGAAAAGAAGGTTGTCGAGTCGATAGTCACCGTGGCCGAGCGTCAAAGAGGTGCTGCGTCCGTCGATCCAGTCGGCCAGTCGCGATCCGAAGGCCTTGGCGAGGTCGTGCTGCTGCGTGGTGAAGTACTTCGCGTACGTCGCGAGGAACGGCGTCATGAGGTGCTGATACGCAGCCTGAAGGAGTTCACCATCGGCACGCGCCGTACGGCGCTGCAGCCAGTCGACGTCGTACAGCGCCGGGTCGCCCCAGCGTGGTCCGTGCAGCTTCGACAGCTCGACGACCGCCCGCGCGGCTTCGTCGACCGAGCAGCCGCTGATCTGGTTGCCCGGCACGGCGGGTGCCAAATCCTCGAGAACGAGCACGAAATCGTGGGTCGACTCGTCGAACTCCACCCAATGGCACTGCGGTCGTCGTACGTCGACGGTGCCGGCCAGCTGCATGTAGAACTTTGCTTCACGCTCGTAGGTGCGGTGAGCAACACCCGCCGCGCGGCTCTCTTCACCCGGTGAGGGCAACTTCACGACGACCGATGCCGGCACGTCCGCTCTGGGCGATTCGATGGTGACGCGGTAATTGGCACCGATCATCCCCTCCCCGATGCGGTCGGGGTCGCCGGTCAACACACCCGGACCGAACACTTGCTCCCAGAAAGCAGGCGTCAACGACGAGAGATCACGCACCGGCACAAACTAGCGTCGGGTGCGGTGGCGCCGAACCGTTTCACTCCCCTGCTGCGGCCCCGCATGATTGCCCTTCACGTGTTGGCAATCGTGCTGGTCGTCGTGATGGCGAACCTTTCGGCGTGGCAGTTTGGACGCCTCGATGATCGTCGTGCGTTCAACGAACAGGTCCGCAGTCGGGCACGGATGCCGGCGACCGCAATCGCCGACCTGATCGGCCTCTCACCCGACGATGTCGAATGGCGTCCGGTGGTGGTACGGGGAACTTTTCGCCCCGATGACGAAGTGATCGTTCTGAATCGCAGCCAAAACAACACGGCGGGGGTCGATGCCCTCACGCCGCTCGACTTCACGATCGACGGCCGGAATTTCGTGGTCCTCGTCGACCGGGGCTTCGTTCCCCTCTCCGCCGAGATCCCGCCTCCCCCTTCGGGCGAAGTGGAATTCCTCGCCCGTGCGAGAAAGTCGCAGGAGCGTCGACTCGGCGGCTTGACCGACCCCGCGAAGGGTGTGCTGCGCGAGGTGCAGCGCGTCGACGTGGAAAGGCTCGCCGATCAGATGAGATTGAGCGCCGACCAGACGACTCTTCCCTTCTACATCGATTACGTGGCGTCGGGTACGCGCGCCGACGAAACCTTCGACGGGATCGCGAACGTGGCGGGCCCCGAACTCACCGAGGGAACGCACCTTTCCTACGCGATTCAGTGGATCATCTTCGCGCTATGTGCAATCGTTGCGTGGTTCATCCTCGTGCGGCGCGCGCTTCGATCTCGGCCATCCGCCTGAACTGCTCGACCACGTTCGGCGTCACATAGTCGGCATCCGTGGTGCGGTAGACGGTGTCGACGTTCACCGCGATGCGTCCGAATTCGCGCAGGTCCCGCGTCGCATCGACACCCTGCATCTCGCGCACGATCTGCCACGCGGCATCGAAGGCATCGATCCCGTTGGCGTGGCATTCCCGTGCGGCGGCCAGAACCGTCGTCAGGTAATCACGAACCGCCACGACCCCCGTCTTGTCGGTGACAGGGCCGTGTCCCGGTACCACCGTCTCGACGTCCAACCCGAGCATCAGGTCGCAGGCCGCAATCCAGTTCTCGAGCGGCCCCGCCCACACGATGGGGGCGCCCCCAATGAAGAGAATGTCGCCCGTGAAGACGGTTCGCGAGTCGGGCACGACGACGATCGTGTCGCCATTTGTGTGAGCCGGGCCCACTTCGATCAACTCGACTGCACGACCACCGATTTCCAACTCGAGACGACCCTCGAAGGTGCGCGACGGTGGGGTCAGTTCAATGGCGTCGAAGCGAAAGGCCCCGAAGAAAGACCGGAACAACTCGCCGACGTCACCGGGAGCCGCGTTCAACTGCGCCATCATCGCCGGTGGCACGTGGTGCATCTCGTCCGCGGCGGCCCGCGACGCGATGATTTCACGATCCGCGACGAGTTGGTTGCCGTAGCAGTGATCGCCGTTTGCATGCGTGTTCACGACGGTGCCAATGGGTGCAGTGCTCGTCGTTCCGGCCATTGCCGACAACATTGCTGCGGTCAAGTCGAGATCGAAAAGCGTGTCGACCAGCAGCGAGGCACCATCACCGACGACGAGACCTGCGTTGCTGTACCCCCAGCCGCCATCGGGCTGCAGGTAGGCATGGCACCCCTCGGCAATCTCGTGCAAGCCGAGTGCGAATGGAACCCCCGATTGCGTCATCCCGACAAGTCTGACACGCAGTCAGCGGAGGCGTTCCGCGATCCCCGAAGCGATACGACCAGCCACCGCCATGACGGGTAGTTGAGTCGCGGCACGGGGAATATCGGGAAAGACCGACGCGTCGGCGACCCACAGCCCATCCACTCCGAAGACGGCACCCGCATTGTCGACAACCGCATCGCTGTCACGTTCCACGCCCATGCGGCACGTTCCCACGGCGTGTGAGTACGCACCGGGTTGGCGACGCACGTACGAGATGACGGTCTCGTCGTCATGTGCAAGCAAGGCTGCGAGTGCCGTTCCGGCTGCATCGATCGAAACCGATTCGACGACGGCGCCGAACTCTTTCGTCGCACAGAGGTCCGCAGCCAGCCGAAGTGCAGCGAGCATGCGCGTCGCATCGTCGTGGGTCTCGATCGTCCCCAGCACCACCTCGGCGGTTCCGTCGACCTCGACGACATGGCCAACGGACGACACCTTGGTGACTGCGACGACCAACTGGTTGGGGTCGACGGGCAGGAGATTGATGTCGGAGTCGTCGACCGAGGAGGCCACGACCAGTCCGGTGACGTCCAAAGAAGCGGGCGCGGTATCCACGCCATCGCGAAGACGCAGCCACAGCGAAATGGCGGGATGATCCTTGAGGTTTCGCCCGATGCCGGCTCGCGACACGCCGCTGCGCCGCAGAAGGATCGGACTCCAGACCGTGCCCGCGGCGAGAACGACACCATCGGCGATGAACTCTTCGTCTCCTACCACGACTCCTCGCGCACGGTCTGCCTCGACTGCGATCTCTTCTACCGGCTCGCCCACGTGGACAATCATGCGCCCGGCGTCCTCGAGCACCCGTGGGGTGATGAAAACGCTGAAAGCATCGGCGCGGCGACCCTCGCGCAGCGACAACGCCACCGAACCCGCGCCGTCGGAGGTTTCCCCCACCTGTCGCGCCTCGCCCGCACCCATTCCACGTGCGGCAGCCAAGACTGCCCGCGTCACCGGGCCCGTTTCCGAAGCTGATGCGAAATGGGAGGGAAAACCGAGCAGAGCGATTTCTGCGCTGACGGATCGCCAGTTCCAACCCGTGCAACCATGCACGGCGGACCACGCATCCCAATCGTCCTTCGTGCCCCACATCTGGACCAGTGCGTTGATCGCGGTGGTGCCGCCGAGCGCACGCCCACGCAGGTACGGGTACCGAAACCCGCCGGTGTAGGTGGAAGCGAAAACCGATCCATCGATCAGGTCGGTCCGCGACGTGGATTCGGCGAGATGGGGCGACGTGTTCGTCTCCGACACCTCACCCGCCTCGAAGAGATGCACCTCACAACCGGCATCGAACAGACGCGCAGCGGCCACACAGCCCCCGGCACCCGCGCCGACCACGACAATGCGGCGGCTCAGGAAGACTTTCCTGCGTCGCCGTTCGCCGACTCTGCATACCTGCGGGCCGCGTCCGCGTAATGAAATGCAGTCGGCAGGCCGTGCAAGGTCGCGCCGCCATCGACACACAAGGTCTGGCCGGTGACGAATGCACCCTCATCGCTGCAGAAAAAGAATGCGGCCTTTGCGATGTCGTTGGAAGAGCCCATCCGCCGCAGCGGCGTCAGCTCCTGCAAAGCCTGGATGGCGGGCTTCACCTGGAAGATTCGGGCGGTCATCGGTGTTTCGATGAGACCCGACGCGACGCAGTTGAACCTGACGTTCTTCGGGCCGTACTCGACCGCCGCGATCTTCGTCGCGTACTCGACACCGGCTTTCGAACTGCCGTAGGCCGCGAGACCCACGGCCGGGCTGTGGGCCGTCTGCGACGAAATCGAGAGGAATGACCCTCCACCGGTCGCGGCCATCGAATTGCCGAAGTGACGCATGCAGTAGATCGCACCGGTGAACTGAACCGCCTGCATCGCCGTCAGTTTCTCGGGCGTCAAATCTGCGATCGGCGTGCTTTGTTCGTAGCCGGCGCAGTTCACCACGGTGTCGATGCGACCGAAGTCGGCCTCGACTCCCGCCACCAATGCACTCACGTCGTCATCGGCGGTGATGTCGCAGGTGTAACCCTTGCCGCCTACCTCCGCCGCAGCCGCTTTCACCAAATCGGCGCGCCGCGCTGCAATCACCACACGCGCACCTTCAGCCGCGAACCGACGCACGATCGCCTCGCCGAAGCCACTGTGTCCGCCGATGACGACGGCGACCTTTTGATCCAACTGACCCATGTCTCCCCCGATCGTTTCGGGGAAGATTCTCCGCTAGTTGGTGCTTCTTGGCAAGCCCGCAAGGTGGCCGGCATCGTTATAGCGAAGGATCTGCCAGCGACCGGGGCGTACGTGCACGAGTTCGGTGACCGATGTGTTGAGTGTGTGCACCTCGAACTCACCCACGGGTGCGCTCCGCAGCGCGTGGCGCAGGCAGGTGTCGATGACGCCGGCATGACAGGCGACCACCACGGTGCCACCCGCCCAGGTGTCGACGGCGCGTCGCAACGCGCCACCCACGCGAAACTGGAAGGCCGCGACCGTCTCCCCTCCGGGGTAGGTCTCGTCGTACGGGTCGATCGACCAATCACGATGTCCGAATTTTTCGACGAAGTCCGTGTAGGTCATGCCGTCGCACACCTCACCCGGGTCGTGTTCACCCCAGTCGGCGTCAATGACGAGGTCGGGGTGACCGAGTGACGGCGCGATGAGGTTCGCGGTTTCGATCGCGCGCTTGTAGTTGCTCGCGACGAAGGCCGCGGGGGCCTCGATTCCTTCGGCAAGCCAACGCGCGTTCAAGGCTTCGGCTTGCTTGCGGCCCAATGCGGACAAACCCGAACACTTGCGCGGACCACCGATCATCTTGTCAACGGCTACTTGTGACTCGCCGTGGCGCACCAGGAGGATTCGCGTACCGGTCACGCCAACTTCTCCACGAACGCCTCGAGTTGGCGCAGGTTGCGACACTCATAGACGCCGTCGGTGTGAGAGCCGTACTCACCGACGATCGAATCCCCGGTGTTCCAGTACGACCGTGGCTCGGGATTCAGCCAGTACACGTGGCGTGCGCGGTGCTTCATCTCGCGCACGACCCAACTCTGTGCGGCGTGGTAGTTGTTTCGCGCGTCACCGAGCAGAAGAACGGTGGTCTTCGGACCGACGTCCTTTCCATAGCGCTCCCAGAACACCTCGAACGCATGTCCGTAGTCACTGTGGCCATCGACCCAGACCACGTCAGCCTCGGTGTTCACCCGGTGGATCGCCTCGGTGATGTCCTCGGTCGCCTTGAAATACTCCGTGACCTCGTCGAGCCCATCGATGAACACGAACGAGCGCACCTTCGAGAACTGACCCTGGATCGCATACACCAGCATCAGCGTAAATCGCGCGAACGCGGCGACGCTGCCCGAGATGTCGGCCACGACCATGAGTTCGGGCTTGGCCGGACGCGGATACTTGAACTTTGGCTCGGCGGGGACGCCGCCGTAGTTCAGTGAATGGCGAACCGTGTTGCGAAAGTCGAGGGGGCCTTTGCGACCATGACGACGCTTGCGGGCCAACCGTGCAGCCAGTTTGCGGGTCAGGGGGTACAGGGCTTTTTTCAGGCTCTGCATCTCGTCGCGCGATGCGTGCATGAACTCGACATCTTCGGGCAGTGGCTTGCGAAGCGTCTTTGCCATCGCTTCGGCACCGCGGTCCGCCACCAGACGCCGACGGATCTCGGCCTCGATTTCCTGCTTGAACTGTTCGATGCGGTGCTGCATCTCGTCGTTTTCGAGGCGCCGCTCGAGATCGGTGATCGGTGGCTGGCCGTCGTCGGACTTCGCCTGCTCGATCTTGCCCATCATGTTGTCGAGGTCGAGATTCCTGAGGGTGCGGTACAGGTAATACGTGCCGCCGACGGGTCGACCGGGCTCCATGCCCGCAAACCGCTGCACCGCCTGTTTGGCGAGTGCGCGCATCATCGCCTGGTCGCCGTCCATCAGCGCCCGCATCAGCAGGTTCATCAGCTCTTCCTGGGTGAGCGAGTCCATTGCTCCGGCGCCGCCCTTGCCCTCGCCCTGGCGCAACTGCTCCTGCATCTCACGCCAGAAGTCACCCGCATCCTCATCGTCTTTCAGTGCGTATTCGGGTCCACGCAAACTGAAGTAGACCTCGAAGACAGTCTCGAAGGCGCGCCAATGGGCACCGTTCTTCACGAGTGTCGCGCCGAGAGCCCACTTGAAGGCTTCGCGGTCTTCAAGCGGAATCTGCTTGATCGCCTCCATGGCATCGAGGTTCTCGGTCAGGCTGACCGGTAACCCCGCATTGCGCAATTCGGCAACGAAGCCGGACATCAGGTCGAGCATCGCGCGCTTCCGCCTACTTGTCCGACGACAATTCCTTCGCCGCCTTGGCGATGTCGGTCTGGTACTTGAGAAGGATATGCAGGGTCTCCTTGGCCTGCTCCGCGTCGATGTGCTCGATGCCGAGCAGCATGAGGGTTCGCGCCCAGTCGAGGGTCTCGCTCACCGACGGGGCCTTCTTCAAGTCGAGTTGGCGGATACTACGAACGATGCGAGCAATCTGGTCGGCGAGGTGTTCGGTGATGCCATCGACCTTGGTGAGGACGATCTCCTTTTCGCGATCCATGTCTGGGTAGTCGACGTGCAAGTAGAGACAACGACGCTTCAGGGCCTCGGAAAGTTCGCGGGTGTTGTTCGAAGTCAGAAACACCAGCGGAATCTGCCTGGCAGTGATGGTGCCGAGCTCGGGAATCGACACCTGGTACTCGCTCAGAATTTCCAGGAGGAGCGCCTCGGTTTCCACCTCCACGCGGTCGACTTCGTCGATCAACAAAACGACCGGGTCGTCGGCGCGGATGGCTTCGAGCAGTGGACGTGTCAGCAGAAACTCCTCGCTGAAAATGTCGTCGTGCACTTCGGACCACGTATCGCTCTTCTTGTCGGCCTGGATGCGGAGCAACTGCTTCTTGTAGTTCCACTCGTAGAGGGCTTTGGACTCGTCGAGGCCCTCGTAGCACTGCAGGCGAATGAGGCGCGCACCGGTGAGGTCGGCGATGCTCTTGGCGAGCTGGGTCTTTCCGGTTCCGGCAGGACCCTCGACGAGCACGGGCTTGCCCAGTCGGTCGGCGAGGAAGGCAACGCTTGCAATGCCGTCGTCTGCGAGATAGTTGACCTTTTTCAGGCCGTCACGCACAGCCTGCACTGAATCGAAGCGGTTTCCCATGCCTGCACCCTACTGTTCGGTACGCTTGGGTCACCAATGGATGCGCCGCGCGACCTGCTGCGAACCAACGTTGCCGTCGCGGTGGGAACCGCGGTGTCACGCGTCACGGGTCTCGCCCGAGTGGTGGTCTTTGGCATCGTCATCGGCCAGACCGCCGTGGCCGACGCTTACGACGGTGCCAACAATTCGCCCAACTCGATCTACGAGCTCTTGATCGGTGGTGTTTTTTCGGCGGCACTCGTCCCGGTCTTCACCCGTTTGTTCCACGAAGATGACGACGAGGCAGAACGGGCCGTCGTCTCGACGGCGATCATCTCCCTTGCGGCCCTCACCGCGATCGCCGTTGCATGCGCACCGCTGATCTTCAGGCTCTTTTCGCTCAATCCGGCCGCGGGTGTCGACGTCGCCGACTACCGCGATGTCGGCACGATGCTTGCACGTGTCTTTCTCGTGCAGATCTTCTTCTATGGACTGACCGCACTCGCGACAGCCGCGCTCAATGCCCGCGACAAGTTCGTCGCTGCGGCGTGGGCCCCGGTCACGGCGAACGTCGTCATCATCGGACTTCTCGTCCTCATTCCCCTGTCGATCGACGGTCGACCCGGCCTCGACACCGTCGCAGACAACGCAACCGTACGGTGGCTGCTCGGCAGCGGCGCCACGCTCGGCATCGCAACGACGTCGGTCATCGTGCTTCTCGTCGCCCGGGCATCCGGGCTGTCGTTCGGGTTGCGACCCGACTTCCGCCATCCGGCGGTGCGCCGCCTCGCACGCCTTTCCCTGTGGACCTTCGGCTACGTGCTCACCAACCAGGTCGCTCTCGTGGTCGTGCGCAACCTTGCAGAACCCGGAAGCGGCGGACCCGACGCCTACACGAAAGCGTTCACCTTTTTTCAGCTACCCCATGCCCTTCTCGCAGCATCAATCACGACGACGTTCGCGCCCGACCTCGCCCGGGCAGCGGCATCGGCCGACCGCGAGGCTTTCGTTGGTCGCCTGTCGCTCGGTGTGCGCCTGATTGCCCTCCTCACCCTTCCCTTTGCCGCACTGTTTTTCGTCACGTCACGCCCGATGATCGGCGCACTCTTGCAGCACGGCAACTTCACCGCCGACGCTGCACACAACACCGCGCGTGCGTTGATGGGTTTCTCCGTCGGGCTTGTTGGCTTCTCGGTGTACCTGTTCGTACTCCGTGGCTTTTATGCACACGAGGACACCCGGACGCCATTCGTCATCAACTGTTTCGAGAATGCCCTCAACGTGGTGCTCGCGGTGATCCTCGTCGAGCGGTACGGCGTGCTCGGCCTCGGACTCGCATTTGGTGTCGCCTACGTCGTCAGTGCGATCGTCGCGCTGTTCGTGGTCGAACACAGGCATCCCGAGTTTGGATCTCTCGCATTGATGCGGTCGTTGTCGCCGATGCTGGTCGCCACCGCACCCGCGGCAGGTGCCGCTTGGGCGATCGGACGCGCACTCGGCGACACGGCGGGACTGGGAGCCGTCGTGCGAACAGCGGCGTCGTACCTCGTCGGAGCAGTCGTGTACGTCGCACTGTTGCGGCTGATGAGGGTTCGCGAGACGAACGTGCTGGTCGACAGGCTACGCGGTGTCAGCGCAGGGCGCTGAGAACCACCATCTCGTCGCGGTGCACGACGAGAGTCGACACGCCCTCGCCCAGATCAGCCGCGCGCTTGCCCCGAAGTGAAGCGATCTCCGCACGCGACATGGAAGTCGCGCCGCGAGCAACGAGATGACCGGATCCGTCGACGACATCGACAACGTCGCCCGCCGCGAAGTCTCCGTCGACGTCGGTCACGCCCGGGGACAACAGCGACGTTCCACGTGATTCGACGGCGGCAACCGCTCCGGCGTCGATGACGATCCGACCCTCGGGCTGCGCCGCGAAGGCGATCCACAGGCGACGGGCCGAGAGCTGACGATCCCGGCCGAGAAAGGTGGTGCCGACGGTTGCTTGGGGGTCGACCGCCTCAATCAGAACGTTGTCGCGTGACGAGCGGGCGATCACGGTGCGCACACCGGACCACGACGCAATGCGCGCCGCCGAGAGTTTCGATGCCATGCCACCACTGCCCCTCGCGGTGCCCGCACTGCCCGCCGCGACGCTGAGCAGGTCGTCGTCGGTCGACACCAAGGCGATGAGGGCCGCAGTTGTGTTGGAACGTGGGTCCTCCGTGTAGAGGCCCTCTTGGTCTGTCAACAACACGAGAACGTCTGCGGCGACACTGTGCGCCACCAATGCGGCGATGCGGTCATTGTCTCCGAAGCGAATTTCATCGTTAGCGATCGCGTCGTTTTCGTTGATGACGGGAAGAACGCCGAGTTCGAGCAGACGCAACATCGTCCGGCGGGCGTGCAGGTACTGCTGCCGGTCACCGAAATCATGCGGTACGAGCAGCACCTGGGCCGTCACCAGGCCATGGGGTGCAAAGACCGCGTTGTAACGCTCCATCAAACGGCTCTGGCCGATTGCTGCGAGAGCCTGCAGCGTGCCGACATCGGCGGGACGCTGTGACATGCCGAGAGCCGCGACGCCGGCCGATACCGCACCGCTGGTGACCAGCAACACTTCGTGGCCATCGCCGCGCAACCGTGAGATCTGCGCCGCGAGCGACGTGAACATATCCGCATTGAGCGCTCCGCTCACATGCGTGATCGAACTCGTACCGACTTTGACGACGACACGCACGTCAGACCTCCGCCGTGTATTCGAAGGAGAACTCACCGATGTGGACCACGTCGCCGTCCCGCGCGCCTGCGCGTGACAACAAACGACCCACGCCCATCTTCTTCAGACGTTCGTCGATGTAGTTCAACGCGTCGGGAGACGTGACGTCATTCAGCGCCACCGAACGCACCGCGTTGCGGCCGAGGATGCGGAATTCGTTGTCGCCGACCCGTTCGACGTACGTGCCTTCGGGCTCGGGACGCAGGATGACCGTCGCCTCACGGGGCGGAATCGCCTCGCGCGCCTCCGACACCATCTGGGCAAGTTTTCCCACGACGGCCCGCACACCCTGGCGGGTGACGGCGGACATGGTGAGCCCCGACCAAGAGTCGAGAACAGTCGGGTCGGCTACGTCGACCTTGCTGCCGACCACGATTCGGGGACGACCAACGAGCGCCGGGTCGTATGCTTCGAGTTCACGCAGAAGAACCCGTTCCTGTTCATCGGGTGCCATCGCGTCCATCGACGCAAGGTCGACGAGGATGCACAGTGCGCGTGCCCGTTCGATGTGTCGCAGGAACTGATGGCCGAGACCCCGACCTTCGCTTGCGCCCTCGATGATGCCCGGAATGTCGGCGACGACGAATTCGGTCGACCCGTCGATGCGCACGACTCCAAGATGGGGCTCGAGGGTCGTGAAGGGATAGTTGGCGATTTTCGGCTTGGCGGCTGAAATCGAACTGATGAAGGTGCTCTTGCCTGCGTTCGGAAAACCGACCAGCGCGACATCGGCCATCAGCTTCAGTTCCAACTTCAGCCAGCGTTCAGCGCCGTACTCGCCCTGTTCGGCGAACTTCGGCGCGCGCCGGCGATTCGACAGGAACCGCGCGTTGCCACGCCCGCCCCGGCCACCCTCGACGACCTTCCACCGGTCACCGTGGGCGATCAAATCGGCGAGCACCTCCTCGGTGTACATGTCGCGCACAACGGTTCCTTCGGGAACCCGGATCTCCAGGTCGCGACCCGACCTGCCGTGGAGGTCCTTGCCCATGCCGTTCACTCCGTCGTCGGCGCGGCGGTGGGGATGGTCGCGAAAAGCCAGCAGCGAGGCCACGTTGTGGTCGGCAACGAGCCACACGTCGCCCCCGTTGCCGCCATCACCTCCGTTGGGACCGCCGAATGCGACCGGGCCCTCGCGGCGAAAGCTCACACAGCCTGCTCCGCCATCGCCGGCGCGCACGTTCAATTGGCACTCGTCGACGAAGGCACTCATGGTCCAAATCAGGCTAATGGCGCACACCTGTCACCTATCGTCTCTTTTGTGAGCGGCCCGTCATCCTCTTCCGGTTCCGCCAGCCGCGCCGAAGTCTGGGCGTCCACGATGGCGGGCCACGCACTCTCCCATTCGCCCGCCAGCGTCCGCTTCGCGCACGCCGATTCACACGCGTCAACCGGTGCACAGCAATTGGTGTCACGCGACGAACGCGAGGACCACGAGAACAAGCTGCTCGCCCCAAACGCCACACGCTCGATCGGTGCAGGCACCCGCACCAGGCCCGAGGAACCCGATGCCTTCCGCACGTGTTTCGAACGTGATCGTGACCGCATTCTCCACGCCGCCGCCTTTCGTCGTCTCGCCGGCAAGACGCAGGTGTTCGTCTTTCCAGATGATCACCAACGCACGCGTCTCACGCACGCCCTCGAGGTGGCCCAGGTCGCCACTGCCGTTTCACGGGCGCTTGGCCTGAACGTCGCACTCACCGAGGCCATCGCTCTGGGCCATGACTGCGGACACGGGCCCGGTGGACACGCCAGCGAAGATGCCCTCAGTCCGTTCGTCGAGGGAGGCTACGACCATGCACTGTGGGGCGCCGACGTCACGCTCGCCCCGTTGAACCTGTGCCGAGAAACGCTCGACGGCATCCGCAACCATTCGTGGTCGCGGCCAGCACCGATGACACCCGAAGGCGAGGTTGTCTCGTGGGCTGATCGCATTGCCTACGTGTGCCACGACTTCGAAGACGCCGTCGATGCCCGTGTCGTCGCGTCCAACGATCTGCCTCTCATGGTGCGCGAACGCTGCGGCACCTCGCGTGCCAAACAGATTTCTTCCCTGATCATCGGCATGCTCGATGCCACACAGAGCACGGGCCGGATCGCGATGACCACTGACATGGCCGAGGCACTCGGCGCGTTCCGACAGTTCAATTACGAAGCTGTGTACCTTCGACCCGAATCACAAGCCCAGGCCGCATCAGTCATCCGAGTCCTGCAAGCCCTGGTCGAGCACTACGCCGAGAACCCCGCAGCGTGTCCTGCCACTCGCCATCTCGATGCGGCGGCAAAGTCCGGGGAGATGATGAAAATGATCGTCGAGTACGTGGGCGGCATGACCGACAGATACGCGTTCCAGCAGGCGGTCAGTTTGTTGAACTGGCGCGAATCCGACCTTCCGGTCGGCATCGACGTCCGCTGACGCGGATCAGTTGCTGGAAGGCAGAATGTCAACGACCTTGCGGCCGCGGCGCTCGCCAAACTTCACGCTGCCACCGATCAGCGCAAACAGTGTGTCATCCTTGCCGATACCCACGTTCTTGCCCGGATGCACGCGTGTTCCGCGCTGACGCACGAGAATTGCACCGGCGTTGATCTGCGTCCCGTCGAAGGCCTTCACACCGAGGCGCTGCGCATTTGAATCACGGCCGTTACGTGTGGATCCGCCACCTTTGGTCTTTGACATGGCTCAGCCTTTCGCGATGGAAGTGATTTCGACGACGGAGTACTGCTGACGGTGACCGTAGCGACGACGCTGGTTGGTGCGACGCTTGTAGGTGAAGCCGTCGATCTTCGGCCCCTTGGCCGTGGCGATGACGCGGCCGGTGACCAGCGCGTTCTTCAATTGGTCGGGCGTGGAGAGCACGGTGCCGCCGTCGACGAGCAGAACCGGAGTGAACTTCACTTCGGTGCCGTTGTCGACGCCGAGGAGTTCAACCTTGACGGTCTCGCCTTGGGCGACTTTTTCCTGCTTACCACCGGAGGCGATGACTGCGTACATAACGGTTACATACCCTACTGGCGCCACCCTGTGTCCCCAACCCCACTACCCCGCCGAATGACTCAGCCGATGAGCGCATGGTCGACCTTGATGCCGCGGCCCTCGCAGTCGGGGCACTGTCCCGCGAAGCTGGTGAGGAGTCCCTCGCCAATGCGCTTGCGGGTCATCTCGACGAGGCCGAGATCAGAGACCTCGAGCACCTGGGTCCGCGTCTTGTCGCGGGCCAGTGCGGCCCGGAATGCGTCAACCACCTTGCGGCGGTTCTCCTTGATTTCCATGTCGATGAAGTCGATGACGATGATGCCGCC
>SXZT01000014.1 GCA_005787785.1 Actinomycetota bacterium
CACTTTGGGGCGGTTTTTCGCCTCTCCAGCTTCTAGCGACCCGAGATCGACTCGTTGATCTGGATCAGAAGCGCAACGATGCCGGCGGCGACGGTGAGTATCGACCCGATGATGAAGCGCATTGAGGTTCTGACACTCTTGAAGCCCCGCATCTCGGCCTCGAGCCGGTCGATTCGGGCATCGACGCGGTCGATGTCGCCCGTGCGGGCGACATTGGACCAGCCACCGGGCGGCAGGTATTCCATGAGTGAGTGCGCCACGACGTCCCCCAGGGTGTCTCGCAGTCCGAGGTGCATCTCGAACCGTTGAGCTTTTCTGATTGTCATCATAAACCTCCAAGTTTCATTCGCTTGGTGGAATGTGTGCTTGAGGTGATTGAAGTGGGCCGTCCATCAGCCTTTCTTGTTGGGTGACTTGGATGGCGACCCAGGAACGGGTCTCGGTGTTGGTGCCGGCTGAGTGGCCGCGGCAGCGGTTGTTGTTGGCGAGTTGGCGACCGTGGACGTCGTCGACGTTGATGCGACAGGCGCGGTCGTCGTCGGTGACGGTGTTGCAGGGGGAGCAAATGTGGTTGTCGTGCCCGGGGCAGGAGCCGCCGTTGTTGTCGGCGCCGGCTGTGGACGGTTGCCCGGCTTTGGCGTGGTCACCACTGGAGTGGTGACGCCCGGCCTCGGCGGGGTGGTCGCAGGAGCGGTCGTCGGAGTTGCTGACGTTGGCACGGTTGTCGTGGGTGCCGGAATCACTCCCCGGCGCGGGCCGGGGGGGACGATGGCCGGATTGCTCGGCGCACTGACGTCGTTGCCGATGAGCGCGGCGAGTTCGCAACGCAGTGGCTTTGCCGGAGCGAGCAGCACCTTGGCTTCGAAGCGGCCTTCTTCGTTCTTTGTGGTGGTGGGTTCGTCGAACTCGACTTCGTTTTCAATGGGGGCTTTGTCGCCGAGTGGAAGTTGACGACACGTGATCTTGTAGCGGTCGGGCGTTGTCTGGATTCGCCAGGAAGCAACGAGTTCGAAGAGGTCGTCGCGTTCTTCGGTCGGCTCCCACTTCATCGCGAACTCCTTGGGTGCAACGGCCTTGCGACCCTTGCCCGACTTCGGTGACTTCGGCACCGTCGACGGGGGAATGGTCGTCGTCGTCGCACCGGGTGCAGTCGTGGTCGTGGTGCGGGGGATCGTTGTCGTCGAGGTGACCACGGAGGTGGTCGTCGTGCTTTCAACGATCGTGGTTGTTGTCGTGTCGATCACGGTTGTCGTGGTTTCAGGAACGGTCGTCGTTGTCGTCGGAGTGTCTTCGGGGGTTTCGACCAGGTTGACGATGGGCGTAGCGGACGTGCTGTTCTTCTGCACGAGGCGTGTGTTGACGTCGGTCGGAGTGAGCGCGGGGTTCATCGAGAGAACCCGCGCTGCCAAACCTGCGACGTGGGGCGATGCCATCGAGGTGCCGGAAATGGTGTTCGTAGCCGAGCTACCCGAGATCCATGCCGAAGTGATCTGTGAACCGGGCGCCCACATGTCGACGCACGATCCGAAGTTCGAATACGAAGCGCGGGCGTCGCGAACGTCGGTGGCGCCGATGGTGATCGCGCCGGGCACGCGTGCGGGGGAGTACGAGCACGCATCGGCAGACGAATTGCCGGCGGCGACGACGACCACGATGCCGGAGTTGACGGCATCGGTCACGGCGCTGTCGATTGCGCTGTTGGCGCCTCCTCCGAGGCTCATGTTGATGACGGCGGGTCCATTGGGGTGGTTCGCCGTGACCCAGTTGATGCCCGCGACGACGCCGGAGGAGTAACCCGAACCGGTGCAGTCGAGAACGCGCACGGCGACGACAGTTGCAGTCTTGGCGACGCCGTAGTTGCGGCCGGCAACCGTGCCCGCGACGTGCGTGCCGTGTCCGTGGCAGTCCTCGGTGCCGCGACCGTCAGCGATTGCGGTGTATCCCGACACCACGCGACCACCGAAGTCGCTGTGGGTGGAATACACGCCGGTATCGATGACATAAACGATCGTCCCTGTGCCCGAGTTGGTCCACGAGTACTTGTCGTCGAGCGGAGTTGTGAGGGCGTCCACTCGGTCGAGACCCCACGAGGGAACGGGTGTCTGTTCGGCGACCGCGGACACCGGGGTGTCGGGATACGACGACACCCCGGAGGTGTCGGACAGTTGCTGTGCAACAGAGGCGGGCACGACGAAAGTGGTCGCTGTTTTTGTCTTGCCGACGGTGGGCACCCTGTCGCCGAGGGCCGTCGCGAGCTGCATCTCGACGTTGGTTACGTGCTCGGCGGCAACCTTCAGAATGACGTAGTCCTCGGTGCGCTCGGCGGGAATGGGGGTGATGGGCGATTCCTTGGTGAACTGCGGAAGGGCAGCGGTGGTTGTCGGGGCATCACCAATCGGCGACGACTCGGATGAGACATTTCGTGCCTGCTCGTCGGCGGGTGCCGCCGCGAACTCGTTGTCGGCAGTGTCGTTTCCACCCACGACGGCGACACCGACGATCAATGCCGCAACGGCGGCTGCGGTGGCAACCAGCGTGGCAGGACGACGAACGAGTCGATTGCGTCGCATCGCTCGGAGATGGCGCTGGCGGGTGATGTCGTTCGGCGCTTGTGCTTCGCTGCGTCCGAGGCTGCGGAGGGCCTCGATGATGTCGCGGTCGCTGCCGTTGTCGTCGCCGGGGGTACGAATGTCTGCCATACCCCCTACAGCGTCAGTCGGCCCAAATTCATGACGGGTGTCCGGGAAAAATTTTGGACGATCAGTTCCGGTCGAGGATCGACCGGAGGCGTCGCAGGGCCCGATGGGTCAAGGCCGCCACCGCCTCGGGCGCCTTGCCCATGACGGCCGCGGTCTCGCCGGTCGAGAGCCCCACGACGTGGCGCAACCACACCGCGTCTCGTTGATCGGACGTGAGGCCGGCCAGCATCTCGGAGAGGTCGCCCGTCAGTTGTTCTTCGGGTCCCTCGACGCTCGACCCGTCTTCGTGGGACAGCTGGGTTTCGCGAGGCCGACGCGACTGGCGGCGACCCGCATCAATGACGCGATTGCGGGCAATTCGGAAGACCCACGGGCGAAGTTCCGCTGTCGTGCCATCAAAACTTGAAATGGAGCGAACCACCTGCACCATCGTTTCGCCGAGCACATCGTCCGGGCTCGCGGCACCGATGCGGGCTACGTACGCGCGGATGTCGCCAGCAAGAGAGTCGTAGAGGGTCGACCACGCCGACTCGTCACCGCGGCGCAGCCGTGCCAGCAGGTCGGTGCGGGAATCGTCGGTCACCGCGTGGATGGTAACGAGCACGGTGTGTTGCTGGGCGTCGCCCGAATCACGGGCTCACGACTGCGGTTTACTGCGCGTACTCTGGGTTGTACGTTCGAAAGCGTCACCTTGGCATCTTCGATCACACGGTCGTCGACTCTCAGGAGGGCGACACCGATTGCGGACGATGCGAAAGAGCGTGTAGACCTCGCCACCTCGCGTCACTTCGGTGAAATCAGAGTCGTCGACGATGTCAGCGACCACGAGGCCCTCGGGTAGCAGTATGAAGTTGTCGTCGCTCAATGGACGACCACGCAGGCGAATTGGTGCGTCAGGAGAAGTCGGGACCTTGAGAAGGGACGCACGAATCACTGCAAGTTGCGTGCGGTGGGTCAGCTCGTTCGCCGACAGCAGGTGCTCGATCTGGTTGCGCACTTTTTGGATGGTCCAACCCATGGCGAGGGCCATGTCGTCGTCGGTGAGGCCGGTCGCGACCAAGTCCGAAACGAGTCGATCGTTCGAATCCCGAAAGACGAGTTCGCGGGCGAGCAGTCCCGGGGACAACCCGAGATCGCGCAGCGCGGGTTCGCTCTCGAGCGTCGACGTCCCTGCGACAACGCTTGCGATTCACTTCACCGCGCTTTCGACCGGCGTGCTCGCTTCTACGGCGCCATGGAATCTGCAGGCGAGGGATCGCGCGAGAATCGGGGTCGAAATCTGGGACGCTACGACGACGAGCGAAGGCTCGGTCTTCGGTGATGACTGAGAAACCATGAGCGTGCGCACGATGTCTGCCCATTCGAAGGGGAAGATGAGGGCGTCGACGGACGAGGATTTCAGTGCCGCGACGGTTTGTGCGGCCATGTTGCTTGCACCCGTCAGCGCGACGCGGGGATGCGAATCGATGGCCCGAACGAAGGAAGCGAATTCCCCGCTGTCGGGGCCAGTGGCACGAAGCGTGAGCACTGTCGTTCACCCTGGCAGTGGCTGAGGCTGGCAACGAGGAGACCCTTCTCGGTTGTCGACAAGCGATGTTCGAGGATGTCCGAGTAGATCTCCCCTTCCTTGGCGAAGTGCAGGTTGATGAGGGCGTAGAGGCCGTAGAGCACGCGACGCAGGTCACCCAGCTGATCGGCCAACTTCGAGACCTCGAGATGCTCGCGATTCATCGTGGCCGTCGAACCCGGGGCCTGCGTCGCTTGTTCGAGTGCCTTGTAGAGAACTTCGCGTTCCTCGCGTGCATGCGGCATGAGTTCGCGGAGCAGAAATCCGAGCACGGCGTTGGTCAGGTCGCGGAGGATGGGGAGCGGCACCTCGCCGACCGTATCGGCGGTCACCCGGATCAACTCCACGTGGGGGCGCAAGGTGCTGTGTTCGTACTGAATGAAGTCTGCGAGTTTGTGCATGGCCCTCAGGAAACAGCCGCAGCGCGCGGGTGCGGATCGACGGATGTCCCCGCATCCCGTGGAATCATGGTGCGGTGCGTCCGAACGTCTTGTTGGTCACCCTCGATCAGTTCCGTGGCGAGTGTCTGTCGGCCGCGGGACATCCGTTGGTGAAGACCCCCAACCTCGATGCGATCGCCGCAGAGGGCGTCCGCCTTTCGCGGCACTACAGCCAGGCCGCACCGTGTTCGCCGGGTCGCGCTTCGCTGTACACGGGGATGTACCAGATGAATCATCGGGTGCTCGGCAACGGCTCGCCCCTCGACAGGTCGTTCGACAACGTCGCCTTGTTGGCGCGGCGTGTCGGCTATTCGCCGACTTTGTTCGGATACACCGACCAGACGGTCGACCCGCGCGACACGACCGGTCCCGATGATTCGCGATTGGCCACCTACGAGGGTGTGTTGCCGGGTTTCGATGTCGCACTCGACCTGACCGGAAGCCACTCGGCCTGGACGAAGTGGTTGGCGGAGCGTGGCCACGACGTGTCGGCGGGTCATGTTCGCTTGTTGTCGACGGAACACGAACGTCCAGTTGCGCACAGCGTGTCGAGTTTCCTGACCGACAACTTCGTCGATTGGTTGGGTCGACAGGATGCGGGTTGGTTCGCGCATCTCAGTTATCTGCGTCCGCATCCTCCGTACCGCGCAGCCGGTGAGTTTGCGACGATGTACGACCCGGCCGATGTCGGGATGCCGATACCAATGGCCGACGAGCGACATGCTCTGCACGACTTGATGCTGGCGATCGACGACACGAAGGCGCCCGAGGAGGAAGCCCGCGTGCGGCGCATGTGCGCTCAGTACTACGGAATGATCTCGGAGGTCGACCATCAGATTGGTCGCGTCCGCGAGGCACTCGAAGCATGCGACGCATGGCGTTCCACGATCGTCATCGTGGTTTCGGATCACGCCGAGTTGTTGGGTGACCACGGTCTGCGCAACAAGGGCGGCTTCTTCGAACAGTCGCAGCACATTCTCGGCATCGTCCGTGATCCGCGACGATCGGCGCGGGGTGTCGTGGTGTCGGCCTTCACGGAGAATGTCGACGTGATGCCGACTTTGTGCGAACTGCTTGGAGCCGAGATCCCGTTGCAGTGCGACGGACGAAGCCTCGTGCCGTTCCTCGATGGGGATCAGCCCGGCACGTGGCGCGACGCGGCGCACTGGGAGTACGACTGGAGCCCCGTCGTCTTACCGATGGGGGAGTTCGCATGGCCCCACGATCGGCGTCTGTCGACGTACTCACTGGCGGTACGTCGCGACGAGACGCATGCCTACGTGCAATTCGGTGACGGAACCTGGCTGTGTTTCGACCTGGCGAACGACCCGACGTGGCGAACCCGCGAGACGCGAGCGGACATCGTGTTGCAACGGGCGCAATCGATGTTGCAGTGGCGCATGAACCATGCTCGGCGCGAACTTTCCCACATGGTCATCGACGGAGAAGGGTCCGGCCGGTGGCCGATGGGCGTGGCGTGGCGCGACTGACCGTCGTGGTTACATCGCAACCGAGGTCGCGGGTACCCAACTGCCGTGTGCGCCGTAGGGAACGCGCTGGGGCAGATGCACTGTCGCGAGTGGCGGCGCGGAGAAGTTTTGGGCGTCGATGATGACGAGACGTGACCGGTCGGTCGCCGTGTCGTGCACGATCGTGATGACGTAACCCTCGTCTTCGGCACCACCGACACGTGACGGAGCGAAGACCGGTTCACTACCGCGGGTGGTTGCTCCGAGGTGGTGTTCCCAGCACTGTCCGGTCGTGAGGTCGTACTTCCACAACGAGGTTCCGTAGACGGGCTCTTCCGAGTTGCCTTCGCCCGCGAGCGACATGAGATAGCCGTAGCGCGCCTTCAGCCCGACGTAGGAGTCGTTGACGCGACCGAAATCGCCGGGACGGTCGTCGACCTGCTCTTCGGTGACCTTGCCCGCCTTCGTGTCGATCGTCCACTTCCACAAACGGCCCACTTGGGCGTAGTCGTCGGAGCTGGCACCGAAGGCCTCGGGCTGTCGTGACACGTAGAGAACGACGTTGTCGCCTTCGTCGTGGGCGTTCACAGGGTGAAACACGTAGCAGGGGTCGATCTCGAACCACTTGACGTCGGAGCCCTTGCCGGTGCGGTCCATCACGCCGAGGCGCGCACCGTTGTCACGGTTGAACTTGAACGGCACCCCGGAGTCGAGTTGGTTGAGGTCGAACACCAGCGGCAGGTCCATGAAGATGACCTTGTTTCGCGTCACGTTGAAGTCATGCATCATCACCATGGCTGGAATGTCGACCCCTTCGATCTGTTGCAACTTTCCGTCGGGG
>SXZT01000093.1 GCA_005787785.1 Actinomycetota bacterium
GGCAAGAACCTCGTCGACATCATCTGCACCAACAACGGTTACGAGGTCTACAACATCGGCATCAAGGTCGCGATTGCCGACATGATCGCCAAGGTCAAGGAAGTCAATGCCGACGCGCTCGGCATGAGTGGCCTGCTCGTGAAGAGCACGCTCATCATGCGCGAGAACCTCCAGGAACTAAACAACATCGGCATGGCCGACCTGCCGGTTCTGCTGGGTGGTGCGGCGCTCACCCGCACGTACGTCGAAAAAGACCTGCGCGAGGTGTACCAGGGTCGCGTGTTCTACGGCCGCGACGCGTTCGAGGGACTCAACACCCTTGACAAGTTGATGGAGATCAAGCGCAGTGGAGTCGACGACCCCAAATTCGGTCGTACTCCGAGTGGTCGCGTGCTACCCGAGCGAACGAAGACGGAACGCGCCGCCGTGAAGCTACCGAAACGTTCACCCGACGTCGCCACCGACAACCGTCTGTACACACCCCCGTTCCTCGGATCGAAAGTCGTGAAGGGCATCGGCATCGACGAGATTGCCGCGTACATCAACGAAACGGCATTGTTCCGCAACCAGTGGCAGTTCCGCCCCGAAGCCGGCGAATCGGACGACGACTTCAAGACACGGATCCGCCCCATCCTGCGCGAGCAACTCGCGGCAGCAAAGGCGACGGGCGTACTGATACCCCAGGTTGTGTACGGCTACTTTCCCGTCAACGGGGACGGTGATGATCTCGTTGTGTGGACCGATGAGTCACGCACCAAGGCACGTGCGCGCTTCCACTACCCACGACAAAACGAAGAACCATTCCTTTGCATATCCGACTTCTTCCGCAGTATCGAATCGGGCGAAGCCGACTACGCCGCATTCCACATTGTCACGATGGGCCAGGCAGTCAGCGACCTTGCAGCGGAACTTTTCGCGGCGAACAAGTACCAGGACTACCTCGTGCTCCACGGCCTCGGCGTCGAAATGGCCGAAGCACTTGCCGAGTACTGGCACCACCGCATCCGCACCGAGTGGGGATTCGTCGACGAAGACGGCCCCAGCCTGCACGGCCTTTTCCGCCAGCAGTACCGCAGCGGCCGCTATTCATGGGGCTACCCGGCCTGTCCCGACCTGGAAGACAACGCAACGGTTGCCGACATTCTCGAAGCGGGTCGCATCGGAATCGTGGTGAACGAAGAAACCGGTTGGCAGTACCAACCCGAACAAACGACGTCGGCGATCATCTGCCACCACCCGCGCGCCAAATACTTCGTTGCTCGCTGAAGGCGGCGTCGCGCGCCAATAGGCCGATACGGTTGGCGACATGCCCATCGTCAATGCCGTAAAAATCGGATTTCTCAACTACGTGAACTTCCGCACGCGTGCCCGGCGGGCGGACTTCTGGTGGTGGTTCGGCTTCATCGTCGTCGGGGAATTGATTCTCAGCAACGTGTCGACGGAACTCGGTAACGTCTTTGGGCTCGTCACGATCCTCCCCCACATCATGTTCGGCATCCGCCGCATGCACGACACGAACCGCAGGGGTTGGTGGCTGTTGTTGCCCATCGTCAACCTCGTCTTCTGGGCACAGGCGGGCACCGATGGTGAAAACCGCTTCGGGCCTCCCCCGCCCCCCGCATCTCTCTAACCACGCATCGGTTGTGCGGAATTCCACGCGTTGACCAGGCGCGCGTACGCGCCGTTCAACGACATCAACTCGTCGTGGCCGCCCTGTTCGACGATACGCGAATGATCGACGACAGCGATGCGGTCGGCGCGCTGAACCGTGGTGAGACGGTGCGCAACGACGATCACCGAACGTCCGCGCATCAAGGCGTCGAGGGCTGCCTCGACGTCTTTTTCGGTACCTGGATCGAGGTTCGACGTTGCCTCGTCGAGCACCAACACCACCGGGTCGACCAATGCTGCACGCGCCAGCGAAACCAGCTGACGCTCGCCGGCCGAGAACCGCGACCCGCGCTCGCGGACCTCGGTGTCGAGGCCCTCGGGCAGTTCCGCAAAACGTTCGAATACACCGAGGGCACGGAGCGCAGCAACGATCTCGTCCTCGCTCGCATCAGGTTTCGCGATGCGCAGGTTGTCGCGGATGGTGCCGTTGAAAAGAAACCCCTCTTGTGGCACAACGACGATGCGCTGACGCAGCGAGTCCATCGAGGCATCACGCAGGTCGACCCCTCCGAAACTGATCGACCCTCGTGTCGGGTCGTAGAGACGTGCCATCAACTTGGCCAGCGTCGACTTGCCGGCACCCGTTGGTCCGACGAGCGCAAGACGCGAACCCGCAGGAAGAGTGATCGAAGCCGACTCGACTGCGGGTTGCGATCCCCCTTGGTAGGTGAAGGTGACGTTGTCGACCTGAAGGTCACCACGTTCGGGCAGGTCGACGGCCCCCGGGCGCTCGTCGATTTCGGGCTGGGTGTCGAGAATGCCGAACAGCTTCTTCAGGGCGGCGCCCGCAGACTGCATGGTGTTGTAGAGCTGTGACAACTGCTGGACGGGATCAAAAAGGTTCGACAACAACAGCACGAATGCGACCACGGTTCCGACCGACACCGAACCGCGGTGCACGAGCCAACCGCCCATGCCGACGATCAGGGCCGAGGCCAGCACGCCCGAGAACTCGATCAGCCCGAAGTACCAAGTACTCACCTTCACACTCTTCATGTGGCTGCGGTAGAGCGCGCGGTTCGACGCGCGGAAGCGACGGATCTGCTCTTCCTCGCGCGAGTACGCCTGAATGACACGCACCGCGGCGATGCTTTCCTGCAGTGCCGACAGGTTCGCCCCGACCCGTTCGCGCACGGCGAGATACGCCTTGTTCGAGTCGCGTTGGAACTTCATCGTGGCAAACCAGATGTAGGGCATCACCAGCAGGGCAACGATCGTCAGTTCCCACGACAACACGAACAACAGAATGACGGCAAGCGCGAACAGGATCGCCGACGCGACGAACTGCAGCAGACCCCACTGCACGATTTCGGCCATGCTCTCGATGTCGGCGGTCATACGGGCAACCAACACACCGGCCTTCTCGCGATCGAAGAAGCTCATCGACTGCCGCTGCATCTGGGCGAAGACCTTGATGCGCAGCAACCGCAGGAAGTTCTCACCTGCGTTGTTGATGAACAGGTACTGGAGCCGACCCACGCAGTACGACACGATGACGATTCCGATGTACAGCACGACCGAAAGATTCAGGGCACCTTCGTCGGCCTTGCGGATCCCGGCGTCGATTCCGTACTTGATGACAACGGGGCCGGCGAGCGAACAGAGCGTGACCGTGATGACGCACGCAAGCGCGGAGTAGATCGTGTGCCGGAACGGTGTGGCCATCTGCAGCGTTCGCAACAACAGACTCTTGGCCTCGTCGCGACTGACGCGCTCTTCTTCCGTCAGGCCCACACCGGTGCGCCACGCCATCAGCCGGCCGCCTTTGCATCGGACTCACGACGCTCTTGGGCCGCCAGCACGTCGGCGTACCGCGCGCTCGTTCGCAGAAGCTCGTCGTGGGTGCCGAACGCGAGGACACGACCTTCGTCGAGAAGTGCAACACGCTCGGCGAGCGCGATCGTTGCGGGGCGGTGCGCAATGACCAACGTCGTTCTGCCACGCATCACGGTTGCCATCGCCGCACGAATTTCGTGTTCCTTCGACGGGTCGACCGCCGACGTCGCATCGTCGAGAACGAGAACCCGCGGGTCAGCGACGATTGCGCGGGCAATCGCGACCCGCTGACGCTGGCCACCCGACAGCGAATAGCCACGTTCACCGAGCACCGTTTCGTAACCATCGGGAAGTTCGAGGATGAAGTCGTGCGCCCCCGCGAGACGTGCAGCCTCTTCGATGCGATCCTGGGGAGTGTTCGGGTCGGCGAAGGCGATGTTGGCCGCAACCGAATCGTTGAAGAGCAGCGTGTCCTCGAAGACGACAGCGACCGACTTGCGCAGATCGGCGAGACGGAGGTTGCGCACGTTGATTCCGTCGAGCGACACCGAACCGCGTTGGGCATCGTAAAAACGCAGCAGTAGCCGAGCCACCGTGCTCTTCCCGCTCGCCGTGGCTCCGACGAGTGCAATCGACTCGCCCGGGCGCACGTCGAGATCGAACCCGCGCAACACGTCGGTTCCATTGGGATACGCGAAGTGCACATCACGGAACTGCACCGCGCCGGTGAACGCCGAGCTCGAACGTTCCGGAAGACGCTGGGCCTTCGGCGGGTCGGCAACGGCAGGCTCGGTGGCCAACACCTCGTTGAC
>SXZT01000094.1 GCA_005787785.1 Actinomycetota bacterium
CCTGCTTTGGCGGCATCAATGATCTCGCGGACCAGCGCAACAACCTGGTCGGCGGTCGATCCTGGACTGAGCACACCCGCCACCCCCGCGGCCTTCAACTTCGGCGCGTCCTGGTCGGGAATGATTCCCCCGACGATCACCGGGACGTCGACACCGCGTTCGCGCAACTTGTCGACCACCTTCGGCGCGAGAGTCATGTGCGCGCCCGACAGCATCGACAATCCGACGGCATCGACATCCTCGTCAATGGCCGCGGCCGCCACCTTTTCCGGGGTCTGGAACAGGCCCGTATAGATGACCTCGAAACCTGCGTCGCGGAGGATGCGCGCAACCACCTTGATTCCACGGTCGTGACCGTCAAGGCCCACCTTGGCAACGAGTACTCGTTCACCTGCCATATGGCTGAAGTCTACGACCGACGCTCAGGCAACCGTCAGGCGAAGATCGAGCTTCTGGAGTCCCCGCAGCATGAACGACGGGTGGTAGTGGAAGTCGTTCGTCTCTGCGAACTCCCATGAACCAACTCGGTCGGCAAGCTTTTCGAAGGCAATCTGTAGTTCGAGTCGCGCGAGAGGCGCACCGATACAGAAATGGATTCCCTTGCCGAAGGCAAGGTGCTCTTTCAGGTTCGGCCGGGTCGGGTCGAATCGGTCGGGGTCTTCGCCCCACACCTTTGGGTCGCGATTGGCTGCCGAATACATCACCATCACGCGCTCGCCCTTGTTCACGGGGCAGCCGTCGATTTCGACGCCCTCCTTCGTGACCACGCGGAACATGCCGCCCGATGGAGAAGCAAGGCGCAGCATTTCCTCGACAGCCGGCCCGATGAGGGACCGGTCGGCGCGCACCTTGTCCCACACCGACATGTCCTGGCCGAAATAGAGCATGCCTTCGGCGATCGTGTTGGTGGTTGTTTCATTGCCGGCCACAAGAAGCTGCGCAATGATCGACAGCATCTCTGACATGTGCAGGGTGCGCTGGCCGCCCTCGCCGTCGTCGACCTCACTGTTGACGAGGTCGGACAGGAAGTCACCCTGCGGGTTGTTGCGACGCGCCTCGAGGCGTTCGGCGAAGTAGTGCTGCATCTCGACGATGCCCTGCGTTGCCGAAATGCGGCGCTCGTCGGTCACCGAGGAACCGATGGTCGAGATGTTGTCGTCGCTCCAGCGCTTGAAGTCAGCCATGTTGTCGGGTGACACGCCGAGGATCGTCGCGATCGCAATGACCGGCAGCGGAACCGCGAACTCGGTGACCCACTCGACGGTTCGGTTCGGGTTCTCGAGAATCTTGTCGAGCAACGAGTCGACGTATTGCTCGATGACAGGACGCAGTTCCGCAATTTTGCGCGGCGTGAAGTACGCAGCAACCGTGTTGCGGTAACGCGTGTGCCACGGCGGGTCCATCGTGAGCATCGTCGGAACGGGCGGCCAACCGGTCGCATAGATCTCCTTGATCTTCTGCATGACATCACCCTTTGCGGGTTCGCCGGCACTACCGAACTGATTGGAGAAAGTTTCGATGTCGCGAACGATCGGCACGATCAACTCGTGACGCGTCACGATGTGAACGTCGGTTCCCTCAACGTCGTAGAGTGGAGTCTCCTGCTGCATGCGCCGGAAGTACATGTGCGGGCATTGGTGCATGACCGAGTCGCGAAAGGGATTGATCCCCTTGATGTCGGCTTCTTGCGGACTCCGTGGTCCAATCTGCGGCGGCTGGATACCCATTCCGTCATTCTCGCCCATGAGACCCGGATTTCGGCAAGTCTGGAACGACCAGCCGCCCGGGGTCAGACTTTCGCGAGCGTGCGCTCGAGGGCACGGGCCATCCGTTCGGCCCGTTCGGCCGCCGGAATCAGGTCGAGGTCGTCATCGATGATCTCGACCGAGATCGGGGCGTCCGGCGGGGTCGAGCGGAAGAAGTCGACCAGTGGGAACTCACCGTCACCCAGCAACTCGCGGTTGTGGATGCAGTCCGGGATGTAGTCCGGGTCGACAGGCTTCATAGTGCCGTCGTCGACCTGTACGTTCTTCACGCGAGTGAAATCGAGATCAGCCAGCGACGCCGGGCCACCGCCGCGGTACACGTGCCATGTGTCGACGCACAGACCCACGTTCGGGTGTCCCGCGATGGCACACACCTTCTGCGCAGTCGCGATGTCGGGAATGCGCGTTGGCGGCAGGAACTCGATCGCGTAGTGCACATCTGCGTCCCCGGTGCGGCGCGCCAGATCACCGATCCACTTGCCTGCCACGTTCAGGTCGATGTCAACATTTCCCGAAAACGGGGCGATCACCTGCACACGTTCAGCACCGAACGCGCGGGCAATGTGTTCAAAGTCGCGCGACGCGTCATCGTCGAGCAGGCGCAGCGCCTCAAGCTCGAGGATCCTCACGCCGTACTTGTCGAGGACCGACCGGAATCGGTCGTCGCTCCATCCTTCCGAGCGCAACTTAAGGTACTCGGCGCCGTTGTAACCGATGCCGTCGAACCCTGCCGCGGCAGCGGCCGAGCAGCGCTCTTCGAAACTGACCCCGCGCATGGAGAAGTACGCGATGATCGTCTGTCGCGTGCCCGTCCCCTTGATGCGGCCGGCTCCGACCCCGTACGACGGCTTCGACATGGCGTCCCCTTCCCCTCGATTCGGCCCTGTGTGCGCCCGACACTACAGTTGAAGCGAACAAGCCGACGAAGGGGGAAACATGGCTGGTCGTTTCGAGGGAAAGGTTGCGCTCGTCACCGGAGGTGCAAGCGGACTGGGTGAGGAAACCGCACGTCTTGCGGTCGCAGAGGGCGGCAAGGTCGTCATAGCCGATTACGGCGTCGAGCGCGGCGAGGCCGTTGCCAAGTCGCTCGGCGACAAGGCAATCTTCGTCAAGTGCGACGTCACCATTGAATCCGACATCGCCGCTGCCGCCGACGCAGCAATTGCCAAGTGGGGTCGCCTCGACGGTTGCTTCGCAAACGCCGGCATTGTCGGAATTTCCGGCCCGATCGCAGCGACACCGCTCGAGGACTTCGACAAGACGATGGCCGTGCTCGTGCGCGGCGTATTCGCCACCTACAAGCACGCGTCACGCGTCATGATTGCAGCCGGTAACGGTGGGTGCATCGTCGGTACCGCATCGGTTGCCGGCGTGATGGGTGGTCTTGGACCTCATGCCTACGCGATGGCAAAGGCCGGTGTGATCGGCCTCGCCCGCAGCGCGGCATCGGAAC
>SXZT01000095.1 GCA_005787785.1 Actinomycetota bacterium
CGTCGAGGCCGTCGGTCACGTTCACCGCGTTGGTGGCGCTCCACACCATGACCGCGCCCCAGACCACCCAGACCGGCCATAGAAGTTCCCAACCCGGGTTGTCGGCGCGCGTGATCGAAAAGTTCTGGCTGACGTTCGTCGCGGCCGCGAGCCACCAGAGGAACAGCACCGTGAGGCCGAAAGTGACGTAGCCCTTCTTCTTCCAGAAGATGCCACGGTTGTGCGCCTTGCGCACTTTGATGAAGTCGTCGAGAAAACCCATCGCCGCCATCACAACGATGCACGCCCACATGATGAGCGCCTGGTCGGAGAATGCCAATCCTGCGCGCAGATGCGCCACGGCCCAGCCGACGAAGGCCGACACCACGATCGCAACACCACCCATCGTGGGCGTCCCCTGCTTGTAGTTGTGATGGGTCGGCCCGAGGTCCTCCTTGCCGAGAATCGGCTGGCCACGACCGATCCGACGGAAAAAGCTGATGAGATACCGCGTGCCGAACAGCGACACGAGCATCGCCATCGCCCCACCAATGAACACAGCGATCAATTCGCACCTCCCATGACCCGCAGAAGTGCACCGCGCGCCTCGTCCATGTCGTCGAAGTCGTATGTCACCGTACCAATCGTCTGACCTTGCTCGTGGCCTTTTCCCGCGATCACGACGACGTCACCGGCCGATGCGTTCGAGATTGCGTTGTTGATCGCATCACGGCGATCGAGAATGACTTGGAATTTTTCGCTGCGAGGATTACCGGCCCTCACCTGCTGAGCTATCACTGCGGGATCCTCGGAACGAGCATTGTCGGTGGTGACGATGACGACGTCGGCAAGTTCACCGGCGACATCGCCCATCAGAGGACGTTTCGTCGCATCGCGGTCACCGCCACAGCCGAACACGACGGATAACTTCGCGCCCGAATCAAGAGTCGACCTGGCCGCCGAGAGAACCGCCCGCAATGAATCGGGAGTGTGTGCGTAATCCACGTACACCGAGAACGGTGCCGCGACGTCGACGCGCTCGAGACGCCCGGGCACGCGCTCGAGAGTTGCGAGACCCTGAACGATGTCAGCGTCGGCGATGCCCAACACCTTCGCGGTCGTCACGGCGGCGAGTGCGTTGTAGAGGTTGTGACGGCCACCCAACGGCACGACGAGATCGACACCGCGCCACGACCACTCACATGACGACAACGACTCGACAAAACCCGCGACATCGCCGAGTCCGTATCCATGCAAGTTCTCTGCATGGCCATCGCTGGTGAGGCGTTCGAAGAGGATGCGTCCGTGTTCGTCGTCGATGTTGACGACCCAGTCCCTCGCCGTGCCGTGCTTGAAGAGTCGAGCCTTCGCCTCGAAGTACGCCTCGAGCGACCCGTGGAAATCGAGGTGGTCGTGGCCGAGGTTCGTGAACACCGCCGCACGAAATGTAGTCCCGTGGGTTCTGTCGAGAACGAGCGCATGCGAGGTCACCTCCATGATGACAACGCGACGACCGGCGTCGACTGCAACCCGCATCGCTCGCTGCAGATCGGGTGCTTCGGCCGTCGTTCGCGAACCGCTCAGCGTGCCGAAAACCTCGGGCGCAAGACCGGCCGCGTTGCAAATGGCCGCCAGCATTGCCGCGGTCGTCGTCTTGCCGTTGGTTCCCGTGATTCCGACGACGGAGACTTCACGACTCGGATTGCCATGCACCGCCGCGGCACAAACCGCAATTGCGCGCCGCACCGTGGATGGGTCGACGACGAGCATCGGCAAGTCGACGCCGGCAACCGGCCGCGTCACCAGTAGAGCAACCGCACCCTGCCTCACGGCCGCCGATGCATGGTCGTGTCCATCGTGCGAACCCCCGACCACACAGCAAAAAAGCGAGCCCGGCGTCACCGCGCGGGAATCGAGATGAACGTCACGAATGTCGGCATCGCCCGTGCGCGAGCGCAACCAGCCGTTGCGGTCGAGTTCGGCGGCCAGGGCGGAGAGCTTCACCGTCGGGCTCCGCCTAGTGCCCCGACTCACCGGCGCGCGCGTACGGGTCGACCTTCGAGCACGGTTCGGTGGTTACCGGCGGCTTGATGCGCAGTTCGCGGGCGACGAAAGCACCGATGTCGGAGAACACGGGCGCAGCGGCCGTACCGCCGAAGCGGTCGCGCGTACCCGCGTCGGGTTCGTCGATGGACACGAGGACCGTCACCTGCGGGTCTTCGGCCGGAAGGAAGCCGACGAAGCTGGCGAAGTACTTGCGGCCGGTTTCTGCGGAACCGTACGTTCCGTCCTTCTGGACCTTGTAGCCGGTGCCCGTCTTGCCCGCAACGGTGAGGCCCGGGATCTTTGCGAGCGTGCCCGTTCCGTAGCAAACGACGTCACGCATCATCAAGTTCATCTGTGTGGCAGTTTCCTGCGTGAGCACAGGCCGCGTCGACGACGCGGCGACATCACGCTTGCGGCCTTCCGCGTCGATGGTTGCCTGCACGAGACGCGGCGCAACGTACGTCCCATTGTTGGCGACGACATTGACGGCCGACACCAACTGCAGCGACGTGGATGCAAAGCCGTACCCGAAGGCGACCGTGATCTTCTCGGTGCCCCGCCACTCGTCGGCCGGCTTCAAAATGCCCGGGCTCTCGTTCGGAAACTCGAGTGCGGTCTTGTCGCCGAAACCGAATGCATGGAGGTAAGACTCGATCGTGGATGTCGAGATGCGCTGCGCAGTGAGCACAGTGCCGAGGTTCGACGACTTCACGAGGATCTCCTTGACGGGCATCACCTGCGTCGGGTGCGGGTATGCATCACGAATCACGTATTCGTCAAACTTTTGGATACCCGGAACGTGGAAGACGCTTTCGGGGGTGACCGCACCCTCGTTCAAAGCCGCGGCGATGCTGAACACCTTCGCAGTCGAGCCCGTCTCATGTGCCTCGACGGCGGCGTAGTTGCCGTTGTTCGAGTACGTGCCGTCATCCTTGCGACGGATGTTTGCCATCGCGTAGATGTCGCCGGTCTTCGAGTTCATGACGACCGCAGTTCCACCACGAGCACCCACCTGGCGCACCCGTGCGAGAAGCACCTGGTTCAGTTGGAACTGGATGGAACGGTCGAGTGTGAGCACCAGGTCGTTGCCCGGCACCGGATCGACCTCGACGTTGCTCGCACCGGGGATCGAGCGACCATCCTTGTCCTGCTCGCGCACGAAACGACCGTCCTTGCCGGTGAGCACGTCGTTGTACTGGGCCTCGAGACCCGCGATGCCGACGCCTTCGGTGTCGGTCGTTCCCACGACGGCGAGCGCGGACGAATCGACGACCATACGGTCGGGTTCCTTGTACGCGCCGACACCGGGCAGTCGCAGATCGGTCACCGCCTTCGCCCGCGCCGGATCGATCTGGCGCGCGACGAAGGTGAAGCTCGATGCTTTCGCCGTCAGCTCGGCGGCGAGTTCCTGTTCACGTGCCGCATCGAATTGCATGAGTCCCGCTATCGCGTGCGCGGTGCCCGACGGGTCGACAACGATCGTTGGATCGGCATACAACGTCATCTTCGGGACCGACATCGAGATCTCACGACCGTTGCGGTCGAAGAGCGCACCGCGCTCGGCGCGAAGAGTCGTCGTGCGCATCCGCGCATCAAGACCCGCCGCGCGGTATTCGTCCCCCGAGACGGTCTGCAGATATCCGACCTTCACCACGAGCGTGAGAAGGAGAACGACCAAGACCCCGACCGCCCAGCGGAGACGACGCTTGATCGGCGGCGTGGCCTGGCGCGTCTTCGTCGGACGAACGAGAATGCTGCGAACGAATCGGAACCCCGGCGGCGGCCGACGACCGGGCGATCCGCGCCGCGACGTGGAACGTTGCGGCGCAGGCCGCCGCGTCGACGGCTGCGAGCCGCGCTGGGGGTGACGTCCACTAGCCGGTGGTCGCGCAGACGTACGAGCGGATGGTGGTCGCGTCGCGGGACGCTTCGACGATCCGCCCGAGCGCCGCTGAGGCTCGACGACGCGCACGTGCGCTCGCTGCCGGCGCGCAGACTCCACCGATCCTGTTGCATGCTGACGAACCGTCATGGTGCGCCGTCGACTTCCGACTTGATGCGACCGAACTCGTCGAGCGGCGACATCGCTTCGTCGGCAACACGGTCCATCAGCTCGCCGGTCGACGCGAGAACTGTGGCAACGATGTCGGCATCGATGGGGATGAAGCGAGCATTGCCTGCGGGCTTCATTCCCATCTTCGCGGCCTCCGATGAAAGACGGCCCGGCGACTCGAGAAATGCGCGCTCGTGGCGAAGGTCGTTGTAGTGATCTCGCGCCATCACGACGGACCGGTTGAGACCGTCGAGACGCATCTGCTGCTTGGCAAGTTCGGTGCGCAACAGCGCGGCGAAGAACAAAAGGGCACAGAGAACCGCGGCAACGACCGTGACGACTCCGACGACCCGCCCACCACGCTGGACAACGACGAGCCTCGGCCGTTCGACCGGTGCTGCGGGGCGTTGCGCCGGGGCGACGCGGGTGGGCATCATTGCAGCCATTCACATCCCCCTTCCGGGTCGATGTCGACCGGCAGCTTTTCCACAACGCGAAAGCGCGCGCTGCGCGCACGGGGGTTCGACTCGATCTCAAGGTGCGACGGGTGCCGGGGGGCACGCACCCGCCTCACGCGCGGCGTTGCTCCGCAGGCGCACGGCAGACCCGGACGACAGGTACAGCCGCCGGTTTCTGCCCTGCGCAGGACGTCCTTCACGATGCGGTCTTCGCCCGAGTGGTACGAGATCACGGCGACACGACCATTCGCACACGTCGCGTCGATTGCCGCCTCGAGCGCGTGTGGCAACTGGTCGAGTTCGGCGTTGACTTCGATGCGCAGCGCCTGAAAGGTGCGCTTTGCAGGATGCCCGCCGCGACGACGCGTCGCGGCGGGGATCGCTGCAGTGACAGTGGCAGTCAGCTGTGAGGTCGTTGCGATCGGTCGTGCGGCGACAATCGCGTCGGCAATGCGCCGGGCAAAGCGCTCATCGGCATGGTCACGCAGGATGCGAGCAAGATCGTCACGCTCGTAGGTGTTCACGACCTGCGCCGCGGTCAGGGCCTGCGAGCGGTCCATCCGCATGTCGAGGGGGGCCTCGACACGGTAGGAGAACCCACGCTCGGCGACGTCGAGTTGCGGCGACGAGACACCGAGGTCGAACAACGCGCCCGACACCTGCGACGCGCCGACGGCGGGCAGCACACCAGCGAGAACCGAGTTCAGTTCACCGAACGTCGCATGACGGGTCGTTGCGCGAGCACCGAAGCGTGCCAACCGATCGCGAGCCGCAACGAGAGCGACCTCGTCACGGTCGACACCGATGATCGAGACGTCGTTCCTCCCCTCGAGAAGCGCAACGCTGTGTCCCGCGCCGCCGAGTGTCGCGTCGACGATGTGCCCCGCGGGCACCCCGGCGAACGTTTCCACGACTTCGCGCTCCATGACCGGCGCGTGACGGAATTCCTGTGCTTCGCTCACCGGCAGCCCCTCGGCCGACGAATGCCGCCGGGATTTCTCCCCGGAACGCGCGAGACGGTAGCGGGCGGAGTTGGAGCTAGCCATCTTGCCGACCGAGAGACTGCCGGTGAGCGAAACATCTGGGTGTTGCATTCCGTCACCATCACTGTCCCGAACCGGCGATTTTTTCCGTGCCGGCGCTCGCGATGCGACCAAATCGCGTGGGCTCCCAGATCTCCACGCGGTCGAACGCACCCGTGACGATGACTTTCGAATTCAGACTGAGACCCGCAAACGACCTCATCTCTTCGGTGAGAAGAACGCGACCCTGGGCGTCGATCGTGACTTCAGCTGCGCTACTGGAAATGGCTCGCAGTTGGTCGCGGGCCATTTCGCCGCGACGCACCTTGTCGATCATTTCCTGTCCGAAACTCTTGAAGTCCTCCGACGTCCAGACGGTGACGCACTTGTCATCGCCAAGAACGAGGAAGCAACGGGGTTCCAACTGCGGCCGAAACGCGGCGGGCAGCGCAAGTCGACCCTTGGGGTCGAGTTGCCGCTCGTGCGTGCCGACAAACACGTTGTCTCCGTCCCGACGCCCCTTTTCCGTCGCGCGAGGCTTTCCCCACCCGCACCCACGGGGCGGGCACCACCTCCCCCCAGGCATCTCCACTATGCCCCACTTTTCCCCACTTTGCAAGCATTTCCCCCCACTTTTTTCCCATCCGGCTCCACGTGGGTGTTTTGGGGTGCCCTGGGACTGGGCACGACATGCAGCCGAGACACAAGGAACGCGGGAAAACAAAGGCTTTTTGCACCGTCACCGCGCCATCGAGCGGAAGTGGGGCGAAGTGGGGAAGGTCAGCCCAGGGGCAACACGGCTGCGACTCGAGCAGCGACATCGATCGGGTCGACGCTCGGGATGACACGTACGAGTGTGCCCACACGCGCGGGGTTGTCACGCAACTTCGGCAAGACGCCGAGATGCAGTTCCACATCCCAAGAGAAGTACGCGACGCATTGGAACCGCGCCGAATCACGGGTTCGGCGTTGGCTGATGCCGACAACCTTCGCTCGCGTCGCGGCGAACACCTCACCTTCTCCGTGGCCGGCGACGCACAGCGTCTTCGACCAGTCGTTGGCAACGTGCGGGCCCTCGTTCACGGCGAGATCGACCATACCCATCGAGTCGAGCGCGTCGCGCCAGGCACGACCGACGAAGTGCATCGCCCTGCCGGCGTCGTCGACCCACAGCGCATCGTCACGTGGTATCACGATGTCGATCCACGCACAGCCCCCGAAGTCGACATGTACTGCTCCCCCACCGCTGCGTCGACGCACGACGTCGATGCCCCGGGCTGCGCAAAATTCCTCATCAACATCACCGACGTGTTGCGACGACCCGAGGACGATCGCCGGCCGCGTCGGGCGCATCGACCACACACCCCGACGGGCGGGAAGGACCGACGAGTGCAACACCTGCGCATCGGCTTCGATCGACTCGATTGCCCAGTCGCGCGACCCGTCCATGGGTCAATCCTGCGGGCTCAGGATGCTTTTGCCAAATAGGGCTTCCACGCCTCGGGGACGCGAGACACGGCGAGCGTGATCCATGCGGCTTCTCGAGGCGCGAGAGGTGAACTGGCCAGGGGCATGCCCGCTTCCTCGGGCGTGCGGTCACGCTTGCGCAGATTGCACGGCCGGCAGGCTGCGGTGACGTTCTCCCACACGTGCATTCCTCCCCGCGAGCGGGGCATCACATGGTCGATACTGTCGGCCGCTGCACCGCAATATTGGCAGCGATGACCGTCGCGCGCCATGACGGCGCGACGCGACAGGGCGGTGCGGCGGTGGTACGGCACGCGCACCACGTAGCGCAAGCGGATGACGAGCGGTGACGGCAGCGCGAAACGTTCCGCGCGCAACTGACTGCCGTCATCTTCCACGAGGTCGGCCTTGTCAGCCAGGATAAGGCAGGCGGCGCGGCGTACCGACACGATGCTGAGCGGCTCGTACGTTGCGTTGAGAACGAGCGCGCTTCGCACGGCTACCTCTGCCCTGGTCTGGGTGGTCTGGACGTGGCGCGTCTCATGACCGCCACGAACCTTCGGACTTGTGCCCTTCCGATTTGCGGCTCTCCGATTTGCACCATGCGAGATATTTCAGCAGGTCTTGCGACTTGAGGGAATGTTTTGCGTCGCCGTACTGGATGGTTGCACGCATCGCGACGTACTCGGTCGTGGGAACCGGCAGGAACGGCGCCCGCCGCCACCAGCCGGACGGGGCGAGTCGACGCGCCTGGCGCAGCGCGGTCGGCCACAGATGTGGCCGACCCAACACCGCAAGAAAAATACGCACGATGCCTACTTCGGTTCCTTCGGTAGACCGAGAACCATCTCGCCGACGATGTTCTTTTGAATCTGCGACGAACCGGCGTAGATGGTTCCGGCGCGGGCATTTAGGAACGTCATCGCCCAACTGTTCGTCGAGTTCGGAGACCCCGGATCGTCGGCGCCAAACGCGGACGATGGCATGCGTCCGGTGGGGACGAGGCCGTCGGGTCCCATGATCTCCATTGCTAGTTCGGTAACGACCTTGTGGTATTCGCTCCACAGCAACTTGCTGATCGCTGCATCGGGGCCGGGCTGATGGCCGCGCAGAAACTGCGTGAGTGTGCGGTAGCCGACGAAACGCATCATCTGCACCCGGGTGTGACACCAGGCAAGGCGCTGACGAATCTTCGGGTCGTTGTTCTTGCCGTAGACACGGGCCATCTCGATGAGACGGTCGAGCTCGGCCTGATACCTGATCGAGTTCACTGCCGCGGCGGCACCGCGCTCGAAGCCGAGCAACGTCATTGCAACGGCCCAGCCGTTGTTCACTCCACCGATCACGTTTTCCTTCGGGACGACGACGTCGGTGTAGAAGACCTCGTTGAATTCGCTCTCGCCCGAAATCATCTTGATCGGCCGGACCTCGATGCCCGGTTGGCGCATGTCGACGAGAAGGAACGAGATTCCCTTGTGGCGCGGAGCGTCAGGATCGGTGCGCGCGAGCGTGAAGATGTGATCGGCAAGGTGACCCGCCGAGGTCCAGATCTTTTGACCATTCAGAATCCACTGGTCACCGTCGAGCTGGGCCTTCAGGCCGAGGTTGCTCAGGTCGGACCCCGCATTCGGTTCGCTGTAGCCCTGGCACCACACGTCATCTCCCGAGAGGATGCGCGGGATGTGGTGCTTCTTTTGCTCCTCGGTTCCCCACCGCAGAATCGTGTTCCCGAGCATCTGAATTCCGAACACGTCGTTCGGGCCGCCGGTCGGCACGCCCGCGCGCGCGAGCTCCTCGTTCAACACGACCATTTCGAGCGACGACAGTCCCGCACCGCCGTACTCCTTCGGCCAGTCGGGTGCGAGGTAACCGTTCTTGTGCAAAACAACACGCCAGTCGGCAACGAATCGCTCGAGCGCTTCGCCCTCGAGCGTGCCGATGCCCGCCCAGTCGGCCGGGAGGTTGTCGGCGAGGAACTGACGGACGGTCGCGCGGTAAGAGTCTGCTTCGGGCGGGTAAACGGGCTGCATGCCCGCAACTTAGTCGCGCGGGAAGCGATCGCGAATGCGCGCCGAGCCTATTTTGCTGTTGCGCAGCGATGCGGCAATGTCCTGGACGCCCACCTTGCCGATGGCGCGCAACTGGCGCTCGATCACGAGGGCGCAAGCAAGCATCACGAGAAACCCACCGAAGGCGAGCAGGAAGTGGACCTGCAGCGCCACGACGATCAGGACCAGGCCGAGAACCACCCCGAGCACGGCCCAACGAACCGAGCGAGCAGACTGGCGGTAGAGACCAGCGGGCGAAGCCAACTGCGCGAAGCGCTGGTCGGTCTGCAACTGCTCCTCGATCTGACGGAGGATTCTCTGCTCGTCGTCTGACAATGGCACGGGAACAGTCTCGCAGGTTTGCCGGCGTTCCTCAACGCGTACCGTCGGATTCAACGCGTGCCATCGGATGATGACGCAGGTCCCCACGGATTTTCGCCGATTTCGCCCAGATCCTCGACGTCGCGAAGGGCCGCCACCGTGCGAATCGCATCACCCCCGAACTTGCGGCGGATCTCGTCCATCACGCCGCTCGCATTCGCCCACGTTGCTTCGTCCACGGCTCGTTCCTCGACCGGTTCGTCGAACAGCGACGCCTGGACGGGACCCGCGCGACCGTCCGCATCCTCGAACTGTGACGCCGACACGCCCAGCAGCCGCACCCCCTGGTGAACTTCGATTGCACCCAACAACGGACCGAGTGCGTCGACGAAGCCCGGACCACTCGACCGTGCGGTGTCGACGGTGATGCTCCGCGTGATGGAACGGAAGTTGGAGAACTTGATCTTCAAGGTGAGCGTCCGCGCACGCGTATCGTTCGCGCGCACACGTGTTGCCACGGCGTCACACAGCCGCACGAGATGACGCCGAAGCTCCTCGGCGTCGGCGATGTCGTCGAAGAAGGTTTCTTCGTGACCGATCGATTTCGCCTCGCGCTCGGGCTCGACGGCGCGGTCGTCACGGCCCCATGCGAGTTCGAACAGGTGCCGCCCCGTCGCATTCCCGAGTGCCGTGACGAGGTGCTCGACACCGATCGTCGCGAGATCCCCCACCGTCTTCACGCCGATGCGGTCGAGACGGGCGTGCGTTGCGGGCCCCACCCCCCAGAGGGCGCGCACGGGCAGTGGATGCAGGAACTCCACTTCCCGTCCCGGTTCGACAACGACGACACCCTCGCCGGGGTCGATGGAACCGCCGGTCACCCGCGGTTTGGCGGCCTTCGATGCGATCTTCGCGACGAACTTGTTCGTCGCAACTCCGACACTGCACGTGATGCCGATTTCCGTCTCAACGCGCGCGCGAATTTCGTCGGCGATGGCGACCGCCGAACCGTACGTGCGCAAGGCGCCGCTGACGTCGAGGAACGCCTCATCAAGTGCGATCCCCTCGACGAACGGCGTGTACGACCGGAAAATCGCATGCACCCGACCGCTCACCTCGCGGTAAACGGCGGGACGTCCCGGCAGGAACACGGCATTCGGGCACAACCGCCGCGCCTGTGACGAAGACATCGCACTGAAGACGCCGAATTTTCGCGCCTCGTACGACGCGGCCGCAACGACGCCCCTCGAGCCGTCGCCGCCGACGACGACGGGGAGTCCCCGCAGAGCGGGGTCGTCGCGCAACTCCACCGCCACGTAGAACATGTCCATGTCCACGTGAAGAATCGTTCGCTGTGGGTTCATCGCCGACACCGAGCCTACGATGTGTCCGTGAATCACGAGACGGACGCAACCTTCCGGCCGTTGTCTGCACTCCCCTCGCGCGGTGCGCGCATCACCGCTTACGCCGCGGTCCTTCTTGGTGGACTTGCCGGTGGGCTCATCGGCTACGGCCTAGTCGACGTGCAGTGCACGGGTGACTGCGCCACGCCGCTGGGTCTCGGGCTCTTCGTCGGCGCCGTCGTCACGGCCGGAGGCACCGCCATCGTCTCGGTTCTCGTTCTCCGTGCGCTCGGCGAATGGCGCGAGCTGCAGGATCGTCGATGACGAGCGATCTCGCGGGCGAACTCCTGGCGCTCGCAGCGAACCTCGCCACCCGCGTCGGTGACACGACCCTTGCCGGGCGACGCCTCGGTCTGCGCAATGTCGAGACCAAGTCGACACAAACCGACATGGTGACCGAGTACGACCGAGCCACCGAGCGCGAGATCGTTGCGACGCTGCGGCGCTTGCGCCCCGACGACGCGATCGTCGGCGAGGAAGACGGAAGCCACGACGGCACGTCAGGGGTCACGTGGTTCGTCGACCCGATCGACGGCACGACGAACTTTCTCTACGACCTGCCGATGTGGACGGTTTCGATCGGCGCCCACGACGCGAACGGCGCTCTGTGCGGTGTGGTCTATGCGCCGGCGTTGCGCGAAACCTTCACCGCCGTGCGTGGCGGTGGCGCCTTTCTGAACGGCCACCGAATCGGGTGCAGTGACGTGGCCGACCCGACGCGCGCACTGGTGGGCACCGGCTTCAACTACTCGCCAGCGAACCGCGTGATCCAGGCGAACCGCTTCCCGCGGTTCATCGACAAGATCCGCGATGTGCGACGGCTCGGCTCTGCGTCACTCGACCTCTGTTTCGTGGCCTGCGGCCGCTACGACGCCTACTTCGAGGAACATTTGTACTCCTGGGACTTCGCAGCCGGGTCCTTGATCGCCTCCGAGGCCGGTGCCCGCGTCGACCTGCTCGCCACCGAGGGCCCCACAGCTGTGGCGGTTTTGGCTGCAAATCCAGTTCTATTTGCTCAAATACACAGCATTCTTTTGCCGTAAGCGCACACGGTGATTACACCGCTATCAGTGAGGACTACACCGCTGAATTATCCTTTTGACCGATGGAGTCGTCAGCTGTCACGCGTGTGCTTCTGGTCCGAGACAACCCGCACATTCGTACGGCGGTTCGTGTCGGCCTCGAATCACACGGTTGCAACGTCGCCGAAGCACCGTCGGCCGAAGACGCACTCGCCAACTACCGCGACGTGTCACCGCACGTGGTGATCGTCGACGTGATACTTTCCGGCATCGACGGTTCGGAGCTTTGCCGCCGCCTTCGCGCAGGCAGCGACGTGCCCATCATCATCGTTTCTGCCCGCGGCGACACCGAAAACGTCATCCACGGCCTCGAAGCCGGTGCCGACGACTACGTGATCAAGCCCGTCGACGCCGCCGAACTGCACGCACGTATCCGAGCGCTGTTGCGGAGGGCCGGAAAATCCACCGGGCCGGCACAACAAGTCTTTGGCGACCTCGAAATCCGCCCCGGCGCGGGTCGTGTCCTGCGCGCGGGTGTCGAGGTGAAGCTGACGAAGACCGAATTCCGTCTGCTCTGCGAACTCGCGGCCGCTCCCGACAAGGTGTTCAGCCGCGAACTCCTGCTCGATCGTGTCTGGGGGTACGGCTACTTCGGCGACGGACGGTTGGTCGACGTGCACATCAGGCGTCTGCGCACGAAGATCGAGGCCGACCCGGCGAACCCCCGCCACATCGTCACCGTGCGTGGGCTCGGTTACCGACTCGACGGATAGGTTGCCTGACCCGCCAACTACTCTGAAGTGATGCCCTACGTCATCGCGATCGACGCGGGCACCACGGGCGTTCGCAGCCGAGCGGTGTTTCCCGACGGACGCGAAGCCGTTGCGTCGTACCTCGAGTTCACGCAGCACTTTCCTGCACCGGGCCTCGTCGAGCACGATGCCGATGAAATCTGGAACGTCACGCGACGAACCCTTGCCGACGTCATCGCCCGCGTCGGCACGATGCCGGCCGCCATTGGCATCACAAACCAGCGCGAAACCATCGTCGCCTGGGATCGCACGACCGGAGCGACGTTCGGACGGGCCATCGTCTGGCAGGACAGGCGCACTGCGCAGCGCTGTGTCGAACTCGCCCCGCACCTTGCCACCGTGCGCGCTGCCACGGGTCTCGTGCTCGACCCGTACTTCAGCGGCACGAAGATCGAATGGATGCTGCGCAACGGCGTGACGCCCACGCCCAGACTTGCCTTCGGCACGGTCGACACTTGGCTTCTCTGGAAGCTGACGGGCGGTGCCGTCTTTGCCACCGACGAGTCGAACGCCAGTCGAACGTTGCTCTGGGACATCAGGACACACGAATGGAGCCTCGAAATCTGCGACTTGCTCGGGGTGCCGATGGAGTCGTTGCCCGAGGTGCGTGACTCGAGCGGACGCTTCGGGGTCACGTCGGTCAACGGTCTGCCCACGGGCGTTCCCATCTCCGGTATCGCCGGCGACCAACAGGCTGCGCTCTTCGGCCAGGCATGTTTCGCGGAAGGCGATGCGAAGAACACCTACGGCACCGGCAGCTTCGTCCTCATGAACGCCGGGACCCGCTGCCCATCGCCGAGCGAAGGAATGCTCACAACCGTCGCGTGGAGAATCGCGGGCGAAACGACCTATGCCGTCGAGGGCTCGATCTTCGTCACCGGCGCCGCGGTGCAGTGGCTTCGCGATGGACTCGGGATCATTCGCGAGTCGCGCGACATTGAGTCGCTTGCCGCGCGGGTCACCGACACGGGTGGTGTCGTTTTCGTGCCGGCACTCACGGGCCTCGGCAGCCCGTGGTGGGATGCCGAGGCGCGCGGCGCGGTGTTCGGCATCACCCGCGGAACGACCGCCGCACACCTCGCGCTCGCCACACTCGAAGCGATGGCGTTCCAGACTCGCGACGTCGTCGAGGCCATGACCGCAGCGACGGGGATTCCCATCCGTACGTTGCGCGTCGATGGTGGTGCCGCGGGGAACGACCGCCTGATGCAGATTCAGGCCGACCAATTGGGAATCGTCGTCGAACGACCCATCGATCGCGAAACGACCGCCGTTGGTGCGGCGTTGTTGGCGGGTCTTGCCGAGGGCGTGTGGACAACCCCTGAAGATGCGGCAGCATCACGCCGTATCGACCGTTGTTTCGAGCCGAATCTCGAATTCAAGATCTTCGCCGACATCGCACACGCACAGTGGCGCGAAGGCCTGCGTCGCATGACGCAGAACTGTCCCTGACGCCTGCGCGGCTCAGTCGCCCGCACCGACGAAGGCTGCGCCGATCGCTCCGGCGCGCTCGTCCAGTGGTGCTGCGGCGATCACCGGCAACGCACGACCCACGTGACTCTGTTCGACTCCTTGAAAACGGCGCGTGATCGCTGCGACAATTTCACTGCGTGCGCCAAGTCCTCCCCCGAGAACGATGCACGCAGGGTCGAAGATGTTGACCAGATTGTGCAGACCGAGTGCCGCCCAATCGGCGAACTCGCCCAGGGCACGCGTCGCCGACTCGTCACCACGCGCGTACGCCTCGAGCACGGCCTCGGAACTTGGCGCGCCGGCGATGCGCGCAAGACCGCGGCCCGACACGTAGGCCTCCCAGCACCCACGGCGTCCGCACGGACAGGCAAGGCCGTTGCGCTCCACGACCATGTGCCCGTACTCCCCCGCAAAACCGTTGCCCCCCCGGGCCACCCGGCCACCGACGATCGTGCCTCCGCCGATTCCGGTGCCGATGGTGACGGCCAGCACCTCGTCGTACCCGCGCGCGGCGCCGAGTCGCCACTCGGCGACTGCGGCACACGTGCCGTCGTTGTCGACCACCACGGGCAAATCCAACTGCTCTGACAACACCGCGCGCAGCGGCACGTCGCGCACGCCCGGCAGATGCGTCGTCGTCACCGCGGTGCCGTCACGCGTGACGAGAGCCGCGATTCCCAACCCCAAGGATACGACGTCTTCGAATCCACGGGCAAGACCGACGACTGCAGCGACCACATCACCTGTTGCATCGGTCGCGACTCGACGCTCTTCGACGACATGCGTATCGCCGCCGCTGCCGTCGACGACGACGCACAAGGTCTTCGTCCCACCGATGTCGATGCCCAGTCTTCTCATTGGGGTCGCCTGACCGGGGGCGATTTCAGGCTTCGCAGCGCGACTTCAGCTCGGTGAGCGTGTGCAAGATACGGTTCTCGGCACGCCGCTTCACGAAGCCGGGCAGCGGAATCACGAGGTCGATTGAGAGGTCGTACGTCACGAGCGTGCCGTTGGAAACCGCCTCGAACATGTAGTCGCCGTCGAGGGTGCGCATGATGTCGCCGTCGACGAGACGCCAAGCGATGGTGAGCGGTGATTCACCGTAGGTGTAGCCGAGTGTGTAGTGCGTGCTGCGACCGAGCGCCGACGCACGGAATTCGACCTTCGTGCCGCGGCCCTGCGCATCACGCTCGAGCACGACCGCTTCCTTCACGTCCTTGGCCCACTCCGGATAACGCTCGAATTCGGTCGCAACCTGAAAACAACGATCGGGCGACGCGGAGATGACGGTCGTTTGCTTGGCGGTGTCGGCCATTCCCCCATTGTGGCGCACGGCAGCACCGACGCACGGCTTATTCGTCTGCGTCGGCGGAGGAATTGTCTGTCCTGGCCGGCCCGCCGCGGTCACCGAAAATGCCGTGGCGGCTGGCCCACAGTCCATTCAGTCCGAGCCCGAGCATGGGCACCAGCACGCCGAAAGCAAGGACGCTTCCCGCCTTACCATCGGTGGTCGGCCGGGCAATGGCCGTCGCGATTCCCACCACGGTCTGCACCGACAGTGCGGCGAGCATCGGGACCTTCACGTCGCGTGGTGCCGTCTCGCCGGTCAGGAAGAACAACTGCGAGACGGAAATCTCGCTTCCACGACTGCGCTGCACGGCGGCGAAGAAGCCGATGAGAAACGTGGCGACGCCGACCGCGAAGAGCGCGAGCGACACGACGACAATCATGACGCGAAAGAGGTCGTCGAAGATGATCGCACTGACCACGGCCACGACGGCAAAGAGCGCCGATGCGAAGAGGTCGAGGCGAACGATCGGTGAAGTGCTGATGCGGGTTTTTGAGGTCATGGCAGCGTGCAAAGCGTATTCCACAGCTTTTCGGCGAGCACTTCGTACGAGAACTCGGCCTCGGCGCGTACCCGCGCAGCCGCCCCCATCGAACGGCGAACCGCATCGTCATCGAGAAGCTGCTCGAACGCATCCACGACCTCTTCGACGTTGTCGGGGTCGTCGACGACGATGCCCGTCACCCCGTCGTCCACCGCCTCGGCCGCACCGCCACTGGCGCCCGCTACCTGTGCCACACCGCACGCGGCGGCTTCGAGAAAGACGATTCCGAAGCCCTCTTGTTCGAGCCCGAGCCATCTGTTGCGGCACAGCATGGTGAACACGTCTGCGCACCCGTAGAGCAACGGTAAATCCTCGAACGTCACGCGACCGAGGAACCGCACCGGTGCGCCGCGGTCGCGCGCGAGTCGGGCCAGGCGACCCTCATCACGGCCCGCACCCGCGATCACGAGTTCGAGGTTCGGTCGTGCTCGCGCCATGCGCGCGACCGCCGCGATCGCGGTGTCGAAGCCCTTGCGTGGCACCAGCCGGCTCACCCCGACGATCAACTCGGCGTCAATCGGTATCCCGAACCGTTCGCGTGCCGCACGGCGCGCGACATCGTCGAGCACACGGAACCGATCGGTGTCGACGCCCGGCGCTACGACCGTTGTCGGCAGTGCACGTCCAGCGGCATGTTCGGCTTCGCGCGCGGGATAGTTGCCCGCCGCGATGCAATGAGTCGCGCGACGCAAGACCCGTCCGAGCACTTGCCGCGAACCCGGCAACCGCCCGGGAACCGTGACCTCTGCGCCATGCAGCACGACGGCGTACGGCAGATCGAGGTTGGGGCCGATGACGCCGAGCGGCACGGCCGGGTCGAGGACCACGAAGTCGGCCCCGACGTCGCGCGCAAGGTCGTTGATGCGCTTCACCATCAACGGGTGTGGCAACAACACCGACTCACGAACGCGTTCGACACGAAACGGCTGCTGTGCGTCCCACTCGCGAGCACCCTTGTAGGGGCTCGTCAGCACGGCGAACTGGTCGGAAGGCAGGCGACGCCACCATTCCCACAACAGCGACTGAATGCCGCCGACTTTGGGCGGAAAGTCGTTGGTGACGAGAAGGTGACGGCCGGACATGTGACTCCAGTGTTACCCACGCGGTGCGGGCAGGTCTCGCAATTCCGCACGAACCACGTCGCTCGTGTCGCTGGTGGGCAGAAGATCGGTGTGGCCCACGCGTCCGGCGGCCCACACCGCATGTGCCCGCACGTAAGGGTCGTCGTCGACAAGGCTCCGTGCAATCGCATCGCGGGCCGCGACATCGTCGCGACGCGCCCGGTTTCCCAACACGATGAGGGCGTTGCGCCTCACCCACCGCGCCTCGCGGTCGTGAATGTACCAGCGACCGAATTGCGACATGATTTCCGCGTCACTCATCGCCAGGATCGCGACCGGGTCGACGCTCGCCGTCAACTGCGAATCGTCGCCGCGGCGCGAGAGCGAAACGCGCACCGAGCGCGTCGAAGGCGGACACACTTCCTGACAGTCGTCACATCCGTAGATGCGGTCGTCGATTGCCTCACGCAGCGCACGATCAACCATGCCGGGCTTCTGGATCACCCATGCAAGGCACCGCGCGGCGTCGATGACACCGGGTTCGATGATCGCACCCGTCGGGCAACCGTCGAGGCATCGTCGACACGATCCGCACCCATCCGCTGCGGGTGTCGATGTGGGCAGCACCGCATCGGTCACGACTCCCCCGAGCACGAACCAACTTCCCGCGTCGACGAGCAAGAGGTTGGCGTTCTTTCCGTACCAACCAAGACCCGCAAGGTATGCGGCTTCGCGGTCGACAAGCGCGTTCTCGTCGGCCACGACCACCGCGCGGTGGCCCACCGACTTCAGCTCTTCGGCAACCGCGCCGAGTGCGGCACGCATCGCCGCGTAGTTGTCGCGCCATGCGTAACGCGCCACACGAGCCGAAGTCGACTGCGATTTGGAGGCACGGTCCGGCGCCGGCTCGTGGTAGGCCACCGCGCCCACGATGATCGAGCGTGCACCGCGCACGATCGTCGACGGATCGGTCGACCGTGCGGGGTTGCGAAACGTGAACTGCATCGTGTCGGCCAAACCACGCGCGTTTCTGTCGTCGATTGCCCGGCGAGCTCGATCGAACCGATGCGCTGGGGCGATTCCGACCCGATGAAGACCCGCTCGCGTGCCGACGTCGCACACGTGGCGGGCGTAATCGTGGAGTGCCGTTTCGGTACGGGACTGCGCGTCAGACGGCACGGTGCCGAAGCGTAGGCACCATTCCCGCGTTTGCGAGCAACTTCACCGCACGGACCTCGTCGAGACTGAGAACGACTGCCTCATCGGGATTGCGGCCGATGAGAAAACTGACCACGCAGTCGCCGCAGGCATCGGTGTCACGCATGCAGCAGGTGTCGCAATCGATGGTGAGGCTCTCGTTTGTCGTCATGCACACAGCGTGACAACGGGGTGTCACACGTTGACGAGCCGGGCCCCCTGGTGGTCGATCGATACGACCCGCGCGCGGCCATTCGTCGGCAGCGCAGCCATCACCCGGTCGGCCTCGTCGGACCGCACGAAACAGGCCACCGTCGGCCCCGACCCACTGAGCCACGCCGACACGGCACCGGCTTCGACCATTGCCACCATTGCCGCACGGCTCGGTTCCGCCTTGGCCAATCGCAGGTCCTGGTGCAAACGATCCGCCGTGGCCTCACCCAGGGCGTCGATGTCACCTGCGGCGAGGGCCGCGACAAGGAGCGCGGTGTGGGTCACGTTGAACACCGCCGCGTCGAACGGCACACTGGCCGGCATTCTCGCCCGTGAGTCCGACGTCGATGTCGTGAAGTCGGGAATCCACACGACGACGGACATCTCCTCGGCGAGCCGGCCGCCGAGGGGCACCTTCACCGCACGACGGCCATTCGTTCCGACCACACCGCCCAGCAGCGATGCCGCAACGTTGTCGGCGTGGCCCTCGAGCCGCGCGGTCACGTCGATGACCGTCTGCGTCATTACCCCATCGAGAGACGCGGTGTGACGCGATTGCATCACACCGAGCACGGCTCCACCGACGCGCACCGCACCGCTAAATCCGAGTCCGCGACCCATCGGAATCTCGCTGCGCACCCAGACGTTGCCGTCGCCGCCCACAATCCGAAACGCGATTGTCGCAGGGTGGTGTTCGTCGGCGACCTTCCCGCGTTCGGGCATTTCGTCGACGCCCACGACACCGACTTCGGCATGGAGCCCGAGGGCCATGCCGAGTCCGTCGAAACCCGGACCCAAGTTGGCGGAACTACCGGGCACACGAACGATCGTCACGTCACACCACCGCTCGTCTCGAGATGACCTATTGCTCGAGGCGCTTGGCCGCGCGATCGCTCGCGAGGACGAGTCGGTCGAGGACCGACGCGGCAGCACCACCATCGATCGACGCCTCGGCCAGTACACGCCCCGCGGCCAGGTCAGCTGCGACACCGGCCACGTGCAGTGCAGCCGCGGCATTGAATACCACGGTGTCCCGCATGGGCCCCGCCTCGCCTCCGAGAATGCGACGCGCGATTGCCGCGTTCTCCTTGGCATCGCCACCCTTGATCGCTTCCAGCGGCGCATTGGAAAAGCCGACGTCCGCAGCGTCAACCGTGAACTCTGTGATCTCGCCCGCGCGCAGCGCCATCACCCGGCATGGTCCACCGAGCGTGATCTCATCGACTGCTCCGTGCCCGTGCACGACCCACGCAGACCGCACGCCGCGTGATCCGAGTGCCTCGATCATTGGCCGCATCATCCACGGCACGGCAACGCCGACGAGCATCGACGAAATGGGGGCCGGATTGGCCATGGGCCCGAGCAGGTTGAACGCGGTCGAGATACCGATCTCGCGCCGCGACGGGCCCGTGTAACGGAACGCCGGATGGAATCGAGCGGCGAGACAAAAACCCATGTTTGCTTCTGCGATGCATTCGGCGACACCCACGGGATCAAGCTCGGCTGCGACGCCCAACTCTTCCAGCAGGTCGGCGGCGCCACACTTCGACGACGCCGCGCGGTTGCCGTGCTTGCACACGGGAACACCGGCGCCGGCAACGACGAAAGCCGTCAGCGTCGACACGTTGAACGATTGCGACATGTCACCACCGGTACCGACGATGTCGATCGCGCGACTCGCGACATCAGCGGGAAGATCGACGCGTTGTCCGGCCGCACGCACGGCCCGCAACATCCCCGCGAGTTCGGGTGCAGTCTCGCCCTTGGCGCGCAACGCGACGATGAATGCCGTCATCTGCGACGGCGTTGCCGACCCCTCGAGGATTTCGGTGATCGCGGCCTCGGCGACTTCCGGTTCGAGATCGCGACGCGCGATCAGCGTGCCCAGGACGGCGGGCCATCCACCGAAGTCGGCGAGCGGGCGTGGGTGCGATGCGGTCACGCACTCAGTCTCGCGTGCAGCGGAATCTTTGCTACGCCTGGTTTCGTCTCAGGCCGTGCGACGGCGCTGGCGGATGATGCGCCGACGTTCGCGCTCGGTCGTGCCACCCCAGACACCCTCTTTTTCCCGGGATGCGAGGGCGTGCTCGAGACATGCGATGCGCACGTCACAGGTGCCACAGACCGAAACCGCCACCGAGGCCGCGGCATCGTCGCCCTCGTCCGGGAAGAACACTGCTGGATCAAGGCCCTGGCAGGCACCCTTCTGACGCCAGGAAATGTCGGTGATTGTCACGTTCTGCCCCCACTTCACGTAACTCGCGTAGTTGGTGGGCATCGGCCACGTTCCCCCCGAAACGTGACCGATGTCTCACCGTGGAAGGGACAATAAACCCGCCCCGACTGGCGGCGCAAATCCCTTGTTTCCGACTAAATGCCGAGATCCGTCGCCAGTTCGGCGACGGTGAAGGGCGCCAGTTCGGCGACCTCGAGGTAGTTCGGGTGGGTGCAGAGCAACTGCACGGGCCCCTCTCCGAAGGCCGCCAGGTCGCCGGGGCCGAACTCGAAGCGGATGTAGTGAACGGCAGCCGTGACGTTTTCACGCGTCAGCGTGGAGTCGTGCTGTTCGTCGGTGACCGGGGCGACTTCCTGTCCGTTGGCCAGCCGGATCCGGAACGAACGCTCGATGCCGACCAACTTGGGCAGCCACTCGCGCATCGCGGCATCCGAGGTGAGCTCGACGAAGATCGTCGCGCACAGTTGACCGGGCTCGGGGATGAGCGGGTTGTAGGCGCGCAGTTCGTCGAGCACACCATCCTCGGAGATCACGCGTTCGGCGCGCAACATCTCCTGGATTTGGTACCACATCGTGTCGCGGCTCTCGAACATCACCGTGACAACGGTGCCGAGTTCGATACGACGGCGGCGCTTGGTCTCGATCGTCGCGGCCTTCTTCTCCGCACGCACCTTTTCGTAGGCACGCAGGTCGAGGATGTCGTCGACGGTCAGTTTGCGGGAAACGGTTGTGGGGGGCACTTCGTCTTCCTTTCTTTGTTGGTTGTATTCTTTGTTGGTTGTCTTGCGTCAATTCTCTTCGGGGATGCCGTACGCGCGCGCGAGCAACTGCAGGGGGTGGCTCGGAGCCTTGCCCGTCTGTTCGTTGATCGCGGTGTTGGCGAGGTGACAGTCGCCCGCCACTTCATCACCATCTGCTGCGGTGATTTCGTCGGCAAGCTTCTTCGCGATCGGCATCGACAGGTCGGCATTCTCCGCACGCAGACCCCACATGCCGTCAATTCCAGAGCATGTTTGGACGAGCTTGATCTTCGCCCCGGTCAACTTGAGAAGGTCGCGGCTCTTCAGGCCGATGTTCTGGGCGCGAAGGTGGCACGGTGCGTGGTAGGTGATCTTTTCGGGCACTTCACCGGGGAACTCGGTGACTAGTTCGGTGTCGTCGGCCTTGTGGAGGCGCATCAGGTACTCGGCTGCGTCGTAGGTGTTGGCAGCGACGAGTTGCGCATCGGCACCTCCGACGTAGTCGACGTAGTCCTTCTTCAGGATGTAGCCACACGTCGGCTGGGGAACCACGATGTCGTTGCCCTGACGCACCGAAGCGGCGAGCGCCGTGATGTTGTCTGCGGCGACCTTCTTGAACTTCTCTGCGTCGCCGCTGTGCAGGTAGGGCGCGCCGCAACATGACGCTCCCTCGGCGAGCGAGCACTCGACGCCGTTTTTCTCGTAGACCTTGACGAGGTCCTTGCCGATCCCCGGCTCCTGGTACTCGACGAGACACGTCGGGAAGACCGCAACGCGACCCTGACGCCTGGCGATGACCGGCTTCACGCGCTTCTTGAACCATGTCGAGAAACGCACCTTGGCGAAGGGCGGAAGGAGGCGCTTGCTGGAAACACCCGCGGTTTTTTCGACGACCTTTCGGATTGCCGAGCCGGCAGGAGCATTGAGAACCTTGTTCGCCAGGGGCGAAACGGTCGTGGCGACCTTGCCCAGAGCGTCGGTGTGGCCCATGAACGTGGTGGTGAGGCGCTTGCGCAACGGAAACTGTTTGGTTGCCTGACGCATTGCGTCGACGCGCAGCATGAGGCGTGGGAAGTCGAGTTCCCACTCGTGCAAGCCCGGAATGTAGGGGCAGTTGACGTAGCAAAGCTTGCACTGAAAGCACTCATCGACGACCTGGTCCTGCTCGACGATCGTCATCTTTCCCGCATCCTGATCATCGTGTTGGTCGACAAACTTGAAAAGCGTCGGAAACGACGTGCAGTACTTGAAACACAGTCGACACCCGTGGCACAAGTCGTAAACGCGGGTGAGCTCGGCCCGAACGTCGGCTTCGTCGAGGTATTTCGGATGGTTCGGGTCGTAGGTGATCGTCATTTGCTTTTTCTCTTCTTCGTCTTCAATGTGCAGGTCTTCGTTCAATTGCCACGACTTTGCGGGGCGCCGGTCTCACCGACGCCCCGCCTTGTCGCAACCGTTTCCGATCAGAGGGACTTCAGGCCCTCTTGGAAGCGGCCGGCGTGGCTCTTCTCGGCGCGTGCAAGCGTCTCGAACCAGTCGGCGATCTCCGCAAAGCCTTCGTCGCGGGCGGTCTTGGCGAAGCCTGGGTACATCTGGGTGTACTCGTACGTCTCGCCGACGACCGACGCCTTGAAGTTCTCCTCGGTCTCGCCGATCGGCTCGCCCGTTGCCGGGTCGCCGACCTGTGCGAGGAAGTCGAGGTGACCGTGCGCGTGACCGGTCTCGCCTTCTGCAACCGAGCGGAAGAGTGCCGCCGCATCGGGGTAGCCCTCGACGTCCGCCTTCTGGGCGAACCAGAGGTAGCGGCGGTTGGCCTGGCTTTCGCCGGCGAACGCCTCCTTCAGGTTTTCGTGTGTCTTGGTTCCGGCAAGTCCGGCCATGACTGCTCCTTTTCTCTTGGGTCTCTCTTGGGATTCTCTTTGGTTTTGGTTTTTGGGGTTATTGCTTCACTGCAGACAGTGCGTCGGCAGCACTCGCGCACTGCGGACACTTGCCTGAGAACACGATCCGTGCGGCGTGCACGGAAAAACCATCGAGGCCCGCGACCGAGATCGCGCCGGCGTCGGGCACATAGACGTCACGGACCTCGCCACACGTGGTGCACACGCTGTGGTGATGGTCGTCGACATTCGGGTCGAAACGCGCCGCCCCACCCAATTGGATCTGCTGCAACTCGCCCATCGCCGCGAGGTCGGTGAGCGTTTGGTACACGGTGCGCAACGAGATACCCGGCATTTTCGCCACGGCGACTTCGTAGAGCGTCTCCGCGGTGGGGTGCATCTCGTTGCCGTGCAACAGACGGAACAGCAGTTGGCGCTGCGGGGTGACCTTCAGTCCGGCGGCGCGAAATGCGGTGGAAAGCTGCTCGGGTGACTTCACGAATATGACGCTAAAACTTTCCCTCCCAATCTGCAAGTCCTGCGAATAAGCAAAATCTGCGATCTTCGTCACACGGCCCTGTTCCTGCATGGGCGCCGCACCGACCGCGGCTGCTCAAATGTGTCCCATGAGCAGTTCCCCTTTACCTCTCGACCAGGAGGCACTGCGGGCAGGTGGAAGCGTCACGCTTCTCTTCGCGGTTCCACCGACACTCGTTGCGCGCTTCGTTCTCGACAACAACAACGACACCAGCGGCTGGGCACCTCTTCTGTCCCTCGTCGCCGTCCTCGGTTTCGTACTTGGCTCGGGTGTCGCCGCGTGGCGTCAGCAATCGCAGCGACCGATGGCCCACGCCGTACTCGCCGGCGCGGGTGTCTTCGTTGCGGCTCAGGTGGTGTTTCTCGTACTCCGCATCGCAACCGGCGGCGACGTGCGCGCCATGCGCATCCTCACCTCGTTCTCCCTCTCACTCGTCGCAAGTGTGATCGGTGGCCTGCTCGGTAATTTTCTGCAGAAGAACGGAATGCGCCCTCGGTGACCGTCGCACGCGGAGACAGAAGCGCGGTGCTTGTCATCGATGTCGGTACCAGTGGATTGCGTGCCGCACTCGTCGACGCCGAGGGTGTACTCGTCGACTACCAACACGTCACGCAACCACCGTCGACGCCGTCACCGGGTCTCGTCGAATTCGACGCGATACAAACCTACCGTGCGGCGCTCGACGCGGCGACCTCCGTCATGCAGCGGAACAAGGGTCTGGCCGTTTCGTCTCTCGGTATCACGAACCAACGCGCCTCGGTCGTCGCATGGGACGCACGCAGCGGCGAACCGATCGGACCCGGCATCGGTTGGCAGGACCTGCGCACGGTTGTCGAATGCATCACCGCCAAATCCGAATACGGCCTTGCAATCGCACCCAACCAAACCGCCACGAAGGCCGCGTGGCTTGTCGCGCACAACGCCACCAAGACACCCGTCGACGATATTCGATTCGGAACGATCGACACGTGGCTGACGTGGAAGTTGAGCAGCGGAGCCGCGTTCGTCACCGACCACACGAATGCCGCGGTCACGGGCCTCGTCGACGTCGAAGCCGTCGATTGGGATCCGCGGGTCTGCGGAATCTTCGGCCTGCCGGTCGAATGCCTCCCGCGGGTGGTCGCGTCACGCGAAGTTGTCGGCCACATCGCCGGCCATCCCGGCTTGGATGGCATCGCATTGGCCGCGCGCATCGGCGATCAACAGTCGTCGCTCGTCGGACAGGGCTGCATCTCACCGGGTCGCACGAAGATCACCTTCGGTACCGGAGGGATGCTCGACATGTACACGGGTCGCGTTGGGCCGACCGAAGCCGCACGCACGACGTACGGAACCTTTCCCATCGTTGCTTTCTCGCTCGACGGTGATACGCGGGACATCCACTGGGGAACCGAGGCGATCATGCTGTCGGCAGGAACCAACGTCGAATGGTTGTGTACCGACATGGGCCTCATCTCCTCACCGGAGGAAAGCGATGAAGTTGCGCGCACCGCGGGCGGCACCGAAGGTGTCGCATACGTGCCCGCGCTTCTCGGCCTCGGCACTCCACACTGGGACTACGGCGCCCGTGGCACGTTGACGGGTCTCACGCGTGGAACCAACCGGGGACATGTTGTGCGGGCCGTTCTCGAAGGAATTGCTCAGCGCGGGGCCGATCTGGTCGATGCGGCCCTTCGAGATGCAACCTCGCGCGGCGTGGGAGCGCCTGCGACTCTGCGTGTCGATGGCGGCATGTCACGCAACGCGACGTTTGTGCAGTTGCTCGCCGACGCCACCGGAAAGACGATCGAAGTGTCCCCCGTTTCCGAAGCGACGACCCTCGGTGCGGCCCACCTCGCCGGCTCGGCACGCGATACCGAGGCCGTATGGCCGACCCTCGACGCGGCGGTCTCGACCTGGGTACCTGCGACCACGGTCACGCCGCGCACGAGCGACTCCGCCCGTGCCACGTCACGCACCGATTGGGCCGCAACTCTTCGCTCCGCGAAGGCTTGGATCCCCGACCTGACCGCCCTCGACTTCTAAAGTTGCACCGCCCCGCCCCCGTCGGTGAACCTGTACCGCAAGTCAGGTCTGAGAAAGGATCCCTCGTGGCAGACACCAGCACCACGGCGCCGCCAAAACAACCCACCAGCGCTGACGCCGCTCTTCTCTCCTACGCGCTCGGCCTCGAGTTCGCGATGGTCGACATATACGCCCGTGTCTCGGCCGCCGCGAGAGACGATCTGGGGGCAGTCGCCGAACTCTTCGGTGCGCACCATCGTGCCGCCGCGCAATCGTTGACCGGTCTGCTCGGACGCAAGGCCCCGACCGGACGCAATGAGAAGTTCTTCGCAGAACAGTCGGCGAAGGCCTCGGGTGGAACCACCCGGGATACCGCGGCACATCTCGCTGGTCTGGAAAACGCCTTGGTCGCCACGCACCTGAAGGTGCTCGGCACATTGCGCGGCATCGACGGCGCCACGCTCGTTGCGTCGATCATCCCGATCGAGGCCCGCCAGGCCGCGGTTCTCGTCGGTCTCTCCGGTTCGACAGCACTCGACGACATCATGGCCCTCGACCCAGAGGCCGCAATCGACCCCGAGACCTACCCCGCCTGATCGGAAAAGCCGCCTGACCATGAACACTCCCGTAAACGACAACGCTTTCAACCGACGCAAGTTCCTGCAGTCCGGCGGGCTCGCGCTCGCTTCGGCTGCGATCCTCGCCGCGTGCGGCAAGAACGACAAGGTATCCACCGCGTATCCGCGAATCGGTGAATCTCCCACCACCACCGGGCTTCCCGAAGCAAATGTCAGCGACATCGTGCTGCTTCGCACGGCGTCGTCCCTCGAGTGGTGCGCGATCGATGCGTATACCGCAGTCGCCGGGCTCGGCATTCTTCCGGGAGCGGTTCTGCCCGTCGTCAAGCGCTTCCAGGACGACCACAAGTCGCACGCGGCCGCGCTGAGCAAAGCCATCAAGAAAGCAGGGGGCGAACCTTTCGAGTGCGCGAACGAGCGGATCAACACGCTCTACATCGCGCCGGCAGTCGAACTGATCACGGGCAACAAGGACAGGGGCGTCGAAGCAAGCGACACCCCGGTCGACGATCTTCTCGTTCTCGCCCATGGCCTCGAGAATCTCGCCGCCGCGACGTACCAGTACTACGTGTCGCTGATCTCGCAGCCCGCGGTGCGCGGTGCGGCAATGACGATCGGGCAGGACGAGGCCCGTCACGCCGCCGTTCTCGCCCAGGCGATCATCCCCGGCGGCAAGGGCATCGCACCTTCGGTCAACGAAACCACCGGTAAGGCAAATCCTGCAGCCGTACCGGGTGCGTTCGGCAGCCTCGCCGCAATCACCTTCGCCATCGGCAAGACGAGCGAAGCGGGCACGAAGACACAGCTCAGCCTCGACACCCCGAGCCTCAATTCACTGGCGTACGAGTACGCCAGCTGTTAAGGGCGTACGAGTACGCCAGCTGTTAGGGGCGTACGAGTACGCGGGTCGCCGTCGCACCAAATCTGCGACGAATCCCCCGAGTGCACGCAAATGCGCATCGTTACACTGAGGGTTGGTGAGTTGGTCGGGTGGCCGCGGCACACGCAAGTGCGTCGAGGAAAGTCGGGACTCCACAGGGCAAAGTGCTGGCGCGAGCCAGGTGGGGGCAACCTCACGGACAGTGCAACAGAAAACAAACCACCGGAGGGGAAACTCAAAGGCAAGGGTGAAAAGGTGC
>SXZT01000096.1 GCA_005787785.1 Actinomycetota bacterium
AGCTTGGAAGGCTGGAACTCTAGCCATTGAGCTACACCCGCGTATTTACCGACCCTGACGATATCGGGTGAGGTGAAGGTTCAGTAAACGGGCTAGGCGATTCGGCGTCGGCGGGCGCGGATGACAATGACGGCGAGGCCGAGGAGGATGGCCGCGATCACGCCGTATTGCAGGTAGTCACCCCAGGTGCCCGCTTTCTCCCACTGGTCACCAAGGCCCCATCCGATGGCGACCCAGACGATGTTCCAGACGAGGGAGCCGGCGGCAGTGAGAAGGGTGAAGCGCAGAACGGGCATCTTTTCCGCGCCGGCTGGGATCGAGACGACGGATCGTACGACCGGTATGAGGCGGCCGAAAAGAACGACGGCGGTGCCGTGTCGTTCGAACCACTGGAAGCCCTTGTGGACGTCGCTCTTCTTCAGGCCGAGGTACTTGCCGACTCCGGCAAGCAACTTCTCGAGTCGTTCTTCGTGAACGAGCCTGCCGATTGCGTAGAGGAAGTACGCACCGACGACCGAGCCAACCGTTGCGGCGATGACACCGCTGACGAAGTCGAAGCGGCCTTCGCTGACGTTGAAACCTGTGAGCAGCAGGATGAGTTCCGATGGAATCGGGGGAAAGACGTTTTCGAGTGCGACGAGAATGGCGACCCCCACGAAGCCGATCTTGTCGATCACATCTGCTGCCCAATCAATCATCGTGCTGATCCTAGGTCTGTGTCACTCAGTGGGGGGTTCTTCGATCGTCGACCCACACCAGCGATCCGTGGAGCCGTAAACTTGGGCCATGTCGCTAGTCGTCGGCCGGATGGGGGTCTGAGATGCTCTCCCGTCCCGTGGAGAGACTGCGCGAGGGCTTTGACGTCGTCGTCGTCGGTGGGGGCATCACGGGCGTCTGGGTGGCCAGAGAGGCCGCTTCGAGGGGCCTGAAGGTGGCCTTGGTCGACCGTGGCGATTTCGGAGCCGAAACGAGCGCCGCCACGACCAAGTACATCCACGGGGGTATTCGTTACCTCGAGCAATACGACTTCGCGGTCGTGCGCGAGAGTCTGCGTGAGAGGCGCATTCTCGCGCTCGGTGCGCCGCACCTCGTCGAGCAGACGAAGTTCATCATGCCCGCGTGGCGTTGGAGCAAGCCCGGCGCGCCCCTTCTCGGCGCCGGCATGGCGCTGTACGACTTGTTGTCGTTCGACCGCAATCGCGAAGCTCCCGCGTCGCTGCGTATCCCGCACCCGCGTTGGATGTCGAAGAAGACGTTGCTTCAGTCGGTGCCGTGGCTGGAACCCGCGGGTCTCCTCGGGGCGTTCGCCTATCACGACACCCTGAACGTGCATCCCGAGCGGCTGTTGCTGGCCTACGTGAAGTCCGCGGAGGCGGCCGGGGCGGTTCTCATCAACCACTGCAGCGCCGACGGGTTCGTCGTCGACCAGCAGAGTGACCGTTTGGTCGTCGAAGGGGTTCGCGCGACCGACCTGCTGACGGGAGAGTCGTTCGGGGTGCGTTCGAAGGTCGTGGTCAATGCGGCCGGACCATGGATCGATGCGGTTCTTGGGACCTTGGGGCGTGATGCGGGGGTGGAGGTCGACCGTTCGAAGGGGGTCCACATCCTCACCCGTCCGTTGGGTGGGGGTGTGGTGCGCGATGCAGTGTTCGCCCGAGCAAAGTCGGGGCGGCACGTCATCGTTTCGCCGTGGATGGGAAAGTCCTTCATCGGCCCCACCGACACGCCGATGGGCGGCGAAGAGATTCGTGCCAATCGCGACGACGTGCGATCGATTATCGACACGGTGAACTCGACGATGGGTCGTACCGAGCGCCCGCTCGACGAGGCGGACGTCGAACTGACCACGGTTGGCGTGCGCCCGTTGATCAAGGCGCCGGGCGCCGAGGGCACCTACACCGCGAGCCGACGCCACGAGTTGTACCACCACGTGGACCGCGGCATCGACAACGTGTGGACGATTGGTGGCGGCAAGTGGACCACCGCACGTGCGACAGCCGAAGAGATGGTCGACGAGTTGTTCAAGCACGAACTGAAGCGAGTCCGCGAGGTGAAGACAACGTCGCGGCGAGGAGCCGCATTCGGTGCGTTCGCCTGGGCCCGCGACGCTGGGCCGTATCTCGCGGACGCGGGTAGGGAACTGGTCGAGGCTGGCTTGTCGACGAAGTCAGCTGAACTGATCGCACGTCTCTACGGCACCGAGTACGTCGAGATTCTGCACCTGGTGTTGGAGGACCGGCGTCTTGCTGAGGTGTTTCCGTCGGGCGACGTCGCCGCGCAGGTGGTGTTCGCAGTCGCGAGCGAAGGTGCCCGCACGTTGTCGGACATCGTTGATCGACGTCTGGTTGCCGGGACGGTGGGTCGGGTCGACCGCGCGACGCTCGAACGCGTTGCCCACTTTGCCGCCCCGCTGTTGGGATGGGACGCGGCACGTACCACAGGTGAAGTCGAGCGCGAGGACGCCCGTCGCCGAGCCGGCGATTTCAGTCGAACGGCGTGATCGACACAACGACCCGACGATCGGTGTCGGGAAGCGGAAAGGGACCTCTGCAAAGATGGCGGCGTGACGGGGCTGCGGATCGCGTTTGTGGGGGCCGGAAGCACGGTTTTTGCCCGCAATTTGATGGGCGACATCTTCAGCCGGCCGGCCCTTGCTGGGGCCTCTGTGGTGCTTCACGACATCGACCCAGGCCGACTGGCCACTTCGGAGGTCGTGGGGCGCAAGGTTCTGGCCACTTTGGGGGTGCCGGGGCGGGTCGAGGCGACGACAGATCTGCGGGCTGCCCTGGACGGCGCGACGTACGTCATCACAATGTTCCAGGTGGGCGGATACCGCCCTTCGACGGTGGTCGACTTCGAGATTCCGAAGAAGTACGGCCTCGAGCAGACGATCGCCGACACGTTGGGAGTCGGCGGCATCATGCGCGGCCTGCGAACGATTCCGGTGTTGCTCGACGTCTGCCGCGTGATGGAAGAGGTCTGTCCAAACGCCGTTCTGTTGAACTACGTGAACCCGATGTCGATGTTGTGTTGGTCGGTGTCTCGTGCGTCGTCGATTCGCACGATCGGCTTGTGCCACAGCGTGCAGCACACGGCTGCGCAATTGGCCGACGACATCGGTGTGCCGGTCGATGAAATTTCGTACCTGTGTGCGGGTATCAACCACATGGCGTTCTACTTGCGTTTCGAACGTGACGGCGAAGATCTGTATCCGTTGATTGCGCGTCGTGCGACGGATCTTCCGTTGCCGTCACGCGGTGACGAAGAACGTTCCGACGGTGGATTCGAGGGTTTGTCCGATGCGGTGCGTTACGAGATGTTCCGCCGACTGGGGTATTTCGTTACCGAGTCGAGTGAACATTTCGCCGAGTACGTGCCGTGGTTCATCAAACGTGATCGTCCCGACTTGCTCGATCGTTTCGGTGTGCCTCTGGACGAGTATCCGCGGCGTTGCGAACGCCAGATCGCAGGTTGGGAAAAGCTGCGTTCTCGCTTGGAAGACCCTGCCGCGCAGTTGCGCGTGGTGCCGAGCATGGAATACGGCTCTTCGATCATCAACGCGATGGAAACGGGTGACGCGGTGACTGTGTACGGGAACGTGCCGAACCACGGTCTGATTTCGAACCTGCCCGACGGCTGCTGCGTTGAGGTTCCGGTGGTGGTTGATTCGAGGGGACTGCATCCGCAGGCGGTGGGCTCGCTGCCGCCGCAGTTGGCCGCGTTGATGCAGACGAACGTCAACGTGCAGTCGCTGACCGTCGAGGCTGCGCTGACGGGGAAGCGCGAGCACGTGTACCACGCGGCAATGCTCGACCCGCACACGGCGGCCGAGTTGGATCTCGACCAGATCTGGGCGTTGGTGGACGAGATGATGGACGCACACCGCGGCTGGATTCCCGAGTCGTTGTATGCCTGAGTTCTTCCGTGCGATTGCGCCGGGGCGCGTGAATTTGATTGGCGATCACACTGACTACACCGGTGGCCTGGTGTTTCCGATGGCGATCGATCGCTCGACGGTGATCGAGTTTCGTGAGTCTGACGTGATGTCGTTGGCGTCATCGGATATCGAGGGTGACCATTGGTTGCGCTACGTCGAGGCGGTTCGACATTTGGTGCCGGGCGCCCGCTCTGTGACGGGCAGGGTGTCGACGACGATTCCGATCGGTGCGGGACTGAGCTCGAGCGCCGCGCTCGAGGTGGCGGCTGCGCTGGCATCGGGTTTTCATGGTTCGGCGGTCGAACTGGCGCAATTGTGCCGGCAGGCCGAGCACGATGCGACGGGTGTTCCCTGCGGGATCATGGACCAGTTGTGCATCGCCGCGGGTCGTGCGGGCCAGGCGACCATGATCGACTGCCGATCGCTCGAGGTGTCCCACGTGCCTGTCCTCGAGTCGGTGAAGGTGGTTGTTCGATTCGTGGCCTCGCGCAGGCTGGAGAGTTCCGCGTACGCGACACGCGTGGCCGAGTGTGCCGCTGCCGAAGCGGTTGTCGGGCCGCTGCGAGACGTGGCGTTGCGGGATCTTTCAGCGCTCGCCGATGAGCGGATTCGCCGGCGCGCGGTTCACGTCGTGTCCGAGAACGCCCACGTGCGATCGTTCGCTGCTGCAATGTCGTCGTACGACTTCGGATTGGCAGGCGAGATCATGCTCGAGGGCCACCGCAGCCTTGCCGAGAACTTCGAGGTGTCGACGGCCGCGATGGACCGTGCAGTGCGTGAATTGGCCGA
>SXZT01000097.1 GCA_005787785.1 Actinomycetota bacterium
CGGCGAATCGGGCTGCGGCAAGTCGACGCTCGCCAAGGCGATCATGCGGCTCATCCCGAACGGTGGTGGATCGATCAAGTTGATGGGGCTCGAGATCGCCGGCCTGCGCGGCGAGGAACTGCGCAACGTCCGTCCCGCGATGCAGATGATCTTTCAGGACTCCATCAGCTCGCTCGACCCGCACATGAAGGTGAGGAGCCTCGTCGAGCAACCGCTCAAGGTGTGGGGACGCGGCAACGAAGAAGAGCGCGCGGCGAAGGTTCGCGATCTTCTCTCGTCGGTCGGTCTCGACCCCGAAGTGGTCGGCGACCGCAAGCCCACCGAGTTCTCTGGTGGTCAGTGCCAGCGCATCAGCATCGCCCGCGCACTCACCATCGAACCGAAGTTGCTCATTTGCGACGAACCCGTCTCATCGCTCGACGTCAGCATCCAGTCGCAGATTCTCAACATTCTCCGCGACATGAAAGACCGCTACGGCCTGTCTCTCTTGTTCATTTCGCACGACCTTTCGGTCGTCCACGCGATCAGCGACCGCGTGGTCGTGATGTACCTCGGCAAGATCTGCGAGGTTTCCCCTGCCGGCGACCTCGCGTCGAACCCCCGCCACCACTACACGCACGCCCTCGTCAGTGCGATTCCGATTCCCGATCCCACGAAGCAGACAGGTCGCGCAATCCTCGAAGGCGAGCCGCCGTCACCGGCCAATCCGCCGTCGGGTTGTCGCTTCCGCACGCGTTGTCCCGCCGCCACCGAGAAGTGCGTGAGCGAAGAGCCTCAACTCTCCGAGGTCTCCGTCGGCCACTACGTGGCCTGCCACCACCCCCGCTGAAACCCCAAGGGTTCTCGGTGTGCAACTACCCGCTTTTCGCTACTTCTTGCACCGAAAAGCGGTACTCGGACGTCACGGAAGCCCGGCGCGTGCGACGTCGACCTCACAGACCATGATCCGTCCACTTGGTTTGGCCGCTGCGGCATGGGCGTCGGCCGAGTCAGCCGTCAGCATGAAGAGTGTCTTGCCGTCGTCTCCGCCCAGCATGCAGGCAAAGCACAACTGACCCGTTTCGAGAACCTCGAGTACTTCCCCGCCCTCTGCGATACGCACGCACTCGGCTGCCATCGGATTGGCGAACCACACGGCGCCTTCTGCGTCGAGGCAGATCCCGTCGGGAATCCTCGGGAGAGTCGGGGCCCAGACGCGGCGATTGCTCAACGAACCGTCTGATGCAATGTCGAATGCCGTCAGACAGAACCCGACGGTCTCACCGACGATCAACGTCTTGCCATCGGGAGTGATCACCGAGCCGTTCGGGAAGTGCATGTCGTCGGCGGCCACGCGAACCTTCCCCGACGGCGAGACGCACGCCAACTTCGCCGTCTTGTGGTTGGCGATCACGTCTTCCACCGGTCGACTGGCCACTTCTTCGTCCAGGTTGAAGCCGAAGTTGCCCACGAACGCGCGACCCTCGGCGTCGACGACCATGTCGTTGCAATGAAACGTCGCGATGTTGGATAGATCGGCGTACACCGACACTTTGCCGTCGGCCGTCCGCCGCAGGACCTGGCGTTTCGTCATCCCGACGATCAGCATCGATCCATCGGGCATCCAGCCGAGACCCGATGGTTGGTCGTCGATTTCGAATTCGGTGCGCAGGTCCCCCGCGAGCGACACCGACTTCACGGCGTGGGCGTAGAAGTCGCTGAACCACAGCCGACCGCTGTGCCAGCGCGGTCCTTCGCCGAAGTAGATACCTTCCGCCAGAACCTTCACATCACGTGACATCTCGGCCCCTTTCTCGATTTGTGCCAACCCAGTTCTCGGCGCACCACGTAGCAAAAAGCGGGTAGCTGTGCACCGAGAACCCTTGGGGTCAGGTGGAGCGCTGGCCCTGCTTGCGGCGCCAGATCAATGAGTCGCCGGGGCGGTGGATTTCATGCGCGCGACGCCACTGGGCGAAGACCTGCAGGATGTGGGGCGGGTCGCCGTGAATCTCGGTGAATCCACCGTTGATGTGGCGCGTGTCGAAGTACGACGCATGCACACCGTCGGCGAACAATTCACAGGCGGGCTCGAGACCGAGGTCGATCAACCGCTGGCGCTCAGCCTGGAAGTCGGTGACCAGGTACGCAAGGTGGTGGTAGCCCTCTTGCCCTGCCTTGTACATGTCGCGGTAGATCGACGGCGTGTCGTCGTGCTGCACGATGAACTGGATCATCGTGTCACCCAGATAGCCGAACGCATACGACACGTCGGCTTCCTGGTTCGTGCCGCGATACCAAAACTCGTCGCACTTGTGGTGCTCGGTCACCGAAAACGGACCGGCACCAAACGTGTCGTGCCAGTGCTTCATCGCTTTCTCGATGTCGTTGACCAACCAAGCCTGCTGAAAAAGCGGATAGGGCGTACCCAAAACAGCCATCATGTCCCCCTGTCGTGAGCTGTTGAAAACAGACTACTTCGTCGTGGAGGGTCCGAACGGCGCGAACGAGCCCGTGCGCTACTGGCCAACCATCTCCAGCCGTGCGCCATCGGACGCCACTACGGCCCAACCGTCGACCCGTGCATCCGGCTCGCACAGCGCCACGACACAACCGCCGAAACCACCACCCGTCATCCGCGCTCCGTACACACCGGGCGTCTCGGCCAATTCACGCACTGCACGGTCCATCGCGGCCGTCGACACCTCGAAGTTCTCGGCAAGGCTGCGGTGGCCCTCGAGCATGATCTCGCCTGCCAATCCGAAGTCGTACGACGACATTGCAGCAGCGAACGATCGCACG
>SXZT01000098.1 GCA_005787785.1 Actinomycetota bacterium
ATCGGTCGCCTCCATGATCGCGCACCACTCGGATTGGGTCTTTTGCAGGAACACCTCGGTGAGTCGCGACTTCAGGTGCGGCCACTGCCCCCGATCCATCTGCTTGGCGAATTCGCCGTCACCACCCAGACCGGTGAGACGCATTAACTCGGCGTAGAACTGCGGCTCGATCGAACCGAGCGACACGTAGCGGTCGTCCTTGCATCGGTAGACGTCGTAGAAGTGTGCGCCGGTGTCGAGGAGGTTCGTGCCCCGGGAGTTCTCGTCGAACAGGCCGACGTTCTTCATCGCCCAGAACATCGTCATGAGAATTGCCGTGCCATCCACCATCGCGGTGTCGACCACTTGTCCCTTGCCGCTCTTCTGCGCCTCCAACAGCGCGGCGACGACGCCGAGCGCGAGGAACATGCCGCCGCCTCCAAAGTCGCCCACCATGTTCAACGGCGGCGTCGGCATCTCGCCCACGCGACCGAAGTGCGCGAGTGCTCCCGCGAGGGCGATGTAGTTGATGTCGTGTCCGGCCGCTTGTCCGTACATGCCGTTCTGGCCCCAACCGGTCATGCGACCGAACACGATGCGCGGGTTGCGGGCAAGGCACACATCGGGCCCGACGCCGAGTCGCTCCATGACGCCCGGCCGGAATCCTTCGATGATGGCATCAGCCGACCCGACGAGCGCGAGAAGGGCCTCGACTCCGTCGGGGTTCTTGAGGTCGATGGCGATGTTGCGTCGCCCGCGCAAGAGAATGTCGAAATGCGGAGTGTCTGGTGCCGGGCCGCGCACGGACTGGGCGCGTTCGACGCGCACGACCTCGGCACCGAGGTCGGACAACAACATCGCGGCAAACGGACCGGGTCCGATACCCGCGATTTCGATGATGCGATAGCCGTTCAGCGGACCGGGCACGGCGCCTCCCTCAGGTGCGAGATGATCGATTCGGTGATGCGTGGCCACAACGCACGCGGCAGGTCGTGGCCCATGTCGATGATCATGTCAAGACGCGCATTGGGAATCAGTTCGGCCGCACGCTGGCCACCACTCGGCGCAATCAACGTGTCGTCGGTTCCATGGATGACAAGTGTCGGTGCCGTGATGCTGCACATTCCATCGGTGCGACGACCACTCGCATAAATGGCCGCCAACTGCCGCGGTGCACCTTCGGGATAGAAGGCGCGGTCGAACGATGCCGCGGCATCGGCCCGGTTCTGCTCGACGGTCGCATGCCTCTTCGACTGCCAGACCATCCAGTTTTTCGAGGACTCGATGTAGGCGGCGCGATCGGTGGGCGGCGGTGCAACGAGCACCTCCATCGCCTCGGGAGTGGGTTGGCCGTATTCAGGCTCGCCCGAATTCGACATGATCGACGTCAGCGAGGCGACACGCATCGGGTGCTCGATCGCCATGATTTGTGCGATCATCCCGCCCATCGAGCCGCCAATGACATGCGCGGCTTCGACCCCGAGCGCATCGAGCAGTCCAACCGCATCGGCCGCCATATCGGAAAGGTTGTATGGCACCGGGGGCGCCGAGTCGTCGAGAAGTGCTGCACGGATGACTCCGTCGGTGTCGACCGCCTCACCATCGAGTTTTGTGCTCAAGCCACAATCACGGTTGTCGAACCGAACAACATGAAAGCCGGCCTGGGCGATGGTCCGACAGAGGTCGGCATGCCACATGAGCATCTGTGCGGTGAAACCCGACACCAACAACACGGTGGGCTGGGTAGACGAACCGAACGTTTCGTACTCGATTTCTATTCCTGTGGAAACCCCGACTCTCGGCATCCCGCAAGTTTCACCGACGAGACGACGGCGGTCAAACGCGCATCCACCAAACGCACGTCGACGGGTCAGACGCGGCGGCTGCGTCGTGACAGTGCCGGGGTTTCCCAACGGGCCTCGTCGGGCGCCACGGTGCGACCCGGGGCCACGAGTGCGTCGATCTTGTCGAGCACCTCGCTCGACAAGGTGATGTCCTCGGCGCCGAGCAAGGTTGTGAGGTGTTCCATCACGCGCGGACCGATGATTGCAGAGGTCACGCCCGGATGATGCAACACCCACGCAAGTGACAGATGCGCCAGTGACACCCCGACCGAGTCGGCGATCTCGACCAGCGACTCGACGAGCTCGACCTTTTGTCGGTTCGCCGGATCCGAGAGGTCATAGCGCGCGGGCGTGCGTGCCGCACGACCCTCGCTGCGCTGGCCCGTCGACTTCCTGTACGCCCCCGACAGCCATCCACCGTTCAGCGGGCTCCACACCAACGTGCCCATGTTCAGCTTCTGACACGTGGGCAGCAGGTCCCGCTCGATCCAACGCACGAAAATGCTGTAGGGCGGTTGTTCGGTACTGAAGGGAATGATGTTGTTCTTGTCGGCCGCCCACGCTGCTTCGACCAAATGTTCGGCGGGGAAAGTGGAACAACCAAATGCGCGAATCTTGCCCATGTGCACGAGATCATTGAGCGCCGACAAAGACTCTTCGATCGGCACGTTCGGGTCGGGTCGGTGCAATTGGTAGAGGTCGATCCAGTCGGTTCCGAGACGACGAAGACTGTCGTCGCAAGCCTTCATGATGTAGCGCCTGCTGTTGCCCCACGTGTTCGGAACGCGATTGGTCGAGAACGGACCACCTTCGAGCGGAAAATGACACTTCGTCGCAAGCACCACCCCGTCACGCTTCGTGCCTTTGAGCGCTTTACCCGTGATGATCTCGCTTTCCCCCGCCGAGTACACGTCGGCCGTGTCGACGAAGTTGATGCCATGTTCAAGTGCCCGGTCGATGATGCGCACACAATCGTCATGGTCGGTGTTGCCCCACGAGCCAAACATCATGTTGCCAAGGCACAGCGGAGAAACGAGCATGCCGGTTCGCCCGAGAGGTCTGTAGTTCATGACATCAACCTAGGAGATCGGCGAGCACACCCGCGAGCCGTTGTCGCGCACCCGCCGTGCGCACACCCCACCAGAACAAGTCGCGTCCATCGATGATTCGCACATCGCTGATTCCCGTCGCCTCGACAACTTCGGGGATGTGTCGGTCGGTAAACGCGTACGGCTCGGTGGGCAGCAAAACAACGCCGACTCCGCGCTCGTCGCGGAGGAGCGGGAGGTCGTGGGTTGCCACCTCGGGATAGGGCGAAGATGCATCGGCATGCGACGCCGCAACACCGAGCGCTGCCAAGAGAGACGCGCCATAGGTCGAAGCGTTGATCGTCATCCACGGTCGACGCCAGATCGGCACGAACGCGGTGACACGCCTCAGCGCGAGATCCACTCGCTCCGTCGGGGAAAATTCTGCTCCGACGAGTGTGGCCAGTCGGCGCGTCTCGATTTCGGCCGATTCCACCGATGTCACGTGAAGGTCGACCACACGCAGGCCACGGCGTGCCAACTCCTCGGCATCGTCGCGACGGTTCTCCTCTCGGTCGACAACGACGATATCGGGAGACAGATCGGCGATCGCAGCGACATCGGGGTCCTTGGTTCCGCCCACGTGACGCAACTGTGGTTGTTCGCAGAAACGCGTACACGCCACGGGTTCAATGCCCCAGGCGAGCAGAGACTCGGTGACGCTGGGGACAAGGCTGACGACGCGCACGGTTCTCGACGGCTGCACGATGCGGTAGATCTCAGTTGCCCAGAAGGCGGCGTTTTTCGCGGTCGAACTCTTCGCGGGTGAGACTGCCGCGCTGCAGGAGACCCTCGAGTTTCTCGAGTTGCGTCGCGACGTCGTCAAGCCCTCCCTGCACGAATCCCGCCCGCAGGTCGGTACGCCGCTGCACATGGTTGAGCAGGATCTTCTTCACTGCCTGTGGTCGTTTGATGTCAGTGAATCGCTGCTGGCCGTCCTGGCCACCGGACTCGATCAGGAGGTCTCCGGCACCGAGGATGCGTTCGACGATCGACTGGTTGAAGTTCACGTTGTTCACCCGCTCGAGGGGAATCTCGACGCCCTTTTTCGAGATCAGACCCTCTTGATAGATCACACGCGCGTTCGTGATCGCAAAATTGGTGAACCGCCACTGGAGGTACTCCCATCCCAACCAGACCAACGCCAGTGCGACGACGATGCCGAGACTCTTCGGCAGCCACTCCATGAATCCACCGTCGATACTGGATGCACCGACGTACCACGCAACGATCGCGGCGACCGCTGCCCCGCCGGATTGGGCGAAATACCACCAGTGAGGGTGGATGTCGAGGATCAATTCCTCGTTTTCGTTCAGGTGCTTGGGCGAAAGCGGCATGACCCCACCTTATTACTAGCGTGACGGTCATGTCCGCGGCCTCGCTCCTTCTCGCGCTCGATGGCGAGCAGCGTGCCGCCGTCACCGCGCCCGCCGACGCCGTCATCGTTCTCGCCGGTGCGGGGTCGGGGAAGACGACGGTTCTCACGCGCCGCATCGCGCATCGCATCGAAGACGCCAGCGCCGATGCCGAGCACACGCTGGCGATCACGTTCACGCGTGAGGCGGCCGCACAACTGAAGATGCGCTCGCCGCGGGGAGTCCACACGGGCACCTTCCACGCGGTTGCGTTTGCCCTTTTGCGCCAGCGGCTCACCGACCTCAACCGGTCGGTGCCGACGATCCTCACGAATCGCCACGGCATGATGAAAGAGGCCGCACAGACTCTGCGCATGAGGGTTCCCGTCTTCGAGGCGCTCACCGAGTACGAGTGGATGCAGGCCCGCGCGCTCGCACCGAACGGCTACCCGAGTGCGGCCACGACCGCAAAGCGCAGCGTCAAAGCGCCCGACACGCTCGTGCGGCTGTTCGAGGAGTACGAACGACTGAAGAAGTTCCGTGGGGTTCTCGACATCGGGGACCTTCTTGCGAAGGCCACCGACGAGATCAACGGCTCGGTCGACTACGCCGGTACTGTCCACTGGCGCTACCGCCATCTCCTCGTCGACGAAGCGCAGGACATGAACCCGCAACAGTTCGCTTTTCTCGAGGCCCTTCGCGGCGGTCGTCGCGACATCTTCATCGTGGGTGACCCGCTGCAGGCCATCTACGGATGGAACGGCGCCGACCCGCGCCTGTTCGACAACCTGCCCCAGACACTCGGCGGCGCGACCGTCGTTCATCTCCGCAACAACTACCGCTGTTCGCCGCTTGTCGTCGATGCGGGCCTGCACATCCTGCGGTCGAACGGAGTCCCCGCAGAGGCGATCGCGGTGAAGCTCGACGGTGAGGCAATCACGATTGATGCGTTCGACGACGAGAACGCCGAGGCGAACGGCATCGCAACGCTTGTTTCCACGTCGCGACGCGGTGTGCGCCGCTGGGCCGATGTCGCCGTTCTCGTTCGTACTCGTGTCCAACGAGACCTCGTGATCGGTGCATTCGAGAAAGCGGGCATACCGGTTTCCGCATCCGCCGCCTCGGCCGCCATCGCACCGTTACTGCAGGAAGTCGCCGCTCTCACCAACCGCTACGTGCTCGCCGACTGGTCGTTGGAACTCCGCGTCGCATCCGAGAAGGATTCGCCCGAACACGAACTCGCGGTCCTCGTCGACGAGTTTCTCGCGGCGCACCCCGCCGGCCCGGCCAACGGCAACATGTTCATGTCGTGGTTCAACACCTCCGCACCACGCCCCACGGGTGACGACGGCGTGGAGGTGCTCACCTTCCACGCCGCGAAGGGGCGTGAATGGCATACCGTCGTCATCGCGGGGGTGGAAAAGGGTGTTCTCCCCCATTCGTCGGCCAAGACCCCGGCACAACGCGCCGAAGAGGTACGCCTGGCCTACGTCGCAGTCACCCGCGCCGCCGAGCGGCTGTGCATCACATGGGCCCAAGAACGCAACGGCCGCAAGGCGACGCTCTCACCGTTCGTCGCCGACCTGCCGCTCGGCGAAACCACCCGCGCGGCCATGCCCACCGATCTGCGCGACATGGCAAACACGGGCAACAAGGAGACCGCACTCGGTGCGCTGCGGGAATGGCGCCGCGGCCGCGCACGACGTCTCGGCACGACCGAGTCGGCCGTCTGCGCCGATGTACTGCTGCAGCGCATCGCCGACCGCGGCCCCACCACGGCCGACGAACTTGCCGAGATCGTCGGACCGATGACCGCCGAGACGCTGGCCCCCGAAGTGCTAGCCGTTCTTGTCGGCTTCGCCCGTTCGAATCCGCAGTAGCCGCGCGAAGACTTCCTTGTTCATCGAAATGAACAAGCCTTCGGATTCGGCGCACAAGGTCTCGCCCGCCATCAGAGTCGCGTGCGTGTAGATCTTGCGGCCTTCCACCTTGACCACGCGACCCGTGATGACGAGCTCCACGTGCAAAGGTGTCGGCGCCTTGTAGCGAACCACCAATTCGCCGGTCATTCCGGGTTCACCGGTGAGTGACTGGGTTTGGCCGAGCACCTCGTCGAACGCGGCCGCGACGAAGCCCCCGTGAACGCACCCGGGTGGACCCTCGTAGGCGAGGCCATACGTGACGCAGCCCGTTACCGACGCCTCGACCCCGCGCTCGGGGTCGGGGTGCTGGATGAACATGCGCATCGGCGCCGCCAGGGGGTTCATGCTGCCACTGATCGGACTGCGGTCGAGGAAGGACGTGCGCCCCTCGACACCCGACACGTGGTCGGACATCCCGGCTAGCGAACCGTACGACTCGGTCGGAACCTTGTCGTTCAGGTGTTCGGTGATCGCACGAATCTTCGCGGTCGCATCGCGCAGATGAGCAACGTCGGCCGCGCCGCGCACGGCGAGCTCGTGGAATTCACGCACAGCATCGGCCAGCCGATCGCGCGCGATGTCGACCTCGGTCTTTTCGCTCTCGCGTTCGTGAAAGCCACGTAAAAGACGTTCGGCACGGTCGACCATGGGGAGATCCTACGAACCGAGAAGGATCATGACCGGGGCGTGGTCGCTTGGCTGTTCGCCCTTGCGGGCGTTGCGGTCGATGCCGCACCAGGTCGTGCGCTCCACAACCGACTTCGTCGCGTACACGAGGTCGATGCGCATTCCACGACCTTGATGAAAGTCACCGCCTCGATAGTCCCACCAAGAAAACAACTTCCCTTCTTGGTGGTGGTCGCGGAAGACGTCACGCAGACCCCACGCCTCGAGGTCGGCCAACGTGTCACGTTCGGCCTTGCTGACATGCGTCTGGCCCTCGAGCTTTGCCGGGTCCCATACATCGCGGTCATCGGGTGCGATGTTGTAGTCGCCGGCGATGACGAGGTTGCCGCCGGGCTTCGACACGGCCGCTGCATGCTCGCGAAGTTGCGCCATCCACCGCAGTTTGTACTGGTAGTGGTCGTGGTCGAGTGCTCGCCCATTCGGAACGTAGACCGACACGACCGTTACTCCCCCGCACTCGGCGGTGATGATGCGAGCCTCGGCATCGGGTTCGCCCGTCGCAAAGTTCGCCCGCGGCTTGTCGAGGCCGACGCGAGAGAGAACCGCCACTCCGTTCCACTGCCCCTGGCCGAAATGCGCGGAGTCGTACCCCATCTCTTTGAAGGTCAGTGCCGGAAAGGCGGCGTCGGTCATCTTCGTTTCCTGCAGACACACCACGTCGGGGCGCACCTCGTCCAACCATTCGGTGACGCGAGGGAGTCGTGCCTTCAATGAGTTCACGTTCCAGGTGACGATCAGCATGCGTCAGCGCTGCTTCTTGGCGACGGCCTTCTTCGCCGGTGCTTTCTTCGTGGGAGCCTTGGCCACAGGGGACTTCTTCGCCACTGATTTCTTGGAAACCACGGTCTTCGTCGCCGGGGACTTCTTCGGAACTGCCTTCTTTGCAACCACTTTCTTCGCAGGTGCGGACTTCTTTGTCGGCAACTTCGCCTGCTTTTTCGTGGCGGACTTGACGGGTGCATCGGCCTTGGCCGGAACCGCCACCTTCACGGCTTCAACGACGCCGACCTCGACACTGCGTCGCGACGGCGTGTAACCCGCGATAACCAACTGGACGACCTGGCCGAGTTTCAGCGCGTCCCGCGCGCTGCGCGGTTGCGGACTTCCCAGCAGGCGAAGGGGGGCGTAGGCCTTGATGCCGTCGACGCTCACGTAGGCACCGTGTGCGCTGTATGAATCGACGAGGCACTTCACCTTGCTGCCGACCGGATGTTTCTCGACGAACGCCAGGAACGGCAGCACGTCGTTGACCGCACGCGAGTCACCGGACGGCGACGTAGTTGCCGCCGCAGGTTTCGGCTTGGCGGGCTGGACGCGCGCACCGGGTGGCGGAGCCTTGGGAACCGGCATCGGCGCACTCGCCTCTTTGCTCGCCTTCTTCGGTGCGGCGACTGCGCCACGCTTGGACGAATCGTGCGCGCGCATCGCGCGTTTGCTCTTCTCGCCGCGGACAGGCGTGCGCTCGACAAAGATCCATCCGACGTGCGGTACGGGCTTGCCGCCGAGAAGACGACCCTGTTCGAAGAGCCACGGATACTGGCCGTGGAACTCTTGGTAACTGTCGTTCGACAGGATCGATGCCTTCACTTTGTCTGCGATCGCGAGAACGAACGCGTCGCCGCGGCCAATTGCACCCGCGGGCGGCGTAACCAGCTCGTTGTTGTCAACCGCGGCATCGAACTCGACGACCTCCTTCTTGTCGATGCGGTGTCCGAAACTCGCGTCGACGACGACGGTGACCTTTGACTCGGGGAACTCGTTCATGAACGCAAGGACGGCCTCGTTCAATTGCTTCAGGCTCGGCGCACTGCGCCCTTCGGTGCCGATGTTCGAGCCGTCCACCACGACGTGTTTTGGGCTTTTCGGGGCAGGCATAGGGGTCAGTCAAGCAGCCTGCGGGCCGGCCTCGGCGGATGCCGACGTAACATTGGAGGCGTTCGTCGCGGGAGTCGCCCACGACGCCGAATCAGACCGACCCCGAGGGGGATTCCACGTGCCGCACTCCCGTTTTCGCGCAGTTTTCTGGGACTTCGGGGGTGTGATCCTCGAGAGCCCGTTCGATGCTTTCACGCGCTACGAGGCGAACCGGGGTCTCCCTGCGGGGTTTCTCCGCAAGGTGAACGCCACCAACCCCGACACCAATGCATGGGCTCTGCTCGAGCGCAACGAAGTCACCCCATCCGCCTTCGACTCGTTGTTCGCCGAGGAGAGTGAACGCCTCGGGCACCGCGTGCCGGGCGCCGACGTTCTCGCCCTTCTCGCAGGCGAGATTCGCCAGCCGATGGTTGCCGCCCTCGACCGTGTGAAGGCCGCGGGCTTTGCGATGGCATGCCTCACGAACAACGTCATTGGCGGCGACAGGACGACGCCGGCCCGTGCGGCCGCAGTGAACGACGTGATGTCGCGATTCGATGCGGTCGTCGAAAGCAGCAAGGTCGGATGCCGCAAGCCCGAGACGCGCTTCTATGAGATCGCCTGCGAACTCGTGGGTGTCGCCCCTCGCGAATGCGTGTTTCTCGACGACCTCGGCATCAACCTGAAGCCCGCCGCGGCGCTCGGCATGCACACGATCAAGGTGGTCGACCCCGCAGAGGCCCTGCGTCAACTCGGCGAGGCGATCGAAGTCGAATTGGTCTGAGACGGACCCCCGACTCTCACCAGGGGTTGAGTGCCTCGTCCATGAGGTCGGCCAGTTCCTGCTGGTGGATCACCATCGAACCGGTCGCCGGACTACCCGACTCGACACGCGCAACGTGGCGCAGGTCATAACCGCGCTCTTTCAGACGCCAGATGCGGTGTTCGACCCAGTGCCAGGCACCCATGTTCTCGGGTTCCTCCTGCAGCCACACGAGTTCTTCCGCATTGGGATACTTCTCGATCTCCGCAACCAACTGTTCGAGCGGGAACGGGTACAACTGCTCGACCCGCACGACAGCGGCAGCAACACCACGCTTCGTGCGTTCGTTGATTGCATCCCATGCGACTTTGCCGCTGCACATGATGACGCGCTTGACCTGGTCCGCGGGTGGCGTGGAGGGGTCGCCCAACACTTCTTCGAAACTGCCGCGAGTGAAGTCTTCGATCTTCGAGCGGCTTTCCTTCATGCGCAGTGGCTGCTTGGGGGTGAATATGACGAGTGGCTTGCGCGTGTCGCGACGTACCTGGCGACGCAGAACGTGGAAGTACTGGGCCGCGGTTGTGCAGTTGACGACCTGAATGTTGTCTTCCGCACACGCCTGCAGGAACCGTTCGATGCGCGCCGAGGAATGCTCGG
>SXZT01000099.1 GCA_005787785.1 Actinomycetota bacterium
CGCTCGACGCGGTGTCCGCCCGCGACTTCGTGGCCGAGGCGTTGGTCGACATCGCACTGCTCGGTGTGCACCTGTCGCGCATCGGCGAAGAGTGGGTGTTGTGGACCACCGAGGAGTTCGGCTTTGCCCGTCTCGACGATGCGTACTCGACGGGCTCGTCGATGCTGCCGCAGAAAAAGAACGCCGACATCGCGGAACTCGCGCGTGGCAAGTCGGGTCGACTCATCGGCAACCTCACGGGTTTGCTTGCAACGCTCAAGGGTTTGCCGCTGGCGTACAACCGTGATCTGCAGGAGGACAAAGAGCCGCTGTTCGATTCGGTCAATCAGGTCATTCTCGCGCTCGGTGCATTGTCGGGAATGATCGCCACGGCGCAGTTCAATCGGTCACGCATGCAGGCGGCCGCCGACGATCAACTCGCGTCGGCCACGGACCTCGCCGAGTGGTTGGTGCGCAAGGGTGTCCCGTTCCGCAAGGCGCATGCCCTCGTTGGCGCCCTAGTGCAGCAGTGCATCGCCACCGGCACCCCACTCGCCGAGTTGGCCGGCACCAGCAAAGATTTCGGGCCCGAAGCCGCGGCACTCGTCGAACCGGGTGTCGGAGTTTCGATGCGCACGTCACCCGGGGGTGCGGGTCCGGTCCCCGCCCTCGCGCAACGTCAGCAATTGATGTCGGCGGTCACCGTGGCACGTCGCGAACAGGAGGACTTGCGTGCTCTATGAACACCGTCTGCGTATTCGCTACGCCGAGTGCGACATGCAACAAGTCGTCTTCAACGCCCACTATCTGGCGTACTGTGACGATGCCGTCGATTGTTGGATGCGGAGCGCGCTGGGTGGCGATCTCCACTCCGTTGGTTTTGATTGCATGGTGAAGCGAGCCGAAATCACCTGGGTGAAGGGCGCGACCTTCGGCAACGACATGGTGATCCGACTTGGTGTCACGAAGTTCGGAGTCACCAGTTTCGAGGTGCTCGCCGAGGGCTTCATCAACGGCGAACAGAAGAGCTTCGAGGCGAACCTGTTGTACGTCAGCACGGTCCCCGGCGAGGCCAAGGCCGCCCCGATTCCGTCGTCGGTACGGGAGAAGTTCTCGGCCTATTCGCGCTGACGCATGTTCACACTCGGCGTGTGCCGATGCCGTGGTAACTGCTGGTGGCGAGGGCGTGGTCGTCTTCGATGATGCTTCCCCCGCGCCACACCGTGATCTTCAGGTCGGGCGCGGTGCCGGCGGGCTCCATGCGTAGCCAAGCGAGTGGACTGCGGCGGCGTTCACCGTGGCGGCGCAACGCCGCGCGAAAGCGGTCCTTGGTGTCCTGGCTGAAGTACTGCCAAACGATCGAGTGAAAGACGACGGTCGGTTCGTCTGCGAGCTCGCCAAGTTGCCCGTCGATCCAATCTGCGGCGTCGGCCTTGGTGGGTGGGTTGTACAGGGGACTGGTGGAAGCGATGTCGAGTGCGGCGTGCAGTCGATCAAAACGTTGCTGCTGGTCCGGCCACACAAAGGAGAGAAGCGTGAGGCGCCGTTCGGGGTCGCGAATGTCGAGGGGTGCGATGTCGCACCCCGCGCGTGAGGCAACGCGTGGACAGCGAGAAATGTCGACGGCCGGTTTTCCCCACGCATCCGCCTCGAAGCGAACCCGCGAGTCGGAGGGGCCGTAGCTGCCGTCTGCATTGTCGAAAAAGAACCGGTCGAAAAGCAGATTCAGTCCACTCGACGATCCGACTTCGCGAAAGTGGAAGGAATCTGCGTCGTGGGTTCTGCCGATGTGGGCGAGACCGGTGACGAGCATTGTCGTGCGACCGACTTCGTTCGTTTGCACCGTGCGATTCAGTCCGTCGACGATCGCGTCGCGGTTCGACGCCAGCGTTGCGAGAAAGTCCTCGACGAGTGTGGGTCCGGGAGACCCGCCGACGCTGGGGTAGTGGCGCGCGAGGTTCGGCGCGCGACCCGCGAGTACTTCGCGATGTGCGGCCCCGACAATGCGCAGCGCAACCGCGTCGCGGCTGGGTCGCAGTTCAAGGTCCTTGGTGAGGTCGTGGACGATGCCACCGTCCGCGAGGTTCCTGGCAAGGCCCTCGAGGACGGCGAAGTTGATCTGCGAGCCGAGGTCGGCCGAGGCGAGGGCCTGAACGAGCATCGCGTCGTGCAGGTCGAGTTCAGGCTGTGCCATGGGCGTCCCTCCGATGCGCAACGTAGTGCAAATGATCGGCCACACGAGCGGTTCGTCGTGCCAACATTGAGGGGTGAACATCCTCCCCGAACTGTCCGAACGTGGTCTCATCCACGACACGACCGCAGCCGACCAGCTCGGCGCGCGCCTTGCGGATCACTCGGTGGGTGTGTATGTGGGATTCGATCCCACGGCTGATTCTCTGCATGTCGGCCACCTGCTCGGTCAGTTGATGCTTCGTCGCTTGCAGTTGGCTGGTCATCGTCCCTTTCCGCTGGCAGGCGGTGCAACGGGAATGGTGGGCGATCCGTCGGGTCGCAGCGAAGAACGCAACCTTCTCGATGCCGAGACGTTGGCTCACAACGTGTCGCGCATCGAGGCGCAGTTGCAACGACTGCTCGACTTCTCCCCGGGCAAGTTCCAGGCGAAGTTGGTGAACAACGCCGATTGGACCGCGGGCATCTCCGCCCTCGAATTCCTTCGCGACGTCGGCAAGCACATCACGATCAACCAGATGCTCGCCAAGGACTCGGTCAAGTCGCGACTCAATTCCGAGAACGGTCTGTCGTACACCGAGTTCAGCTACATGCTTCTCCAGGCGAACGATTTCCGTCATCTTGCCGCCGCGCACGACGTCGAACTTCAGATGGGCGGCAGTGACCAGTGGGGCAACATCACGGCGGGCATCGACCTGATCCGCAAGACGCTCGGTCGCGCGGCGCACGGTCTCACGTGGCCTCTCGTCACGAAGAGCGACGGCACCAAGTTCGGCAAGACGGCCGACGGTGCGGTGTGGCTCGACCCGGCGCGCACGAGTCCGTACCAGTTCCGCCAGTTCTGGGTGCAGCAGGCCGATGCCGACGTCGCGCGCTACCTGCCGCAGTTCTCGTTGCGGCCGATCGGTGAATGCCGCGACATCCTCGCCTCCCACGCAGCCAAGCCCGAAGCCCGCGAAGCGCAACGCTTGCTCGCCCACGAGATCACCGCATTGGTGCACGGCGACGATGCTGCGCAGGCCGCCGGAGAAGTCGCGGGCATCCTCTTTGGAGGCGACCCGACGCAGGCCAGTGCGGCCGGTTTCGCTGCGATCGCCGACGAAGTCCCGTCGTCTGTTCTTGCCTCCCTTCCCGATGACATGGCGCAACTGTTGGTCGACACGAAGGTGTGCGCGTCGAAGTCCGAGGCCCGCCGCACGATCGAACAGGGAGGGGTTCGGGTCAACGGCGCACCGGTTGCACTCGACACCAAACCGGCCGACGTGCCTGCACTACACGGGCGTTATTTGCTGGTGCGCCGTGGCAAGACGACGTACCACCTCATCGATCGCGGGGCCTGAAAAAGTGGCCGGATTCCGGCCTGCTCAGGTTGGGATTCGTACACCCCTCGGATAACTTCACGGAGCCTTTCGGGGGATCCGCCCCCGAATGAAAAACTCGCCCGGTGCGGGTTGACGTTTCGTCAATACCACCGATAGAGTTGCAACTCGCCCCCAAAAGCCGGCTGCATCGCAGTCGGAACTTTGGAGGATCCGGCACGGCCACCCACGGGTGAGTGCCCATGTTTGCTCCTTGAAAACGGAAGAGAAGACTGAACGCCAGTGCGGGCAGAGATACAGGCGAAAGCTTGACTCTGCTTGTCAATTCTGGTCAGTAGCCATACTGACCAATCAGTAATACCTCCGGCCGGGTCCCAACCTGGTCGGAAAAATTCAAGCCAAGGTCATGACAACACACAGAACAAGATTCCGTTCGTTGTCGTGAACTTTCCAATCGTTTCGGTCC
>SXZT01000100.1 GCA_005787785.1 Actinomycetota bacterium
AGATACGGAACGCCCCATTCGGAGTAGTTGGCCGGCAGTGCCTCGAATCCCTTTTTGATGGCGTCTTGATGGCTTCCCGAAAATGCGGTGTAGACCAAGTCTCCGACGTACGGATGACGCGGGTGCACCGGCAGGCGATTGCAGTACTCGGCGACGCGACGCAAGGCATCGATGTCGGTGATGTCGAGTTTGGGGTCGACACCATTCATGAACAGATTCATCGCGAGATTCACGATGTCGACGTTGCCGGTGCGCTCACCGTTGCCGAAAAGCGTTCCCTCGACACGGTCGGCACCGGCCATCACGCCGAATTCTGTCGCGGCGACGGCGCACCCGCGGTCGTTGTGCGGGTGCAGCGACAGCACGACCGACGACCGGTTCTTGATCGTGCGACCGAACCACTCGATGACGTCGCCGTACACGTTGGGGGAGTAGCACTCGACCGTTGCCGGCAGGTTGAGGATGATCGGGTTCTCGGGTGTCGGCTCGATCACGTCCATCACGGCTTGGCAGATTTCGATCGCAAACTCGGGCTCGGTCAGGGTGAACGACTCGGGGGAGTACTCGTAGCGCACCTTCGTCGTGGGCACCGTCTCTTCGAGTTTCTTGCACAACTTCGCCGCATTGACGGCGATGTCGACGATTCCCTCTTTTTCCAGGCCGAACACCACACGACGCTGCAGCGGGTTGGTCGAGTTGTAGAAGTGAACGATTGCGCGCGGGGCGCCGGCGATGCATTCGTACGTGCGCTCGATCAGTTCGGGACGGCTCTGCACCAACACCTGGATCGTCACGTCGTCGGGGATCATGTCCTCTTCGATCAGCATCCTCACGAAGTCGAAGTCAGGTTGGCTGGCCGACGGAAAGCCAACCTCGATCTCCTTGAAACCCATCTTCACCAATTCCACGAACATGCGACGCTTGCGCTCGGGATCCATCGGATCGATCAGCGCCTGGTTGCCGTCCCGCAGGTCGACCGAGCACCACAGCGGCGCCTTGTCGATGGTCCGGTTCGGCCACGTGCGGTCGGTGAGGACGACCGGGACGAACGGCTTGTACTTGTCGAAGGCCATTTTTTTTGGGGTCACGTTTGCTGGTGGCATTGGTTTGGCTTTCTTTCGGGTAATCGTTCGGAGAAACAAAAAATCCCCCTGGCCCTTCGGGCGCAGGAGGATCGGCGACAGCGGTATGCGGCTGTCGCCGTTACGTAAGGAGGAGGCTCAGGGACTTCTTCACTGCGGCAAATGCTACCCCTGTCCGACGAGCCCCGCAATGTCCTCACATCCCGACGTCGCAGGGGCCGATTCACACAGTTCCGCGAGAAGGTCCTTCATGGTCGCGATCTCGGCGCCTTGGGTTGCCGCGATGCCGCTTGCGAGGGACCGCAGTTCGGCAATCGCGCCGGCTGCTGTTTGCTCGTCGGCAAGGACGATTGCCCCCTGGTGATGCTCGATCATCAGTCGCAACCACTCCACGTCGTAGTCGGGGCCGGTCAGTGCGGAAAGTTTCCGAAGAGCCGCCGGATCGACCCAGCCCGGGAAGCGGTCAGCCGGGGTGAGATTCCACTCGTCGAGGTGGTGCGCCATGGCATGCAGTTCGCTCTCGTGATACGCCGACATCTTGAAGACGAGACGCCGCAAGCGCACGTCGTCGGCATGAGGCTCCGCGTCAGCGATCATCTGCACACCGATCTCATGGTGCGGAACCATCGAGGCGACGAATCGACGGTCGACATCGTTCGGTGCATCCCCGCCATGGCCGCCGTGACCGCACGCTCCGAGGGTGACCAGCGCCAGGACTGCGAGAAGTTGTCTCGTGCGACTCGTCATCCGCCGACGAAGGCCCCGTAGATCTCGGCAACGGAATCGAACGGAACAACGTCGGCCTCGGTCGGTCGCGGAATCGTCACTTCTTGGTGCGAGATGAAGTCGACGATCGTCGGTGCGTTGCCCGCGACCGAGTTTCCCTCGAAGCGCAGCATCGTGCCGTCGTTGGCATCGAGCCAGTAGAGATTCCGGTTGCCGTATCGCAGCACCTCGACGGCCGTGCCGCGCAGCTCGTCGGTTCGAATGAAGGCATTGTCCTCGCCTTGCTGAATGAGAACCGCATTGTCCGGCTGCTCCATCGCCAAGCCGAGAATGATCGCAAGCAGTCGATCGAGTTGCCGCTGCGACTTGTCGGGTGTGCGGGCGATCCATGCCGCCACCGGGCCTCCTCGACTCGCGATGAGCGAATCCATCGCGGGACGTCGCTCGAGCACGATCGTGTCCTGCCAGTAGACCTCGGCAACCCCCGCCTCGGCACCTTCGCCGCGCACCACCGCGCGCCCAGCGTGGTTCGCCCAGTCGATCTCGCCCACCAGTGTCAGTGATTCACCGTCGCCCACACCGAGGAACGCCGAGTTCGCCTCGAACCGCGCACCGCGCGCCTGCAGATTCATGTAGCCCGCTTGGGCGAGTCGTTCGGATTGCACCCGCGACAGCGGCTGGGGACCCTTCGGTGCGTCGTCGTCACTGCATGCGACAAGACCGACCACGGCAATGAAAACCGAGACGAGCGCTCCGAAACGCCTCATTGCGTCGGCACGCCAATCGAGTCGATGTCGACGGCGGGAATCTCGCCGGCGCCGGCTGTTGCGCGCCGGGCGGTCTCGGGCATCGTTGGCTGGTCTGCCGGGGCGGGGATCTTGCGGTAGTCGACCTTCGGCGGCGGCGCGGTTTGGGGTGACCGGGGCATCGTGAAACCCTTTGCCGCCGCGTCGCACGGCATCAGTGTTTCGATGTCGGCAGGCAACGACGTGGTCAGTTGGTTGCCGACGAAACAATTCTCGCCCGCATCGGTGAGGTCAGTCGCGGCGAACAAGATGTCCGTCGCGTTGTCGGAAAGAACGTTCCCCTCGAAGCGGTTGCCGCGCGGGACGTAGCCATCCATGGTCAACAATTCGATGCCGGCACGAGAGTGCCCCGTGACGAGATTGCGCAGGATGCGATTCTTCGTGCCGCCGCCGACGGCGATTCCGCTGCCGAAATAGCCCTCGGGAATCGCAGGAGCGGACGGGTCGTCGTTGTCGGCCACGACATTGCCCACGAAAACCGCTTCAGCCTGCGGAGCAAGGCGTTCCATGTCCTGCGAGTTCGGTGCGATGCCGAGTCGATTGCGTCGAAACTCCGATCGCGCGACCACAACGCCCCCCGATGCATTCGTGCCGAAGTAACCGATTGCATTCTGCTCGGCGATGGAGTCGAGGATGACGACGTTGCACGGTTGACATTGCCCGACATACAGACCCGAGTCGGGGTGTCCCGACGCCCAGGAATGTTCGATCAATCCATCGCGTGACGCAAAGGCATAGATGCCGTACAACCCGTTGTTGTAGGTGGTGACGTAGCTGA
>SXZT01000101.1 GCA_005787785.1 Actinomycetota bacterium
CCACGCCTCGGGGTTGATCGGTTCACCGACACTGCCGATGACCCGCAACGACGACAGATCGTGCTTCGCAGGTTCCTGGGTTCCCCACTTCATGAAAGTCCTGATCGCGGTGGGAGCGGTGTAGAAGATCGAAACCTTGTACTTCTCGACGATGCTCCACAAACGATCGTTGCCGGGAAAGTTCGGCACTCCCTCGTAGATCACCTGCGTGGCTCCGTTGGAGAGCGGCCCATAGACGATGTACGAGTGCCCGGTCACCCAGCCGACGTCGGCAGTGCACCCGTAGACATCGGGGTCGGGGTGCAGGTCGAAGACGTACTTGTGCGTGTACGTCACGTGCGTGAGATAACCACCCGTCGTGTGCATGATGCCCTTGGGCTTGCCCGTCGTACCGCTGGTGTAGAGAAGGAACAGCAGTTGCTCGGAGTCCATCGGTTCGGCGGGGCACTTTGCATCGGCCGTTGCCATGAGGTCGTGGTACCAGTGGTCGCGGCCTTCCGTCATGGCGACGGTGTTGTTGCCACGCTTCACCACAACGACGTGTTCGATCGACGGTGTCGACGCGAGCGCCTCGTCGGCCTGCGGCTTCAACGGGAAGACCTCTCCCCTGCGCCAGCCGCCGTCAGCGGTGATCAACACCTTTGCGCTTGCGTCATTGATGCGATCGGCAAGTGCCTGCGAACTGAAACCGCCGAAGACGACGGAGTGTGCCGCACCGATGCGTGCACACGAGAGCATCGCAACGACTGCTTCGGGGACCATCGGCAGATAGATGTTGATGCGGTCTCCGCGCGTGACACCCAGTCCACGCAGCACGTTAGAGAAACGCTCGACTTCGTCGAGGAGTTGCGCGTACGTGATCGTGCGGGTGTCGCCCGGTTCTCCTTCCCAGTGGATGGCGACCTTGTCGCCACGACCCGCTTCGACGTGACGGTCGAGGCAGTTGTGGGCGACATTCAACGTGCCGCCGACGAACCATTTGCTGAACGGCAGGTTCCATTCGCACACCGTTTTCCACGGCTGCGACCACGAGACGAGTTCCTCCGCCTGGCGGGCCCAGAACGCTTCGTAGTCGGAGTCGGCCTCGTCGTAGAGATGGGTTCCGACGACGTGCGCTGTCTTCTTGAAGGCTTCGGTTGGAGGGAACTTTCGCTGTTCGAGGAGAAGTGCTTCGATCGTTTCGTCCGCCATGGGGGCAACCCTAGTGGCGCATGAAACGGCGCCTCCCCCGACGACAACCCCACGCCACAACGGGTAGTTTCATACCCATGGCCAAGCCAGCACGACGCACGAACCAGAAGCCAGCCGCGAAGAAGGCCGGCGCAAAGCGAGTGGGTGTGCCCAGCAAGACCGCGAAGAACGTCATCCACATCGACGGCCGCGACCGCCGACCGTGGGCACTCGTCAGCAAGGAACGTCTGCTCGAGGCCGCAACCGAAGAGATCGCCGCGGTCGGCTTCGAACGTGCGCGACTCGCCGAAATCGCCGAGCGTGCGGAGATGACACCCGGTTCGGTGTACACGTGGTTCGCCAACAAAGAAGAACTGTTCCGCGCCGCACTGGAAAGCGCGCTGTCGGCGCAGGTCCGTCGCAACGCCGAATTCATGGTGACCTCGGGTCTCACCGGCTCGGACTGGATGCTGAAGGTCGCGGCAACGGTTCCGCGCAACGCCGGCGACACCGGGCCGACTGCGGCACAGCAACTGTTGATCGAGGCCTATTACGCATCGTGGCGCGACCCTGCGGCACGGGAAATTCTGCGTCCCCGCGTCCGCGAGCACTATGCGATGTACCGCCGCATCGTCGACGATGCCCAGGCCGACGGCGCCATCTCGAAGACGATCGATGCCCACACGCTCTCGACACTGCTGCTCGCGGTTCCCATCGGTCTCTCACTCGTCACGATGGCGGGTGTCGACCGACCCGACGACGCGAATTGGATCGAAGTCTTCAGCCGGTTCGATAGGTCAATGCGGTAAATCCACCGAGGCCGCTCGCATCGAGCAACGCTTCCGCTTCGCTGATTCGCGAGCGCATCTTCATCGCAGCCAGATCGGGTCGTGCCGCTGCAGCCTCCCATGCGCGGCGTCCCTCTTCGACGAGTTCTTCGACACCCCACAGTCGCAGGAACTGTGCCTGGGTTCGGATCGTCTCCGGTTCGGCGACGGATTCCAACTGGTCGAGCATCACCTGGGTGGTGATGTCCTGTGTGCCCGGATTCATCAGATAATGACCACCTCGTTCGTGGTTCGCATAGGTGCGCAGCCATTCGCGCCACGGCGACATCACGGCCGCCGCGGTGAGCGGCGTGCAGTAGTCGAACAAGAGAATGCGACCCCGCGCGAGACGGGACACGGCATCGGCAAGCCACGCCTGCGCGGCCCGCTGAATCGGCGCACGAGCACCGTGCGGCGCACTTGCGGGAAGCACCGACGGCACCGCATCGAAAGAGCGGAGCACTTCGACGAATCGATCACCGCTCGACCCGACCCACGCCTCGCGCCAACCACCGTCGAACACCGCGATGTCGAACGACAGATTGTCGAGCAGTTCGTTGGCGATGATCACCCCCGTGAATCCGCCATCCGGCAACGTTGGTCGTGACTCGATCCCTTCGGGGTGGCGTTCACGCTGAACCGCCGACACCTCGACTGCGACGTAACGACCGCGCTGTAGACACGCGGGCCGGGCGGCGAGAATCGACCGCGCAAGCGTGCCGGGACCGGCCGCGGCCTCGACGACGGTGAAGCCGTCCGGTTCTCCCATCTCCTTCCACCATGTGTCGAGCGCACGCGCAAGCACTGCCCCGAACAAGGGACCGACTTCTGGGGACGTGATGAAGTCACCGCGGCGACCGGCCGAACCATCCCCTGCGTAGAAGCCACCCTCTCCGTACAGGGCGAGTTCCATGAATCGACGGAACGAAATCGCCCCGCCAGCCGCGGAAATCTCCGCGTGAATCTGGTCAGCCGCCGATGGCACCGGCGAAAGTGGCGAGATCGCCGAAGTGCAGCGCCACGCCGGGCAGCACACCGAGTGCCAGCGTCGAGAGCGTGGTGATCGAAAGCGCGAGCACCAACGGCGCGGGGGTACGGATCGGCGTGGTGTCGCCGTCGGGCACCGGGCGCATCCAGATCTCGCGCATGACGTTGCCGTAGTAGCCGAATGCGACGACCGAGTTCACCGCGCCGATGACGGCGATCGCATACGCCCAGCCCGTGCCGGCTTCGAGAACGGCCTGGAACGCGGAGAACTTGCCGATCCAACCGCCGAGCGGCGGGATTCCCGCGAGCGAACCGAGGAAGATCGTCATGACGACACCGAGGCCCGGCGCGTAGCTGAAGAGTCCACCGAACGAGGAGATTTCACCGCTGCGTGTCTTGCGGCTCACGGCGAGAATCACGGCGAAAGTGCCGAGGTTCGTCGCCGCGTAGACGATGAGGTACGTCACGACCGACCGCAGCACGGCATCGCCCGCGCCACCTTCGGCGGCGACGGCGAGGGGCATCAGGATGAAACCGCCCTGGCTGATCGACGAGTACGCGAGCATGCGGACGATGTTCGTCTGGCGCAACGCGAGCACGTTGCCGACGGTCATCGTCAAGACGGCGAGCACCCACACGAGTGGCTGCCACACATCCGAGCCGCCGGGCACCGCGACATAGAGCACCGTCACGAGGGCGACGAATCCGGCCGCCTTGGACGCCACCGAAAGGAACGCCGTCACGGGCGTTGGCGCACCCTCGTAGGTGTCGGGCGCCCAGGTGTGGAACGGCACCGCCGACACCTTGAAGGCGAACCCGACGACGACGAACACGATCGCAAGGACGCGCACTGCCGTCAACTCGCCCGAGATCGATGCACCGATGTCGGTGAGGAGCGTCGAGTTGGTGACGCCGTAGAGAAGGGACATGCCGTAGAGCATCACCGCGGAGGCGAAGACGCCGAGCAGGAAGTACTTCACGCCTGCCTCGTTGCTCTTCGCATCGCGCTTGCGCCACGCCGCGAGCATGTAGGCGGGAATCGAGAGGAACTCGAGCGCCACGAAGACAGAAACGAGATCGCGGCTCGATGTCATCATCATCATGCCGAGAATGCTCGACAACATGAGCACCCAGTACTCGCCCTGGTAGTACTCGCCCTCTTCGATGTAGGTCGTCGAGAGCAACACGACGACGTAACCGGCGAGGAGGAACAGACCCTTGAGGATCAGGCTGAAGTCGTCGATGACGTAGCGCCCGTCGAACATGGCACGCACGCCACCGTCGTCGAGGGCGAGGGTGAGAACCGGAATGAATGCGCCGAGCAGCGTGAAGCCCGTCAGGCTGGCAAGCAGCCACTTGCTGCGCTCCGCCAGGAACAAGTCGACGAGCAGCACGACGCACAAGCCGAGCGCCACCACGATCTCGGGCGCGAGACCGTGATAGTCGACGACGGGCGATGTCCACGGTGTTGCTGCAAGGAGCGAGGACAACACTGGGTCAGCCCCCGAATCCGGAGACGATCGTGGCAACTGCCGGGTCGATGATCTTGAACATCAGGTTCGGCAGGACACCGAAGAGAACGATGGCGATGAGAAGCGGGGTCCAAGCGATCCACTCGAAGATGTTCACGTCGCGGATCTCCTCGTGATCATCGCCGTGACCGTGACCGTGACCATGTCCGTCACCGTGTCCATCTGCATGGCTGGCGAACTCGGGGTTCGGTTCACCGAATGCCGTGCGCTGGTAGAGCCACAGGAGATACGCGGCGGCGAAGACCGTGCCGAGCGCGGCGATCACCATGTAGACGCGGAAGATTTCCTCCGACAATCCGTCGGCCGGGTTGTAGGCCGAAAGGATCGCAGGGAATTCACCCCAGAAGCCGGCGAGGCCCGGAAGACCGAGCGATGCCATGGCACAGAACCCGAGGATCCAACCCAACTTCGGCACCTGCTTCAGCATGCCGCTCAGACGGGCGATCTCGAGCGTGTGGTAGCGGTCCTTCACGCTTCCGGCGATGAAGAACAACATGCCGGTGATGAGACCGTGCGCGACCATGCCGAACACCGCGGCGTTCATGCCGAACGACGTGAGCGTCGAGATACCCAACATGACGAACCCCATGTGCGCAACCGACGAGAAAGCGATGAGTCGTTTCATGTCGGACTGCGCAAGACAACCGAGTGCGCCGTAGATGATTCCGATGACAGCGAGGAGGCCGATCCACGGTGCCCATTCGACGGCGGCATCGGGAAGAATCGGGATGGCGATGCGCATGAAGCCGTACGTGCCGAGCTTCAGCAGGATCGCGGCAAGGATGACCGAACCCTGCGTGGGTGCCTGCGTGTGCGCGTCGGGCAACCACGTGTGGAACGGGAACATCGGAACCTTGACCGCGAAACCGATGAACATGCCGGCAAAGATCCACACCTGGGTGTTCTTCGCAATCGCGCCACCGTTCTCGACGAGGTACGGACTCGCGAAGCTCTCCGCGCCGGTCTTGAAGAAGAGGGCGAGGAACGCGACCAACATGAGGGCCGAGCCGAACATCGTGTAGAGGAAGAACTTGAGCGATGCGTACTGGCGGTTCTCGCCACCCCACACGCCGATCATGAAGTACATCGGCAGCAGAACGAGTTCGAAGAACACGAAGAAGAGGATCAGATCCTGGGCGATGAAGGTTCCCGCCATGCCCGTCTGCAGCACCAGCATCAGTATGAGGAACGCCTTCGGGTTTCCCGGTGACGGGATGTGGTTCCAGCTGTAGATCATCACGAGCACCGTGATCACCATCGACAGGAAGTACAGCGGCAGGCTGATGCCGTCGAGACCGATGTAGTACGTGCTCTTGATCACCGAGATCCAGTTCGTCTCGGCGACGAACTGCATCTTCCCGGCCTGGTCGTAGTCGAACTGCGTGAGCGTGTAGACGCCGACGGCAAGTGTCGCGAGTGCCGTCAGCAACGCGACCGCCTTGTTCAACTGTTCCTCTGCCTTCGGGATGAACAGCATCACCAGCACACCGGCTAGCGGTAGGAAGGTGCCGACGCTGAGCACCCAGTTGGCGTCACGGAGTTGGTCCATGCCGAATTGCTCCTCAGGTGTTGATGATGATTAGGACGAGGCCGGCCACCGCCGCAGCGGCAAACAGCAGAGCCCCGTATTGGTTGACTTTTCCTGACTGAACGGGCCGCAACGCACCGCCCGCACCGCGGGCGACCGATCCGGAACCGTTCACTGCGCCGTCGACCACTCGCTGGTCGACGTTGCGGTAGACCCAACGCGCGATGCCCTTCGTGCCGTGACCGGCACCGTTCACCACGCCGTCGAGGACGTTTTGGTTGATCCAGTACGCGCCCTTCGCAATCGGATGGGCGATTCCCCTGACGATGACCTTCTCGTAGAGATGGTCGAGGTAGTACTTGTTGACGAGAAACGCATGGCCCGCCGCCAGCAGCTTGTTCTTCTTCGTCAGGCCGACGAAGAAGCCGCGCTTGCGCGTGTAGAGCTGGACGCTGACCAGCCAGCTGAGGATGATGCCCGCAAAGACGATGCCCATCGACAGCGCGGCCTTCGACCACTTGAACGGCGCGTGCTTCACGTACGGCGCGTAGCAGACACCGGCTTTCGGGGTCTTTTTCCCGCAGTCCGACGAGTGCGAGTCACCGTGGCCTGCTTCGGAGTGTCCGCCCTCGGACGCGTAGGCGGCTGCTTCTTCCCCACCTTCGGCGGGTGCGGCAGTCGCCATCAACGGCGCGGGTGCCGCCCTTGCTTCGGGCGACACACCTTCTTCGGTTGCGGCGACGGTCTCTTCGGTTGCAACCGCCTCGGTTGCGGCGACGGCCGTGTCGGGGGTTGCCGACATCAACGTCGGTTCCTCGGTGGCGACGGCAGTGTCGGGTGTCGCCGGCATCGTGTCAGCGGTGCGGAATCCGCGCACCTTGCCGATGGCCGCATGGTCGATGTCACCGACGACGACGGGCCGCGGCTCGACCCACTTCTTCATGTTCTCCCACTTCTCACCGAAGGGGACCGCATTCAAGAGACCCGCACCGATCGCCAACGTGGCGAGGATGACGAGCGGCACGGTGATGAATGCATTTGACTCGTGCGGGCCGTGTGCCGCGTGCGCGTCATGACCGTGCCCATTGTCTGCCGCGTGCGCGTCGTGGCCGTGCCCATTGTCTGCCGCGTGCGCGTCATGACCGTGATCATCGTGGCCTGCTTCTTCGTGGTGTTCTCCGGCGGCGGCGCCGCGCGGTGAACCGAAGAAGGTGAGATAGGTCGCCCGCGTCATGTACGCAGCGGTCATGAAGGCGCCGGCCAAGCCGACGATCATGAAGATGTCGTAACCCGCGTAGCCGACGTTGTCGATGATTTCGTCCTTCGAGAAGAAGCCCGACAGGGGGAACACGCCGCACAGTGCGAGGGTGGAGATCACCCACGTTACGAAGGTGATCGGCATGTACTTGCGCAGGCCGCCCATGTCCTTCTTCATGTCGAAGGAGTGGTGTGAGCCACTGTGGCTGACCGAACCCGCAGCGAGAAACAGACACGCCTTGAAGAACGCATGGGTGAAGATGTGGAACACGGCCGGCAGCCATGCGCCCGCACCGAGGCCCATCATCATGTAGCC
>SXZT01000102.1 GCA_005787785.1 Actinomycetota bacterium
CTGCAAGTTCCTCACCCATCTGTGTCTTGCCCGTTCCGGTGGCCGTCGTGAATCCCTTGACGTGCAGGAATTCGTTCGGGTTGTTGGTGAAGCCGGCGGCGATGTACTGATTGTCGCCGGCGCCGTTCCACCAATCAACTGCGTAGCTTCCGCCAGCACCAATCGTGCTGAACGAAGTACCCCCGTCGGTGGACAGCAGCGTCCGACTACCGCCGGTGCCCGTCATGCTGAGCACGAGTTTCGAGCCATCGGTCGAATTCGGGTCGTAGGCAATGTCGGTGACGTTGGGTGCGGTCATGCCGTTCACGGCAATGCCACCCGAGGTCTGGGCAGTGCCCGCCGACGCCTGCGAGTCGGTGTACGAGTTCGCGCTGGTTCCACCTGCACCACCGAAGTTCGGTCGGTAGCCCGTCGAAGCATCGAGTTTCGCCGACTTACGCACGCCGAATTGTCCGTCACCGGAGATTGCAACCATGTTGTTCGAGAAGTCGTAGGCGCTGTCCCAGACAAAGCCTGTGTTGTTGTTGGCGCCGTTCAGTTCCGCAAGTATCAACGTTCCACTCGCGTGTGCCGACCCGACGGTGACGTCGGCACCCGTGCTGTTGTAGGCCCACATGCACTGGCCGATCGTGCCGACCGCGTCGAAACCATTCAGCACGCCGGCTGCCGGCGCCGTCGGGGCGATGGAGGCAACGAGTGGCGTGCCACCGTTCTGTCCGCAGCTTCCCGCGATGTCAGTCACGGTGCTGAAGTTGTTGTCGTTGTTTCCTGCCTTCTTGAGCGCCGAGTTGTTCGCCCATGTGCCACTGTTGTTCTTGGATACCTGGACGGTCTTGGTGTTGCCGTCGACGAGATGCGTGATGATGACCTGCGGCGTGGCCGTGCCAAGAGTGCTCATCTGGATGAGCCCGACACCAGACGTCGCCAATGTCATCGTCGGACCCGACGTGAATGAAACCGCAGATGCCCTGATTTCACCCGCTGTCACGACACCGTTGAGCTGCGAAACCTGGATCCCGCCGGCATTGATCGCGGCCATGTACATCTCGCCGCCGCTGCCCTTTGCAAAAGCGACCCTGTCTCGTGCCGTGAAACGTCCGATCGTCGAGGTCACATTCGCAAAAGCCGGTGCGGTATCGGACTTACTGTCCGGCATCACCGCAGCCCAGAGACCGTCGTCGGTCCGAACGAAGATGTACGAATATTCATCCTGCGCGCCTCCGTGGACCCAGTAATGCTTCTTGTTCTGACCGGTGACCTGGCTGTAACTGGCGATCTTCGTCCAAGTGCTGCCATACGTGCGTGAAAAGAACAGTTCGTTGCCAACCTGCACCGCGACTTCACCCTTTGCCTGCGATGTGAAGATCTCGCCCGCGGACTGCGCCTGCGACATCGCGCCGGCCGCCGTTGCGGACGCTTCGGTGTCCTCGGCCGAGGTTGGGACCGGCGCCCACGTACCTGCATAGTCGGTCGTACGCCAGACCGAGGGCTGCGCATCGGACGTCGCGTAGAAGACTCCACTGTCGGCGTCACCCGCAAGAGTGCGCACCTGGCCGCCAAATGCGTTCGAGAAACTCAACTTCGACTTTGTGGAGGCAGTCAACTTCACGCTTCCTGCTGCGGGTGCCGAGTCGACGACTTTCGTGCCGAATCCTGGGGCAGCAACGACATAGCCCGCGGCGCTGTCATCCTTGATCGTGACCTTGCCGGTCGAGTCGGCGATACCACTGTCAACGGCGTCACCATCGCTGTTCAAAACGGCAACCATCGCGCGAGGAATGGCGTTGCCGTCGGCGTCGGTGATGGTGAGCTCGACATTTGCCGCATGCGCGACCTCGGGAACGGCGAAGAGGCCAATGGTGGCGACCGATACGACGGTCGCGATGGAACGGGTGAATCTGCGGAACATGTGCCCTCCTGAGTGGATTCGTTTTCCACCCTAACAAGGTCTGAAGAATCCTCAAACGAGTTCCTGATGCCTATGGTTTGACCATGGCTGATCTCAAGGTGACGGCAGAGCCCCGATCGGTGGGCATGTCGGCGGAACGTCTGGCGAAGTTGGATTCCTATTTGGCGGGGTACGTCGAGCGCGAACGCCTGGCGGGCTGGTCGATGGCGGTTCAACGAAATGGTCAGGTGGTTCATGCGTCGACGCACGGACTGGCCGACGTTGCCGCGGGCAAGAAGATGGCGAGTGACACGATCTACCGCATTTATTCGATGACGAAACCGCTGACCTCGGTTGCGGCGATGATGTTGTGGGAAGACGGCACGTTGCAGTTGACGGACCCGGTGTCGAAGTTCATTCCGTCATTCGGTGAATTGAAAGTTTTCAAGCGCGGTTCGTCGACCGCACCACTCTTCGAAGGACTCACCGAACCCATGCGCGTGTGGCATCTGCTCACGCACACCACGGGCCTGACCTACGGGTTCTTGATGTCGCACGTCGTCGACGAGATGTACCGCAAGGCCGGCTTCGAATGGGGCATGCCACCGGGAAAGAACCTGGAAGAGGTCTGCGATCTTTTGGCAGAGCTGCCGCTGCTGTTCCAGCCGGGTAGCGAATGGAACTACGGCGCGTCGACCGATGTGTTGGGGCGTGTGGTCGAAGTTGCATCGGGCATGGCCCTCGACGAGTTCATTGCATCGCGAATCTGTCAGCCGCTCGGAATGGTGGATACCTCTTTCTATGTGCCCGAGGACAAGCTCGATCGACTCGCCGAGCTGTACGGCTGCCACCCCGGTACGAAAAAGGCAACTCCTCTCTCGATGGCCGGAGCCGCGGCGAAGTCGAAGCCCACGTGCCTGATGGGCGGGGGCGGAATGGTGTCGACGATGGGTGACTACATGCGCTTTGCCGACATGCTGCGGCGCGGTGGCGTCGCCGATCCGACGGTGGGTGGTGCACGCCTATTGTCACCCCGCACCGTTGCCTACATGGCAATGAATCACCTTCCAGGCAATGCGGATCTGTCGGAGATCGGCCGACCCATCTTTTCCGAAACCACGCAAGAAGGCTTCGGCTTCGGGCTGGGATTCTCGGTGCTGATGGACGTCGCGCGTGCAAAGACGGCTGGTTCCGTGGGTGATTTCGGATGGGGCGGCGCCGCAAGCACCACCTTTCACGTCGACCCGGTCGAGGACATGGTCGTGCTGTTCATGACGCAGTTGATGCCGTCATCGACCTATCCGTTGCGTCCGTACATTCGACAGCTGGTGCGTCAGGCGATCATCGACTGATCAGTCGCAGTCATCACGTCTGATCGGTCGCAATCATCACGTCGGTCGCCTTGCACAGCGCGACGACACGCGCACCGGGCGCAAGACGAAGCGAGTCGACGGCTTCACGTGTGATGGTCGATGTCATTGATTGATTCGAATCGATGTCGAGTCGTACCGACGAAAGAATGTCGCCGTGCTTCACGGCGACGACGGTTGCGTGCAATTGGTTGCGTGCGCTGAGAGTCATTGGCGACGCAGGAACGGTGTCGTGGGCTGTCACGATTCCCTCGAGTTCGTCGAGGAACCGCAGTGCCGCACGGGCTTGTTCGCGGCGCCACAGCGACACCGCATCGCGGTTCGTGTTAGCGAGAATGTGGTTGGTGCGGGTCTCCAACGCCACACGTTGCATTCGCACGAACTCGCGTGTGTCCTCGCCCGCGCGCTGCAACAAAAGCACCCGTACGAGAAAGTCACTGCGCATGTCGCGCAGGTGTTCGACGGGATTCGTCAACCACTCACGGGCCGCGCGACGGCCCGCCGCGGTGCACGTGAGTGTCCATTTCAATTGTCCACGTACGCCGACGGCTTCACTCGACGTGACGAGACCCATCGACTCGAGCTGCTTGATCGCGCGGTACACGACCGGCCGACTGTGCGTGAGCACCGCGCCGAGTGATCCGTCGGGAGCGAAGTGTCTCGCAAGGTCGTACCCGTGGCCGACCCCTTGCGAGACGAGAACGAGCGACGCGCCACAGACCGAATCCGGTAGTTGAGTGCTGCTTTTTGATGGTGCCCGAGCCATGAATCGACTGTAGTCCGTAATGGACTATTGGATAGTTGTTGTGTGACCAATAGGTTCTGCGCTCGTGCGCCGCCGCCCGTGTTTGTTGGTCCTTCTGGTCGTTGGCTGTGCGATCACGTCCTGTTCCTCGTCGCAATCGGGGGGGTCGTCCGAGCTCAACATTCACGTGGCGGCATCACTTCGTGGGGTGTTCACCGCGCTGGGAGAGGAATTCGAGGCGCAATTTCCCGACGTGACATTGAAGTTCAACTTCGCCGGCAGTTCGACACTCGTAACGCAGATCGAGCAGGGAGCGCCGGCCGACGTCGTGGTCATGGCTGACGCGGCGAACGTCGACAAGTTGGTGGCCAGTGGTGATGTGAGGAAGTCGGATGTCCGTGATCTCGCGTACAACGAACTCGCGATCCTCGTCGAACGAGGCAATCCATTGATGATCGATTCGTTGAATGATCTCTCCCGCGAGGAAGTACGCGTCGTGCTGTGCGATGAAGCGCAACCATGCGGTCGCTATGCCGAGCAGATGTTTGCGACGGCACGGATTGTCGTCGAACCTGCGAGCCGAGAGACAAACGCTGCAGCAGTCGTTTCCCGAATCGCCAACGGCGAGGCGGATGCAGGCATCGCGTATCTGACGGACGGACTCGCGCCCGACGACAACGTCGAGGCAGTGCGGATTCCGGCCTCGGTGAACGTGACAGCCAGGTACCCGATTGCTCCGGTGGGCGACCCGTCGTCACGCAACGCCGCCGCAGTCGCAGCATTGGTCGAGATGGCGCGCGGCAGCATCGGTGACCGGTTGTTGGCAGACGCAGGGTTCACGTTGCCGTGACCCGTCGGCTCGCATCACCACGGGGACTCTCGGTCCTCGGAATTCCGGCCGCGGCGCTGGTGATCATTCCCGTCGTCGCCGTCGTGTGGCGCACGCCATGGTCCACTTTCTGGGATTCCGTTTCGAACGATGTGTCACGCACCGCTCTCGCCCTGTCGCTTCGCACATCGCTGATCGCCACGTTGCTTGCACTCGTCTTCGGTACACCTCTCGCGTGGATGCTCGCCCACTCACGCTTCCGCGGTCTGGCCGTCGTGCGTTCCCTCCTCGTTCTGCCGATGGTGCTGCCTCCGGTCGTCGGCGGTGTCGCATTGCTGTATGCCTTCGGCCGGCGGGGTCTGGTTGGCGGGGTGCTCGACGACTGGTTCGGCGTTCGCCTGGCCTTCACCGAAACCGCGGCGGTGATGGCTCAGTTTTTTGTGGCGGCACCGTTCTTCATCGTCGTGATGGAGGCAGCTTTCGCACAAGTCGATCCACGAGTCGTCGGGTCCGCGCGAACATTCGGCGCCGGGCCGTGGCGCACCTTTCTCACGGTGACGATTCCGCTCGTTCGGCCTTCTTTGGTCGCGGGGCTCGTCTTGACTTGGGCGCGGGCACTGGGCGAATTCGGGGCGACGATCACCTTCGCAGGCAACACTCCGGGACGTACACAAACGATTCCACTTGCGGTGTACAGCGCACTCGAGTCGGGGGACGATTCGGCACTCGCGCTCTCGCTGCTGATGGTGACGGTGTCGGTCGTTGTTCTCGTGGCGTTGCGCGGTCGTTGGGTCGGAGCACTGCGTCGAGGTGGCGAATGAGCCTGACGATGCGGTGTCGGTTCGTCCGCGAGACGTTCTCGATCGATGTCGACGTGTCGGTTCGATCGGGCTGTGTTCTCGGCATCGGAGGCGAGAACGGATCAGGAAAGACCACGACCCTCGACATGATCGCCGGCTTGTTGCCGTGCACTTCCGGGTCGATCTTGATCGACGACTCGGTCGTCGACGATTCCGAAACGGGACGTTTCGTGCAGCCCGAACACCGTGGTGTCGCAACGGTGTTTCAAGGCGGGGGTCTGCTTCCACATCTTTCGGTCGTGGGCAACCTCACCTTCGGTCGTGGTCGGGCACTTCGCGCCTCGCCACGCTTCGACGAGATCGTCGATGCATTCGACCTGCGTGGCCTTCTCCGGCGCCGACCGAACGAACTCAGTGGCGGCCAACGCCAACGGGCGTCTCTCGCCCGTGCGTTTCTGTCGCCGTCGCGCGTTCTGCTGCTCGACGAGCCGACGACATTCCTCGACACCGACTCACGCAACGCGATTCGTCGATTGATGAAGGACTGGTTCGTCGCCTACGAGGGCACGGTCGTTCTCGTGTCGCACGACACGAGCGAGATCGACGAACTCGCCGACGTCGCACTTCGGGTGGACGTCACCCGAGGTGCGACGACCGAAGCGAATCTCGTACGCGACTGAAACTCAGTCGCGCGTCAGAGGTGCGAGATGATCGCGTCGCAGGATGACACGGAGATTCCGGCACCCTCTTCGACGTCGAGACGCTCGATGACACCGTTGTTGATGATCGCCGCGTAGCGCTGCGAGCGGGCGCCAAGGCCGAAGCCGGACCCGTCGAGTTCAAGACCCATCGCCTTGGTGAAGCTGCCACCACCGTCGGCGAGCATGACAATTTCCGATGCACCCTGCGACTGCTTCCAGGCCTCCATCACCCACGGGTCGTTGACGCTGATACAGGCGACCGAGGTGACGCCCTTCGACTTCAGCTCGTTGAAGCGCTGGACGAAACCGGGCAGGTGCACCTTCGAGCATCCGGGCGTGAACGCGCCGGGCACCGCAAAAAGAACGACTTTGCCCTTGCCGAGCACCTCGGCAGACATGACGGGCTTGGGCATTCCGTCGTCGCCAAGGAGATGAACTTGAACATCGGGAATTTTGGATCCGGCTGATACTGGCATGCGCAAATGATGGCACAATCGCGCAAAGGAGGTGACATGGAGCAATTGACTGGTGTCGATGCGAGTTTCCTCAATATGGAGACGAACTCGGTGTTCGGGCACGTCAGCGCTATGTACACCTACGACGTCACCGACGCCCCTGGCGGGGCCAGTTTCGAAGCCGTCCGTGCGGCCATCCTTGAGCGCCTCGATGTCCTGCCCGTCTTCCGCCGCCGCCTCGTCACCGTGCCGCTCGGGCTCGACCTGCCGTACTGGATCGAGGACCCCGACTTCGACATCGATTTTCACCTGCGTCACCATGCCGTGCCACCGCCCGGCACGCCGGAGCAAGTGGGCGAGGTGGTGAGTCGCATCATCTCGCGTCCCCTCGACCGGTCGCGTCCACTGTGGGAGTTCTACGTGATCGAGGGTCTCGACAACGGCACCCGCATCGCGCACCTGAACAAGATCCACCACTCGACAATCGACGGCAAGTCGGGTGCCACTCTGCTGGAAACCCTGCTCAGCCCCGACCAGAACGCGCGACCGTCACACGACCACGCCGTGTGGCATCCCGATCGCGTACCCACCGACCAAGAGCTGTTGTTGCGAACCGCGGCCGAATACGTCCGTCGTCCCGAAAAGTTCATTCGTTTGACGGTGCGCACGCTGCGCGAAATTGCCGCACAGACACACGTCGGCAGCGTGCAAATGCTCGCCGACCTCATCGCCCAGCCGATGCCCGGTCCGATGGGCACGGTTCTTCGTCAGCGCCTGCGGCGCTCGCACGGCGAGGTTGTTGACCGCGCGCCCGCACTTCCGCCGACCGCCGCACCACGCACACCGTGGAACACGAACATCACCCCACACCGTCGTTTTGCCTACACGACGATCAACATCGATGACGCAAAGGCGATTCGTCGCGCAACCGGGGCAACCTTCAACGATGTCGTGATGGCGTTGTGCGGTCTCACGTTGCGCAAGTACCTCATCAACAAAAATGCACTACCCGACGAGCCACTCGTCGCCCTTGTGCCCGTGAGTACCCGTGCGTCCGACGAGAGCGCGACGTACCAGAACCGCGTCACGGGACTCTTGGCCGAACTCGGCACCGACGAGGACGATCCACTTGCACTGTTGGGCCGCGTGCAGACATCGATGTCACGCGCGAAGACCAACCTGCAGGCCATACCTGCAGCCACGCTCCAGGACTTCACCCAGTTCGCGCCCCCGGTCATCGCGGCACGCGCGATGCGCATGTACAGCAGGTTGCGAATCGCAGACCGCCTGAACCCACCGTTCAACCTGATCATCTCGAACGTGCCCGGCCCGACCGTCCCGCTCTACTCGTCGGGTGCGGAAATGAAGCACTTCTTTCCCGTCTCGACGATCGCCGACGGCCAAGGCCTGAACATCACGGTGCAGAGCTATCTCGGCAACCTCGACTTCGGATTCGTTTCGTGCCGGGAGTTGATTCCTGATCTGTGGGAATTGGTGGAGCTGTTGCACCAATCGCTCGACGAGATGCTCTCGGCTGCGCGGTCGCTAGCCGGCCAGTAGCGCTTCGAGTTCGTCCAGCGCCTCGCGCGGGTTCTTCACGTGGATCGTGCGCAGGCCAACTGCCGTCGCACCCGCGAGATTTCCCGCAAAGTCGTCGAGGAACACCGCATCCGACGCATCGTCGAGGCCCAGCGCACCAAGTGCGTGGTGGAAGATCTCCGCCTCGGGCTTGCGCATACCGACGTGGCTCGAATCGATGTACGCATCGAACAGCCGTGGCGGGACGTCTTCTTCCAATTTGGGACGGAACTCACGGATGCTGTTCGACAACAGCGCCGTCTTGTACCCGCGCCCGCGCAGTTCGGCGATCTTCTCGAGAACAAACGTGTTCACCTCGTACATCCCGGGAGCAAGAATTTTCTCGACTTCATTGCCGCGGAACGACATCCCCGCTGCCTCTGCGTAGGGCATGAGCAGGTCCTGGAGAACTTCCATCGGAATTTCGCCACGTTCGAGGCGATGCCACGGATGATCACCCGATTCGAATTGCGGTCCCATCATCACGTGGTGAAGTTCCGCCGCAGAGCATCCGAGGTCCTCGGCGATCATTCCGATCTGGCGCGTGATCGGCGTGATGATGACCCCGCCGAAATCAAAGATCACCGCAGAGACATCGGCGGGAGAAGTGACCACGACAAGACTCTAGGAAAGTGCGTCGGTGTCAGCCGTGTCGGATCGCCTGGGCCAGCATGATTCCCGCGATGACCCCACGAAGGGTCCAGCCGATCGTGCGCGGCCAGTTGGTCACCACGAGACGCCGGCCGACGGTTGCGTCGGGATCAGTCGCCATGCGTTCGTGGAGTGGCACCGAGAGAAAAACCGTCGCGGCAAGCACAACCGCCAACACCACGGCACCGGCCCACGCCAACCAGGCATCGACTCCGTCGGGGCGCGCGACGAGAAGGGTGAGCGTGGTAACTCCTTCGACCGCCATGGGCAGCCCGACGACCCACGCGGTGCGGCGCTGGTGCTCGATTGCGATTTCCGGTGCGCGATCCATTCCGACGATGGCCAGCAACGGATAGTGCACCAACTGCACGAACCAGATGACGCCGACCATGACACACGTCGCGACCAAGTTGAGAACCAACTGAACCACGTCGCGACCCTACGACAACTCCGCGGCATGTGGTTGACTGAGCCCATGAGCGATGCAGATTCCGATGCACATACGCATTCCTACGGCCACGACGTTCAGGCCGAACTCGCGCCAATCACTCGCGAACTGCGTGAACTGATACCGGAGGTGTACAAGGGTTTCGGTGGCCTGCACGCCGCGGCATTCCGTGCCGGCGCACTCGATGCAAAAACGAAGGAACTCGTTGCTCTGGCAATTGCCATCACCACGCACTGTGACGGCTGCATCGCTGCGCACGCAAAGGGTGCCGCCCGCAACGGCGCGACCGAAGCAGAGGTGGCCGAACTCGTCGGCGTGACGATCTCGATGAACGGCGGACCGGGCACCGTCTACGGGCCGCGTGCGTTTGCGGCATTCCGGGAGTTCAAGAACTCCTGACGTCCGGGTGAAGGTTCGGTGAACACAGGGCCAAGGTTCTGTCTTTTCTCTTCACCACGAACTTCCCGACAGTTACGTTCGGATCATGTTCGGACGCAGTCGCAAACACCCAAAGAAGCGCGTTGTTCACACTCCCGAGTGCACCGCAATCCACGAAGCCATGTTGATGTCTCTGTATCTCGGCTACGGCGCGCCATCGGCCCCGCTCTTCGTGCCGACGGGAAGCCTCGTGTGCACCTGCGACCAAGACGGTGGCAATGCCGCACCTCCCACAGAGGTGACACAGGACCCAACCGATGCAAACCTGCGGAGCGTTCTCGTCGCGGTCTGACCTGTCAGACTTGCCCCGAACGGGGGCAACATGAAGGTCACACTGCTCGGCACGGGAAGTCCGCTTCCCGACCCGAACCGCGCGGGCCCGTCGACACTCGTGTCGAGCGGATCGCACAACGTCGTCGTCGATTGTGGTCGAGCGTGCGTGATGCGTCTCGTCGGCGCGGGAGTCATGCCTCCGTTCGTCAATCTCGTGTTGTTGACCCACCTGCACAGCGACCACATCTGCGACCTGAACGACCTCGTCACCACGCGCTGGATCACGACCCCGGCCGCGATGGCGTCGCCTCTCAAGATCGTCGGACCCGTCGGCACGCGGCGTGTCGTCGAGGGAATGCTCGAAATGCTCGCACTCGACGAGCAGTACCGCCTGGCACACCACGAAGACCTTCGCACCGTCGGCGGAATGAAGATCGACGTCGTCGAGTTGGTCGCCGGCGACGCCCACGAACACGGCGACCTCGTCGTTCGGGCATTCCGCACCGACCACCGCCCCGTCGAGCCGACACTCGGGTACCGAATCGAACACGACGGCAAGGCAGCCGCGCTGGCCGGCGACACGATTCCCTGCGACGAGTTGTACGACCTGTGCCGCGATGCCGACGTCTACGTGCAGACGGTGCTGCGCGACGATCTCGTCAAACAACTCGCTCAACTCTTGCCGGGAAATGCGGGTCGACTCACCGACATCCTCGACTATCACTCGACGGTGGAACAGGCCGGACAAACCGCGTCACGGAGCGGCGTCAAACACCTGTTGCTCACCCACTACGTCCCGGCAATGCAGTCCGGCGCCGAGGATGAATGGCGCCGGGTGGCAGCGGCCCACTACTCGGGACCGATCACCCTTGGTCCCGATCTCACCTACGTCGAAATCTGACCTCTACCCGGACTTCTGGGTCATCCACACGCCGGCGAGCGCAACACCAAGGCCGACAACGGCGAGTGCGCCGAGACGTTCGGAGAAAAGAATCGCACCTTCGATGGTGCTGAGCGCCGGCGTCAGAAAGAAAAGGCTGCTCACCTTCGCAGCTGCTCGGCGTGCGAGCAACACCATCATCAACAGCACTGCCGCAATCGACAACACGCCGACGGCCCACGCAAGTGCCGCCGCGTTGCGCCAGGTCACGTGCATCTTCCAGCCCTCGGAAATGATCGCCACGGGGACCAACACCAAACCAGCCGCCACGTACTGAAGCGCGGTCCCGCGCAGCAGCGGCATCTCGCGACCCCGCGAGCGTTGCACAACGGTGCCCGTCGACATTCCCACCACCGCGACAACCATTGCGATCACCGTCGTGGCGGTGATGCTGGCCGCCTTGACGCTGCTGCGTTCGATCAACAACGCCACGACACCAACGACACCACATGCGATTCCCGCCCATTGGATCAACCGCAGCCTCTCCTTCAACAGCCAGTGACCGACGAACGAAGTCACCACCGGATGTAATCCCGCGATCAGGGCACTCACACCCGACGGTAGACCACGCGAGATCGCGAAGAAAGTGCCTCCGAGATACGTCGCGTGCATGAAGATTCCAACGACCGCTGATGATGAAATGTGGCGCCGTTCGATGCGCGGGGCCCGAATCGCGTCGGCGATCACCCACAGCACGGCGGCAGAAATGATCATGCGGACTGCAAGGAACGTGAAGGGCCCCGCGTCACGGGTGCCGTAGCGGGCCACGATGAAACCCGTGCTCCACAGCAGGACGAAAAGCCCCGGGGCAACCTTTTCCAACTTCACGGTCGGCTGTCGCGTTTGCACTCGGGTGAGGCTAGGCGTCGGAAGTCACGACCAACATCATTCTCGTGCGCTGAGTCGTTTACCGTCCGGCACATGGACGCAGTACTTCTCATCGCACGAATTCTCTTCTCGATCATGTTCGTCATGTCGGGTCTGAACCACCTCGCAAAGGCCGACCACATGCTCCCCTATGCCCAGATGAAGGGCGTGCCCATGCCGAAGCTGTCGGTGCAGTTGTCGGGTGTGCTGCTTCTCCTCGGGGGTCTCTCGGTCATCCTGGGCGTGTGGGCCGATCTCGGCGCGCTCGTTCTCGCCGTTCTCCTCGTCGTGATGGCCGTCAAGATGCACGACTTCTGGAAGCACACCGATCCGCAGGCGAAGCAGGGTGAAATGATCGGCTTCATGAAGAACATCGGCCTCGCCGGTGGTGCGCTCTTCATCTTCGCGATCGCCGCGACGGAAGGCTCGAATTACGGCCCGGCCATCACCGAGAGCCTCTTTTCGATCGCTCCCTGACGAATCCGTCGGCCGCGGTCAGCGTTGATCACGGTCGATGATTTTTGGAATTCGGGCCGGCTCCCAGGTGCGCAGCCTTCTCAGCATCGAGGGCCCGTTCGACTCGACGACGACGGTGTCGCGGTGTGCGGGTCTGATGAAACCCGCCGCAGTGGTCTTGTCGAGGAACGTCACAAGGTCGTCGAAAAAACCGTTGTGATTCAGAATCCCACAGGGCTTTTCGTGGATTCCGAGCTGGGTCCAGGTGATCACCTCGAACAGTTCGTCGAACGTTCCGAACCCACCGGGCAGGGCAACGAAGGCGTCGGCGCGGTCGGCCATCACGGCCTTGCGTTCGTGCATCGTGTCGACAACGATCAACGAAGTCAGTTCCAGATGGGCGAGTTCCTTCACCCGCAACGCCTCGGTGATGACCCCGTGCACCTCGCCACCGGCGCGCAGTGCACCATCGGCGACGGCGCCCATCAGCCCGACGTTTCCGCCGCCGTAGACCAGTGCAATTCCCTCGGTCGCGAGCAAACGACCGAAGTCGCGCGCACATTCGATATTGCCCGGGTCGAGACCATCGCTCGACCCGCAGTACACGGCAACGGAGGCGAGTTCCTTCACGGAATCCGTCTCACACGAATTTCGTCCACATGTCGAGCGGCATGCGCTCGGACACCAAAGTGTTGATCGGTGCCGCTTCGTCAACGTGGCCGATTGCCATGCCACAGAAGAGCATCTCGTTGTCCGGTGCACCGATGAAACCGCGGACGGCCGAGTGCCGCACGGCCCAGTACTCCTGGGCACACGTTCCCAACCCACGCTCGACGGCGAGCAACATGAACGTCTGCAGGAACATCCCGAGATCCGACCACTGGGGCCGGCCCATCCCGCGATCGACAACGCAGAACAGCGCCGTGGGTGCGCCGAAGAAGTCGTTGTTGTGTGCGAACTGGCGGCGGCGGCCGTCCTTGTCCTCACGCGCGATGCCGAGCGTCGCATACATCGCCTCACCGACCACGAAACGATTCGTGCGATAGGGCTCACCGAGTTCGGGTGGGTAAATGTCGTACTCGGGTTTTTCCATCGGTGGTTGTGCCGCGAGATGCTCGCGCAGCTTCGTCATCGACTCGCCGTTGACCACGTAAATACGCCACGGCTGCAGGTTCCCGCCGCTGGGTGCCCTCGCGGCATCCGCGAGGATTCCCCGAAGAACTTCATCAGGAAC
>SXZT01000103.1 GCA_005787785.1 Actinomycetota bacterium
ATGACGATGATGCCGCCGATGTCGCGCAGGCGCAACTGCAGCGCGATTTCTTCCGCGGCTTCGAGGTTGTTGTGAAAGACGGTTTCCTCGAGATTCGACTTGCCGACGTTCTTGCCGGTGTTCACGTCGATGACCGTGAGCGCTTCGGTGTGTTCGATGATGAGCGACCCACCCGAGGGCAACCACACCTTGCGGTCCAGCGCCTTGTGGATCTGTTCGTGCACGTGATAGTGCTCAAAGATGGGAAGACCTGATGCCGATGGTGCGTCGCCTCCAACGTCAGTGTCGTCGTCTTCCCCGGCAGATGCGCCGGCGGCATACAACTCGACACGATCGGCAAGTTCGGGGTTGAAGTCGCTGACGTAGCCGCTCAGGTCTTCGTAGAGCTGCGGGTCGTCGATGACAACACCGCGATACTCGGCGTTGAACTCTTCCCGGATGACACGCACGGCGAGACTTGGTTCGCGGTAGAGCAACTTCGGGCCGTTCGCCTTCTGTGCGGCTTCTTCGATACGTGCCCATTCGTCGAGCAAACGCGCCATGTCGGCGCGCAGCTCGTGCTCGGTGGCGTGCTCGGCGGCCGTGCGCACGATGAGACCGTGTTCCGCGGGTTTCACCCGGTCGAGCACCGAACGGAGACGACGCCGTTCATCGTCGGGAAGACGCTTGGAGATGCCGTAGGTCTTCGAGTTCGGAATCAACACGACGAATCGACCCGGCAGCGACACCTCCTGGGTGAGTCGCGCGCCCTTGGCCCCGATCGGGTTCTTCGTAACCTGACAGAGGATCAACTGCCGCGCCTTCAAGATGTCCTCGATACGCCGGTCGGTCGACTTCTCGACTATGTCCTCGGCGTCGTATTGCACGTCACCGCGATACAGCACCGCGTTTTTTGGCGTGGCAATGTCGACGAACGCGGCTTCCATGCCGGGCAACACGTTCTGCACACGACCGAGATAGATGTTGCCGTGGATCTGGGAGACGTCGTCGGCCGGACGACTGACGTAGTGCTCGATCAACTTGCGGCCCTCGAGAACAGCCACCTGGGTCAGGCCCTCGCGAACTTGGACACACATGAGATAGCGCCCAACGGGCCGCCCGTCGCGGGTGCGACCACGCCGCCGCTCGACGATCTCGGCCTCGACTGCGGCCTGGCTCTGACGCTGGCGGCCGCCCTGGCCCCCCTGTTGCGCCGAACCTCCACGACTGCGACCCCGGCCTCCCCGGCGACGCTTTCCGTTGCCCGACTGAGAGCTCGCCACCGGAGCCTGCGGGGCGGTTTGACGCGCCGGTGCGGGACGGGTGTCGCCGATTTGAGGTCGACGCGGCGGCTCGCTGCTTGTTGACGCTGGCGCACCGACGGCGCCACCCGATGCCGCGGCATCTGCACCGGCACGGGGGTTTTGACCGTTTTGGGCGCTTTGACCTGATTTGTTGCGGTTGCGCCCACCGCGCGACCCACGGCGCCGCTTCTTGTTCGGCCCGGGGCTGGCGGACTGATTCGCGCCCTCGGAAGGTTGATTCATGATGTCTCGATCCTGTGCGGCTTCGAGCCGCTTGGAACCTCAGGCTATCGGCTGGTTCCCACCGAAACCGTGACCCCCGAATCGGCGGGAAGTCAGCGCAGGCGTCGCATGTGAACGCTTTGAACCAGCCCCACGATGGCGGCGAAAGCCACCATGTGCGAGCCCCCGTAGGAGACAAAAGGCAGGGGTAGGCCCGACACGGGCATGATGCCAAGGGTCATGCCGATGTTCTGGAACGTCTGCCACAGGATCATCGAAAAGGCCCCGAGGGCAATGAGCTGACCTAACCGGGTCCGCGACAGGCGACCCACGCGCCAGATCCGCCACAGTAGCAACGTGAAGAGCGACAGGGTGACGCCCGCCCCAATGAGACCGAACTGCTCGGCGATCGCCGAAAAAATGAAGTCGGTCGACTGCACGGGGATGAATGCCCCGTTGGTCAGCGGTCCGTTGAGGAATCCCTTGCCTGTGATGCCCCCGGTCGCGACCGCTCGCTTGGCAAAGCGGACCTGGAGCACTACGTCCTTCAGTGCCGACTCCGTCGAATTCTGATTGAGGAAGGCCTCGATGCGACGGAACTGGTAGCTGCGCACCAAACCACTCCACACGGCAACCGTTGCCGAAAGAATCGCAAGAGAAGTGATCGACAGGATGTAACGGACTTTGCTGCCCGCGACGAGCAGGAGGCCCATCGTGCACGCCAACAACACCGTCGCCGACCCGAGGTCGGGCTGCAACAAAATGAGCCCCACCGACGCACCGACAATGACAAGTGTGGTTATGAAACGATGGTACGGCAACTCTTCACTCTCTTCTTCAGAGAGGTATCCGGCGAGCAGCAGCAGGAGTGAAAATTTCGTGAACTCGGCGGGCTGCAGCGAAACGATGCCGAGGTCGAATGACAAACGCGCTCCACCACGCACCGCACCCGCGATGAGAACAAGCATCAGTGCGACGATTGAGCCGCCGTAAAAGAACTCCGCCTTCCCGCGCAGCCACTCGTAGTCGAGTGCCATCACGAGCACCATCACCAACGCGGCCGCGATGATGTAGATGATCTGCCGCTGCAAGAGGTAGTAGGGGTCGACTCCGCGGGCGAGCAACCGCGGCCGCGTGGTCGAATACACGGCGAATGCGCCGACGGTCCAAAGGGCGGACACGGCAAACACCAGCAACCAGTCGATGTTGCGACTGGGGTCGGCCATGCTGCGGCGAATATTGCCCATTCCCGACATCGACGGTCGTCGACGCGCCACCTCGAGCACCGCCATCAGTCGCGCACCCCTCCGCCGTAACCCGACAAACACAAGGGGCTTACCAGGCGCTGCGAACGCGCCACCGCCGTGCTGTTGATGTCAAGCGGGTTGCTGGGAATCACTTCCTGCGGGTCGACGACGCCCGCGAGCGCAGAAAAAATGCACTTGACGACGGGGGCCGCACCCTGCGATCCGTAGCCCGATTTTTCGAGGTAGGCGACGGCCGTGAATGGCCGCGTCGGGTCGAGACTGAATGCAGCAAATCCCGACGAGTCATTCCAAGGAAGGTTCTTGAATCCCTGCGCCGTGCCGGTCTTGCCGGCGATCGGTAGCAACTTCTTCGGATAATTCTTGAAGAGAAACTCGCCTGTGGCCTTGTGGTAAAAGTCCCAGTCGACACCGGGGCCGTTCACGACTCGCGTAAGCCCCCGCACGATCGGCTCGCGCACTTCAGGGGGCATCTCGACCGTGCGAATAACCCCACCACGAGTGCGATCCTCGACGACGATTCCTTTCGACAGATCGGCAAAACCCGCGTCGCCGTCGGGCGTTCCGGATTCGAGGATGCGGTTCGTGACGTGCGGCGTGATGACGCGGCCGTTGTTCGCCAACACCGAGTACGAGACTCCCAGTTGCAACGGTGTGGCTGCGAGAAGACCCTGACCGATTGCGAACTGCACGTTGTCACCCACGTAGTACGCGCGTCCCTCATCTTTTGGAATCGCGCCGGCCTCAGCCAACGACTCTTTCAGTTCTTTGCTCGGCAGCGCACCGCCATATTCGAACGGAAGGTCCACGCCCGTAGGAGCACCGAACCCGAATTTGCGGACCTCTTCCTCGAGGATGGGGCGGTAACCGCGCTGGGTGAGAATCTGCTCACCGATCTTGTAGAAGAACGTGTCGGAGGAAACCGCAAGGGCATCTTCAACCGTCACCGGACCGTAGCGACAGGGTGTGTTCGTTGCGGAACAGAATGCATTCTTGAACACACACTTCACACCGTCTTGGCACCGACCGTTCGGGATCGACTCGAGTTTGTAGGTGCCCTCGTCCCGGTACTTGAACTTCAGAGGCTCGACGATCTGGCCGGAGTCGAGTGCCGCAAAAGCGGTGAACGGCTTGAATGTGGAACCGAGGTTGTAGCGGCCGCTCACTGCGCGGTTCACGATGATCGCCTGGTCAGGGTCCTTCGTCTCGGGAAACAACTGCTTGAACTTCGCCGAGGAAATCCCCGCGTTGAACCACCGGTTGTCGAAGTTCGGGTAGCTCGCCATCGCGACGATCTCTCCCGTCTCGTAGTTCATCAACAGTGCGGAGCCGGCGGGGGCCTTGTAGAAGTTGACCTCGGCGTACTGCGGGTCAGGGTCACCGTTCTCCAACTTCACCGTGCCTGCGTCCACCTGACGCCGAAGGCTGAGCGTGGTTTCGAGAGCCTGTTCGATGAACTGCTGGTAATCGAGATCGATCGACAACTGCACGTCGTTGCCGGGAATCGGTTCGACGCGTTCTATCTCCCGAATGATCTGGCCGAGCGCGTTCACTTCGTAGCGCATGTAGCCAGGCTTGCCGCGCAGCACGCTTTCGTAGGTCTGCTCGACTCCGTATTGACCGACGCGTTCGTTCGGCGAATACTTGAGCGACTTGTAATACGGCAACTGGCGCTCGAGAATCGCGCCCATGAAGCCGACGACGTGCGACCCGATTGGCGCGTACGGGTACTCGCGACGCCACCCCTCTTCGACGCCGACTCCCGGATAGTCCTCGGAGCGTTCGCGCAGGAACAAGGCCGTCTGCTCGGAAATACCTTCGCGCAGCGGCAGCGACTGCAGCGGGTCGTACATCTTGCTTTGGTAGCGCCGTTCGAGCTCGGTCACGGGGGTCTGCAACGCCCCCGAGAGCCGCAGGAATAATTCTGCCCGTTCCGCCGGCTTACGTACGACGGCGCGATCGATGGTGGCGATGAGCACGCGCTCGTTGTCAGCCAGAACACGACCGTCGACATCGAAGATGCGACCACGTTCGGGCAACAACGAAACGGAACGCGACCGCACCTCGGCCACGCGCGACTCCAATCCGTCGGCGTCGACGACCTGAAGGAACCATGTGCGCGTACACACGAGCCCGAGCAGGGCGAGCGCAAGACCACCGAGCACACCCAGTCGCTTTCCCGAGATCGTGGCCGACATTCCTCTATTCTGCCCAGATGGCCTGGCGAACGGGCTTCACCAATGCCCACTTGGCTATGCGCGCGGCGGGAACGGCCAGCACGGCATTGAAGACCGCGCACGTCAGGGCCACCGTCACGATGCGCGAACCGAGCAAACCGTCGACACCAACGACGAGACTCGCTGCCGGATACAACGAAACTGCGGTGACAGTCGACAAAGCGACGGCGATGATTTTCACCCACCACCGCGCTTCGTGAACGAATGCGTTCGCCCCGCCGGCCATGTAACCCGCAAAGCCGAACACCACCGCCGACAGACCCATCGGCGCAGTCAGCACCATGTCGTACATCAAGCCGAAGATGAAACCCGTCACCGCACCCGCTTCACTTCCCGCTGCGACGCCGCTCGCACACGAAAATAGCAGCATCACCTGCAGAACGACACCCAGCGGTCGCAAAGTATTGAAAAGCGTCGTCTGAAAACTCAGCGCCACGAGACCGAGAAGGAACGTCCGCGTGACGGGCGACTCGATGACGGCAAAGAGACGCTTCATCGCGGAATCTCCGTTGCGGGCTGATAGAGCAAGATGCGCACGAAGTTCAAACTCTCGAGATTCGCTGCGAGGTCGACCTCCAGCAGTGGTCCGGCCGTGCCCTTGCGGTTCACCACGCGGGCCACCGTGCCGACGACGAGATCCGGTGGCGCCAGACTCTGCGAGCCACCTGCCGTCACCACGGGGACTCCTTCGCACAGTGCACCCAATCGCTCGGAGGCTTGCACGAACCGAATGATCGGCGTACGGCCGATGCCCCGCCCCTCGAGGGCTCCCGTTTCACGGGGCACCAGGCCGCCTGTGTCGGGAATCGTGATCTGCGAGCCCGCACCACCGGGCCGCGGCGGCAGCGTCGTCGAAAAGGGTGTAAAGCCCTTGATCGTCGTCGTCGTGGGTTTCGGCAGGGTGGTCGTGGTGGTGCTGGTCGTCGTCGTGCTCGTCGTCGAGGTCGTGGTCGGCGGGACAGTCGAGGAGGTGGTCGTCGTGTCGCCGGGCAGGGTCGTTGTCGTGGCCCCGTCGATGCCCGTCGGCGGCGCGACTGCCGCAGTGGTCGTCGTCTCGGCAACGGTCGTCGTTGTTGTCTCGGGTGCCGGCGTGGTGACAGGGGTCGGACAGTTTCCCACCTTCACAGCAATTGCGTACTCGGGGTCGGTTGTCAGCATGACAACCGACCGCTCGAGGGTCGAGTCGGTAATTTTGCCGACAAGGCCTGCTCCGTTGGTGACCGTCATCCCGACACGAATTCCGCTGGACTTTCCCCGATTCAGTTCGAACGTCTGCGAAAAATTCGAAGGTGACTGGCCGACGACCTGAGCCGTCACGCTGTCGATACCCGCAAGAGTCGGCAATCCATTCAGCGCGAGGAGTTCTTGGGCTTCGCGTACGCTCGCCGCTGCGGCGATCGCTGTTCCTTCTTGCTTGACCAGCAGGTCCTTCAGTGCGAGGTTCTCCTTGCGCAGTTCGCCGTAGTCGAGCACTCCTCGCCACGCATTCGACACCGGTTTGGTGACGACGTTGGTCAAACTCTCGACCGGACGAAAGACCGTGCCGAACGCGTCGCGAACGCCCGCCACGAACCCACTGTCACGCAGGTCGAGCGTCACGAGCAGAATCGACGTGAGGAGCAGCACGACGATCATGCGCCGACGTGTGAAGGACCGCACGAAGAGGAACTACCCCTCAGTCGATTCCCGTTTGCGTAAGCAGACCGCGCATCGCCTCGATGTTCTCGAGCGCCTGACCGGAGCCCAGCACCACGGCATACAAAGGATCGTTCGCCACGACTGATCGCATAGACGTTTCGTGGGTGACGCGCTGCGTGAGACCCGCAAGCAAGGCGCCACCGCCCGATAGCACGATGCCGTTCTCCATGATGTCGGCGGCCAGTTCCGGGGGCGTGCGGTCGAGCGTCGCCTTGATCGCATCGATGATGGCCGCAATGGGTTCGGCAATCGCTTCACGTACGTGTTCCGTCGTGAGTTCGATGCGCCTCGGCAGACCCGACAGCGAATCGCGACCACCGATGTCGGCCGTAAACTCCTCTTCCAAACGCCAGGCAGAAGCCATTTGGATCTTGACCTCTTCGCTGGTGTTCTCACCGACATCAAGGCCGAATTCCTTCTTGATGTAGTCGCCGATTGCCTCGGTGATCTCGTCGCCGGCGACACGTACCGACTGGGCAACCACGATGCCGCCGAGAGAAATGACGGCGACTTCCGTCGTACCACCGCCGATGTCGACGATCATGTTGCCGGCGGGCTCGTGCACCGCGATTCCCGCCCCGATGGCGGCCGCCATGGGCTCTTCGATGATGTGGACCGGCTTGCGTGCACCGGCATATTCCGCGGCGTCCTGCACCGCGCGCTGTTCGACACCGGTGATGCCCGATGGAACACAGATCACCATGCGGGGCTTGCTCCATTTGCTGGAATTGACCTGCTGGATGAAGTAGCGCAACATCTTTTCGCACACTTCGAAGTTGGCGATCACGCCATCTTTCAGCGGCCGAACCGACGTGATGTGCGACGGCGTGCGACCAAGCATGCGCTTGGCTTCCCGACCAACCGCCACCGGCTTGCCGTCACGCGTGTCGATGGCGACGATGGATGGCTCGTTCAGCACCACACCCTGGCCGCGCACGTACACGAGGGTGTTCGCGGTGCCGAGGTCGATCGCGATATCGCGGCCGAGTCCGAGTGGGTTTCCGCCAGCCAACAGGTGACCTCCTACTTTCCGGCTTGATCGAGTGTGACGTTACAGAGACGGGAAGAAGATTTGGATCTCTCGCGTGGCAGATTCAGCGGAGTCGCTGCCATGCACGAGGTTCTCGGTGAAAATCGTTCCGAGATCACCGCGGATGGTGCCCAGCGCGGCTGTGCGCGGGTTGGTCGCACCCATCATGTTGCGCACGATCTCCCACGTGTCTTCAGGACCCTCGATGACCAAAGCTACGACGGGGTTGCGCGACATGAAGGCCACGAGGTCGCTGTAGAAACCTTTGCCCTGATGCTCTTCGTAATGGCGCGCAAGGACCGCGGAGTCGAGCATGCGCAGTTCCATCGCGACGATCTTGAGCCCCTTGGTTTCGAAACGCGAAAGGATGTTCCCGACGAGTCCGCGTTCGACTGCGTCGGGCTTCAACAAGACGAGGGTTCGGTTCGACATCCCAAGAAGTCTACGGCAAGACGCGGGAAAGATGACTTCTCGCTTCGCCCACCACGTAGAGCGATCCGGTCACGAGCACGGCATCGTCGGCGTTCGCGTCGGTGAGTGCGCGATCGATGGCGGCGACGACCGACTCTCGCACCACGACATCGTCGCATCCCATCGAGCGTGCGACGTCCGCGAGGTCGGTCGCGGGCAGACCGCGCGGACTCGGCGCCGTGCAACAGATGACCTGCTCGAACTCGTCGGCACGGAGCGCTGACAACAATGCGAGTGGATCCCGACTGCGCAAAGTTCCGACGACAAGTCGACGTGAGCCAACGGGATCGAAGTTTGAAAAGAAAACCTCCGCGCACATGTCGGCACCGGCGGGATTGTGCGCGCCGTCGATGATGACGAGCGGCTGGTAGTGCACCACCTCGAAACGACCGGGCATCGCGACCGAGTTCAATCCTTCTTCGAGAACGCTCCGGTCGATCGCGTGGCCGAAGAAGACCTCGACCGCGGCAATGGCCGCGCTCGCGTTGTCACCCTGGTGTCGGCCGTGAAGCGGAACGAAAACGTCGGCGTACCTGTCGTGCGGCGTGCGCACGTCAATCATCCTGCCACCGAGTGCGAGATGGTTGTCGACACATTCGAAATGTTCGCCCCGTCGCAGAGACTCAGGTACCGACTCGATGAAAAAATCGGTGAGCTCGGGCGTGACGTCACCGATCACGACCGCGGACGTTTCCTTCACGATGCCGACTTTCTCGCGGGCGATGTCGTGAACCGTCGGGCCGGCGTACTCGGTGTGGTCGAGTGCGATGTTCGTGATCACCGCAACGTCGGATTGCACGACGTTCGTCGCGTCCCATCGACCGAGCATGCCCACCTCGATCACCGCAACGTCGACGGGTGCGTCGGAAAAACATCTGAATGCCGCGGCCGTCAGGATCTCGAAAAACGAAGGGCGGACACCGGCCAGAACCTCGGCATCGGCCACTGCAGCAATGTTCTCCGCAAAAATTTCGTCGGCGACCGGCGCCCCGTCGATGAGGATTCGTTCGTTGATTCGCTCCAGGTGCGGACTCGCGTAGGTTCCCACACGCAAACCGTGGGCCATCAACAGTTTCGTGATGATTTGGGAGGTCGATCCCTTCCCGTTCGTGCCGGTGACGTGGACCACTCGGTAATCGTGCTGGGGGTCGCCCATCACGGCCGTGAGGGCGGTGATGTTGCGCAGGGACGGCTCGTCGACGCGACCCATTCGCTCGTAGCTCGCATGCTCGTCGAGAAACGCCAAAGCTTCGGCGTAGTTCACAAGGCGTGTCCGCTGCTAGGAGGCTGCGCGCCGCTGGCGCGGGGCGCGTGAGGCACCCCGCATGACCACGAGAGGTGCGGCTTTTTCCCTGACCGCCTGCTCGGTGAGGACAACCTTGGCGATGTCGCCCTTGCCCGGAATCTCGAACATCGTGTTCAGCAACACCTCTTCGAGGATGGCGCGCAATCCACGTGCACCCGTGCCACGCTCGAGCGCAAGATCCGCGATCGCGCCGAGAGCCACTGCCTCGACTTCGAGTTCGACGTCCTCGAACTCGAAGAACTTCGCGTACTGCTTGATGAGGGCGTTCTTCGGTTCGGTGAGAATACTCATCAACGCCCCGCGATCAAGGTTGTGCACCGCGCCGACCATCGGCAGG
>SXZT01000104.1 GCA_005787785.1 Actinomycetota bacterium
ACCAAGCTGCGCCACACCCCGTGTGATGTGCGAGGGAGCCTATCGGGCGATTTCTTTCGCGGCGCGTTGCAGTCGCAGTGCATCGAGTGGCTTGACAAGGTAGGCCTCGCATCCGCTGCGCTTGGCCATCTGCGCATCGGCCTCGCGGTCAAGAAGCATGAGAACCGGCACGTGGGGTAGGCGACCACCCGTTTCATCAAGGCGGAGGTTCATGGTGACGGCCACTCCACCCATTGAGCCGATCTGTGAATCGAGCACCGCGAGGTCCGGTGTCCTGCTGCTGACAGCGTCGGTGACGTCGCGGCCGTTCGTGCAGACGGTGAAGGAAGTTTCGGGGGACCCGAGGGCGGCGACGACTTCGTCGAGAACCCATTGGGCATCGGTGGCAACGAGGATGTGCACGACGGCGACTCTAGTCGGCGTCTCCCAGAGCCTGCCCAAGCAACCGCAACGCGGCGAGAGTGTCGAGGCGTTCGTCCACGAGTTCGGGGACCAACGGAACGCGGATCCACGGGGTCTCGGGCCGTGCGGCGCTCAGGGCCTCGAGGTTGGATTCTTCCGCCCGGCGTTCGTCATCCAGTTCGCGCAGGTTGTCGAGGAGAGAAGAAGGCAACGAGTTGTCGTCATCGCCGAAGTGTGGCATCAAACGGTTTGCAACGATGAGTGAGACGACGACGTTCGCCGATTCAAGTTCACCGATGAAGTAGGTCGCTTCGGCAACCGGCTCGGCTTGGCCGCTCGTAACGACAACGTAAGCGGTGGATGATTCGCGCAACACGCGGTCGACGTCGTGTGCTCGTTGTCGGAAGCCTGCGTCGAGTCCCTGAAAGGCCTTGAAGAAAGCGAGGGCATCATCGAGTGCCTGTGCACCGACCACTTTCGCGATCGCACGCAACACGGGTTGGCTGACGGCACTCACCGTGCGTAGGCCGATTGACGAGGGGGCGATGACGATGCGGTAGAGGGGATGGTCGATGAAGCGGCGCAGGCGGGCCGGTGCGCTGAGGAAGTCGAGTGCCTGGCGTGTGGGTGGAGTGTCGACGATGACGAGATCGAATCGATCATCCCCGTTCAATTCGTAGAGCTTCTCCGCGGCCATGTATTCCTGAGTGCCCGAAAGCGCACCGGAGATGTTCTTGTAGAAGAGATTCGATCTGATGCGCCGTGCTTGATCTTCATTAGGGCTGTAACGATCGACCAGCGCATCGAATGTCGAACGTGTGTCGAGCATCAGTGCCCAGAGCTCACCGCGGGCATCATCGAGTGGTATGCGCACCGGATCATTCCCGACGGCCGAATCACCGGCGAGTCCGAGCGCATCTGCGAGGCGTTTGGCAGGGTCGATCGTCACGACAGCGACGCGCCGACCGTCGAGTGCTGCACGAACGGCGAGTGCCGCCGACAGGGTGGTCTTGCCAACACCTCCACTGCCGGCTACCACTACGACGTGAGAGTCGGCAATCGTTGCGTCGAGCGTGGTGGGGGTCATTGCGCACCACACTCGAGATCTTCGATTGCGCGAAGAAGGTGTTGCGTACGTTCCTCCAGCGTCGCGCCTGTGTCGAGAGGCAGCCGAATCTGTGGCAGCGGGAGACGCCGGGCCAGGTCGTCGATGCACCTGGCATGACCCGCGATGCGATCATTGCGGAACCGTGCGGCGCGCGCCGCCGCAGAGTCGGCAGCAAGTACGCCGGGAACGTGGATTGGCGAATGAGCGTCCATGCGGTTGACGACGATGGGCGCGAGTCGGACACCGATGTCTTCTTCGAGGGAGAACGCAGTCTCGACGGCTTCGTTCACGGGCGTCGGTTCGGGAATCGTGACGAGAACGACCTGGCACCGGGTCTCGTCGTTGAGCATTGCCAGCACGTCGTTCGCCTGCTGCTTGATGGGGCCGACGACGACGGAGTCGGCGAGAGCGCGGGGAGTGCGCAGCATCGTGAGTGCGTGGCCGGCCGCGGGTCCGTCGACGACGATCACATCGGCCGCACCGGCGCGCTCGAGTTGTTTTACCTTGCCGAGGACGAGCAAGTGGTCGATTCCGGGTGACGCCGACGCGACCACATCCACGATGCCCGAGGTGACGAGACGACGTGAAATTCGTCCCAGACCGGAACGGTCGAGGTATTCCGCCAGTGCGTCGGCGGGGCTGATGGTTTGTGCGCTCAGGCCCTGATCACCATTGCCGTCAACGAGCAGCGGCTTACCGTCGGTCTCGACAAGCAGCGATGTGAGGCCCACTCGTCTGGCCGCCGTGACCAGCGTCGCTGCAACCGTGGATTTCCCCACGCCGCCTTTTCCCGCAACAATGAAGATGCGGGATGCCGACAGGAAGAGTTTCGGGTCCACCTATTCACCGAATGGATTTGTCGAAAGGACGGGCATGCGAAAACTCATCTTGGCAGTCGCGCTCGGGGGCTGTGCGTTCTTCGGTCTGGCGAGTGGGGCCGCCGCGGCGGAGGGCAGTGGCAACGCGGCTGCCGAGGCCGCCGCAGCCCAATTGTCGCCGGTCGACGTCCAGGAAGTCAGCGGTCTCCTCGACGAAATCCAGGCTGATGCGATCGAAAAGGCACTGGTGCGATCCGCCGATGCGGGTTCACAGGCACTGATCTTCCAGGTGAATACCCGTGGCGCCGTCATTTCGCGCGAACGCATGGTCGAACTTCTCGAACAGATCGTGGCTTCCGAAGTTCCCGTTGCGATTTGGGTCGGTCCCTCGGGGTCCCGCCTGTACGGAATGGCGGCACAGATGTTGGCGGCGGCCGACGTGACGGCGATGGCGCCCGGCTCGCGCATCGGAAAGATGGGTACACCCGTGATCGCCAAGGGCGTGACGTTCGATTTCGGTGCCAGCACGGACTTGTTGCAGACCGAAACGCTCGGATTTGCCGATGCGCGCAAGACCGGCGCACTCAAGTTCGCGAGCAACGACGAGGGCGTGCCCGTGTTGAAGAACATGGTCTTCACGCTCGACGGCTTGACCGTCGACGGCCCAAATTCCAAGACCACAGTGCTCGATACGGTGGCCGAGTCGCTCGACGGCACGGGCCAGGTCGTGCGCGAGGCCACGACCGTACGCTTCTTCAAGCTGGGACTGTTGGCACAGCTCTTTCACACCGTTGCAAGTTCACCCGTGACGTATCTGCTGCTCGTCATCGGACTGTCCCTTTTGATCTTCGAGTTCTTCACTGCAGGAATCGGTGTCGCCGGTCTCGTCGGGGCGGTCTGTTCGGTTCTTGCGTGCTTTGGTCTCGCCGAACTGCCGATCCGGGGTGCCGCACTCGTGGCGATGCTGTTGGCGATGGTTGCTTTTGCAGTCGATGTGCAAGTGGGGGTTCCGCGTCTGTGGACCGGTGTCGGGATCGCGCTGTTCTCAATCGGGTCGTTGTTCCTGTTCCGGGACGTCGACGGAGCGAGCCTGCGCCCGTCGTGGATCACGTTGCTCGTCGGCATCGGTGGCGTGGCGTTGACCTACATCGTCGGTATGCCCTCGATGACGCGAACACGTTTCGGCACTCCGACGATCGGTCGTGAGTGGATGGTCGGGTCGCAGGGAGTGGCACTCGATGACATTTCACCTGAGGGGACCGTGAGGGTCCACGAGGGCGCCTGGCGCGCCCGCACGAACCGCGCAACCCCGATCGAGCGTGGGGAAACGGTCAATGTCGTGGCCATCGACGGTGTCACTCTCGAAGTTGAGCCCCTCGAAGGGGCGGCCAAGGACTACCGCGAACGCCACTGAAGGCCCCATTTTTCCGGCTTCTATCGCGTAGGGAAGCCCCTTGTCCCGGGCCGACCCCCGCCGTAAACTGATGGTCGCAACTTGGAGGGGACAGTGGCGCTACGCCGCGAAGAAGAACTAGGTCGTTCAAGCCTTGCTTGGCAGCGCCAGGCAAGGTGCAAAGGCGCGTTGGCCAAGGCTTTCTTTCCACCTGTCCGTGTGGAGACCAAAGACGAGCGGGACTACCGCGAGGCGCGCGCAAAGAAGGTATGCGCTGGGTGTCCCGTGACGGAACAGTGTCTTGCACATGCCCTAAAGAACGGTGAGGCACACGGCATCTGGGGCGGCCTCAACGAAGTCGAACGCCGCGCCCTTCGCTGACAGTCGTAACGCTTCCCCGCGCGGGAATCACAAACGCGGACCGGCGATTCGGACGTCTCCGCGACGTCGCGTGATGCCCCGTGCATCGAGCGCCTCGGCCAGTGGAATCGCAAACTTTCGTGACGTGCCGAGGGCATCGCGGAACTCGCTCGCGCTGAAGCCCGCGGGTTTGGTGGCGATGAGTTGACGCACGACATCGTGCGCACGATCGAGTGCCATCGTCGCGAAATGAATTCCATCGAGGCTGACGAGTCGCCCCGCCTGCACGAGTCGACGTAGTTCGTCGCGGTCGAAGTTCGAAGCAGAAGGTGGAGCAAACGGTTTCGCTTCGAATGCATCAAGCACTGGACTGCTTGGCTGTTGCGAGGGAGCCTTGTCGGGTGCATATAGTCGACCACTTTCGACGACCGCTGCGTTTGGTCGCAGCATCTTCACGGCCTGGCGCAACGCATCGTCGAGGCCCGACACGTCGACACCGCGTTCGCCGGATGAGCGGATCATGTCGAGTAGTTCCGCGTGCGTGGCCGACAACATCGCCGCACTGAAGATCACGTCGTCAACCGTCGGTTCGTGCACCTGACCCGTGCGAAGAAAGAGTTCGCGTGTTGCGACGATCCCACGTTGGGCGATCAGTGAGTCGACATCGACCGAGGGACGTGCCCGTGACAGCCGGGATGTGGGGTCGACTTCCAGAACCTCACCGCCCGCGACGGTTTCGTCACGGCCTGTTTCGCGCAGTACGAATCGGTCGCCCGGAGCGAGTGCAAGGGCACGTGGGAGAAAAACCCGGCCATGGCCCGATGTACCCGGCTGCAGTTCCTCCGCCGCAATGAGGCGAATCGTCGCGGGGAGTTCTTCGGTGCCGACATAGAGAAGAAAGTTGCCACGCCGCGAGAGCGCATGACGCAATCCGGGCAGAACGTGCAGAGTCGCGTCGAACGTATCGGCAAGCCACCACTCGTCGGGTTTCACGAGTTGGTGTCCGCGTTCGATGTCAGCGTGGGCGACGCCCGCGAGATTCACCGCGAGCCTGGTACCCGGCGTCGCAGACTCGACACTTTGACCGGCAGTCTGCAAAGCCCGTACCCTCGTGCGCACCGCGCCAGGTACGACCTCGAGTTCGTCGCCACGGGAGAGCGTCGCGTCGATCAAGGTTCCCGTGACGACCGTGCCCGCACCTGCCGCGGCAAAGACGCGGTCGATCCAGAGGCGTGGTCTGGCTCCTCGGGTCGACGTTCGGGGTGGTATCGACCGTAGATGGCGAGCAAGTTCGTCGATGCTGTTCGGGTCGTGGACGCTCGTGCGCACGACAGGTGCGCCGTCCAGAAACGATCCTGCACATCTGTGCCGCAGCAGCACCTCGACTTCATCAACGTGGGCGGTGTCGACGAGGTCGCACTTGGTGACGGCTATCACTCCTGCAGGAACACCGAGCAAGCGAAGAATTTCGAAGTGTTCTTCGGTCTGGGGCATCCATCCTTCGCGTGCATCGATGACGAACAGGCATGCGTCGATTCCACCCACGCCGGCCAACATGTTGCGGAGGAAACGCACATGGCCGGGAACGTCGACGAACGACAGATCCTCGACATGCGCGAAACCGAGGTCGATGGTCAGCCCGCGACGTTTCTCCTCTGCGAGGCGGTCGGTGTCGATGCCGGTGAGAGCAAGGACGAGGGAGGTCTTCCCGTGGTCCACGTGTCCGGCCGTGGCGACGACCGTCATGAGGTCAGCGACGCGAGAGATTCGACGATGACCGCGTCGTCCGCGGGTGCGACCGAACGCAGGTCGAGCACGGTGTGGTCCCCCTCGCGTCGAGCGATCACGGGAATTCGACCGGATCTCAACTCTGCGCACCTGTCGCCATCGACGACGACCGCGGCCGACGGCAGTGTCGCGCCGGGGGTGCTACCTGCGCCGGGTACGGCATCTGTCGGCTCGACCCGTAGGCCGAGAGTGCTCGAACGTGCCGCGCCGAGTGAATCGACGACGACCACAGCACGTTCGCGAACCGATTCGACCGACGACGTTGCCATCGCCCAGAACGGGATGTCCGTGCATGCACGTTTCGCGGCAAACGCAAGGAGAACCCGTTGCAGCGCGATGAGAGTCTGGCCACCGGGCCGCAGCGCGCGCATCAACGGATGCGCACGGCACGCTGCAACGAGATCGCCGCGGCCGGCGATGATGCCGCATTGTGGTCCACCGATCAATTTGTCGCCGCTGAAAGTCACGAGTGCAGCACCATCGGCGAGTGTCTGGCGTGCTGCCGGTTCGCCGTGCAGCCACGACGGAGGCGGCCCTTCGACCCACGGACATCGCGCGTCGAGAAGCCCGGACCCGATGTCGGAAACGACGGGCACACCGAGACCGGCGAGTTCAGTGAGGGAGGGTTGTTCGGTGAAACCCTCGATATGGAAGTTCGAGGGGTGAACACGCATGATGAGTGCGACATCGTTTCCGCGCTTCGTGATCGCACGGGCGTAGTCAGAGGCACGCGTCTTGTTCGTGGTGCCCACGTCGACCAGTCGTGCGCCGGATTGTTCGAGCACCTCGGGAATCCGGAAACCACCGCCAATCTCGACGCTTTCACCGCGCGACACGGCGACGTCACGGCCGGCCGCCAGCGCGCCGACAACGAGCAACACTGCGGCCGCGTTGGGGTTGACGACGATGGCATCCTCGGCCCCCGGGAGTTCGGCGAGCAACGTGGCGACGGCGGTGAGGCGAGAGCCACGGTTGCCGGTCGTGAGGTCGAATTCCAACGACGTTGGTCGGGCACCGTCGGAGAACCCGAAGAAGGACGAATCGAGTGGGGCGCGACCGAGATTGGTGTGAAGGAGCACCCCGGTCGCATTGACGACGGGCTGCACGAGTGACAGTTCGAGACCGCGGGCGAGGTTCACTGCGGTGGCTTCGAAGTCCCCGCCGCTTGCGATGGCCAGCCGCGCACAGCGCACGGCAAGAGCATGTGGCAGCGACGAGCCCGCCGTGACGACGCGTGCGAGGGAGTCAACGGAGGGCGGGTGGTCGCTCACGCGCGCCAACCTAATGGGCTTCCCGAACGGTGGCTAGCCTGCCTGTCGGTGTTCGTCTTCTTCCTCATTTTCGTTGCGCTTCCCCTCGCCGAGATCTATGCGCTCATCAAGGTCGGTTCGTGGCTGGGAGTCTTTCCGACGATCGCCCTTTTGTTGCTGGTGTCGGCAGTCGGGGCGGTGATGGTAAAGCGCGAGGGCCTGCGCGTGCTGCGCCGAATGCAGGAACAGGTCGTGGCGGGGAACATGCCATCGAACGAGATACTCGACGGTGTGTGCCTGCTGCTCGCAGGTCTGTTGCTGGTGGTTCCCGGGTTCGTCACCGATGTCGTCGGTCTGTTGCTTCTCCTACCCCCATTCCGGTTGTTGTTGCGATCGGGACTTCGGCGTCGCAACGGAAAGAAAATTCGCGTCGTCGCGACCTACAGCGGTCGCATCGTCGACAACGGGCGCGTGCACGACGTTCACGGCACCTTCGACAATCGCGGTCATGTGACTCCACCGAAGGAGATCGAACCATGAAGCACCGTGCATCGAGTGACCGTGAAATTCACGACGATGTGCCGATCAAACCTGCTGCGACCGTGATGCTCGTACGTGACGACGATGCGACCCACGACATTGAGGTGTTCATGCTGCGACGCACCCTCAATGCAGTGTTCGCAGGTGGCATGTACGTGTTTCCGGGCGGCAAGGTCGACGATGTCGATGGTGGCGACCACATCGAACATCTCTGCGACGGTCTCACCGATGCCGAGGCGAGCCGATTGTTGCAATTGCCTTCGGGCGGTCTTTCCTACTGGGTCGCGGCGATCCGCGAGTGCTTCGAAGAAGCGGGGGTGCTGCTTGCGCGGCACGCGTCGACGGGCGAACCCGTGCGGTTCGACGACCCCGTTGTGGAGCAGCGGTTTGCCGAGTACCGCCACCACATCCATGACGGCCGTTTGGGGCTGCACGAACTGTGCGACCGCGAGTCGTTGCGCCTCGCCACCGACGCAATTCGATACGTCAGTCACTGGATCACCCCGAAAGGTGAAGTTCGTCGTTTTGATACGCGGTTCTTCCTTGCGCGGGCACCCCAGGCGCAGGATCCGTTGCACGATGACGGTGAAACGATCGAAAGCCTGTGGGTGTCTCCGACCGGGGCACTCGAGCGATTCAAGCGGGGTGAGCTTGCGATGATCCCGCCGACGATCCGCAACCTGGAGTTTCTCGTTCCGCACAACACCGCTGACGAGGCACTTGCCGCGGCGATGAAGGTGGGTATCCCGCCGGCCATCATTCCGCGTTTGCGCGTGAACGACGAGGGCAAGGTGACGGCCGTCGTGATGCCCGACGAGCCGGGCTATGACGAGTTACCCGACTAGTCAGTCGCGCGGACGGATCGATACTGCAACGCCGTCGCTTTCGTCGCGCGCGCTGCATCCAGACATGGCCTCGAATGACACGGTCTGTCCAGCGATTGCGGAGGCGATGTCGGTGAAGATTCGCGCCGCTTCGCCGGTGCCGTGCAGTGCGACCGGTTCACCCACATCGCCACCCGTGGCGACGGCGGGTTCAATCGGAATCTGACCGAGTAGTTCGACCCCGATCTCGTCAGCGAGTGCACGACCACCCCCGACGCCGAAGAGCGGATACGACTCACCGTGGTCACAACGGAAGTGGCTCATGTTTTCGATGACACCTGCAATACGCAGGAAACTGCGACGCGCCATGTCGGCTGCGCGAATCGCCACCTTCTGGGCAGAGACGGCGGGAGTGGTGACGATCAGCAGATCGGTGCGCGGCAGCATGCGAGCAAGGCCCATCTGCACGTCACCCGTGCCGGGGGGCATGTCGATCAGCAGGTAATCCAGCTCTCCCCAATTGACGTCGTTCAGGAATTGTTCGACGGCCTTGGTCAGCATGAGTCCGCGCCACATGAGCGCGGTGCCCTCGTCGTCCACGAGCATTCCTGTCGACACGACTTTCAACAGCCCGTCACCGACGCGCCGCTCGTTCGGCAGGATCATCGGCTTGTCACGACCCTCGACGCGTTCGGCCTGGAGGCGATCGGGCATGCCGAGCATGCGCGGAATCGAAAACCCCCAGATGTCGGCATCGAGCACGCCCACGGTCGCTCCGCGTGCGGCGAGCGCCGCCGCGAGGTTGACGGTCACGGAGCTCTTGCCGACGCCGCCTTTTCCGCTGGCGATGGCCAAGACGCGGGCGTTGACGGGTACCGCGGTGTCGGCGGCGTTCTCGCGGGCGTTCCAGCGGGCGCGGGTCATGACGGCTGTTCGCTCGTCGGTGGTCATTTCACCCCAGTCGATAACGACCTTTGTCACCGCAGGGTGAACCTCGAGGCGCGACTCAATGTCTTTTTTCAGCTGTGCGCGCAGCGGGCAACCCTTGATCGTGAGTTTGAAGCCGATGTGCACGATGCCGTCGTCGCCAACGGTGACATCGCCCACCATGCCGAGGTCGACCACGTTGTCGCCGAGTTCCGGATCGATAACGGCCCGGAGGAGGTTGCGTACGGCTTCGGGTGTCGGCAGCGCGCCCGACGGGGCCCCTTTGGCGGGGTTTTTGTCGGGTGCGCTTTCCATAACCCCAATGTATCGGTATCATTTTTCACATGATCACTCTCACCGATGCAGCAGCAACGAAGGTCAAGCAACTGCTCGAGGCCGAGGGCGCGAGCGACCTCGCCCTTCGCGTGGCGGTGCGTCCGGGTGGATGCTCGGGCTTTTCCTACGAGATGTACTTCGACGGCGACGTCGCCACCGATGACACGCTCGTGTCGTTCGGCGACGTGAAAGTGATCGTCGACCCTGCTTCGGCGCAACTGCTCGAAGGCGCGAGCCTCGATTACAAGGATGGGCTGCAGGAAGCCGGCTTCGCCATCAACAATCCCAACGCAACGCGCACCTGCGGCTGCGGCAACAGCTTCAGCTGATTCCGTTCCGGGCCAACACCGCCCGCACCTCTTTTGCGTCGAAGATTGCATCGAGACGGTCGGTCAAGATGCCTCGCGCATCGGTGACGAACAACGCTGGTTCGTAGGTCATGTCGTAATCGGTGACGGCCTTCGCGGGTGTCGTTGCCGTGCGGTCGGTGTAGATCTCGGCGTGGATGAAGGTCACCGCGTCACCGACCTTCTCGCGGACGTCGAGAATCGCGTCGAGCGCGGGGGAACAGGTTCCGGTCTGGCAGTACGCGGGGGTGCCGAGCAGGTAGGCCACCGGCTTGCCGAGGCTCAACGCTTCGCGCAACGTGACGTCGTGCAGCGGACAGGCCGGCTCGCGCGTACAGATCGGGTCGACATCACGCGAGTTGCCAGTCGTTGGTGTGTCGATCGGCGGCAGCGAATCGCCGACGAGAGGCACTCCGACTTCGCTGCGTTCGACGAGTTGGATCGATGCCCCCGGCTGGTTGCTGCCGACGATGCTGACGAGGTACAGACCCGTCTTCTCTATCGTCACTTCGAGTGGCCAGTACGGCTGGGGCATGCTGGTGACGTGTGAGGGCACGACCAATGGATCATCGAGACCGATCCCGTTGCCGTCGATGTCGGTCACGAAAAAGCTGAGAACGTCGGGAACGGATGTCGTCGAGTCCACGGTGAGAACTCCGCTCGAGGTGGCCAACGAAAAGGGCAGCCGGAGGCGACCGGGCACGAGGATGTCGCCCGGAAACCGCTTGACGAGGTTGATCCCCGCCAGATCGACGGTGCTGCTGCCACCACCGCACGCAGCGAGGATGTGGGGGACAAGGAATGTCGCTGCACCGGCACCGAGACCGCGTGCGAGAAATCGTCGTCGCGACAAGTCCACCGCGCGAAGGACATTTTCCATTCCCGAACTATAAGGTTGCGTCATGGCAGCAAAGAAGACCGCGACGAAGAAATCTGCAGCAAGCAAGACCGTGAAAAAGAAGGTGGCATCCAAAAAGACAGGGTCCAAGAAACCGTCAACAAAGGCTGCTGCTCCGGTGGGTCCGTATACCCCCGTCGTGCGCGCCGGTGACTGGGTGATCGTCTCGGGTCAGTTGGGACTGAAGGACGGCGCGATGCAAAAGGGTGTGTCCGCGCAAACCGCACAGGCCGTCGTGAACCTGAAGGCGCGTCTCGCCGAGGCGGACGTCACCATCAACGACGTGAAGAAGACGATGTGCTTCCTCACCGACATGGACACCTTCGCCACGTTCAACGAGGCGTACGTAGCCGGGTTCGGCAAGAGCCGTCCGGCACGCAGCACCATCGGTGTCGCGGCGCTTCCCATGGGTGGTCAGGTGGAAATCGAAGCCTGGGCATACAAGCCGCTACGGTGACATCCATGCCGGGCGCAATCGTCATCGTTCTTGTTCTTCTCGCGTTCCCGATCATTGTCGGGTTGTCGACCGCGGCCATCGCGGCCGCGCTCGGGCACCTTCTCTGGAAGGACGGCGAAGCCCGCCACGCCGACAGCGAACTCCTCGACACCAACGTCTGACCGTGTCGCGCGCCGATCTGCTGGTGCGCAAAGCGCTGCTCGTCGCGACCGTCGACGCGCAGCGTCGTGAAATCCCCGGTGGTTGGGTCGCCGTCACGAACGGTTTCGTGTCGGCCATCGGCGCGGCAAGCGACCCGTCCCCCGAAGCCGACACGGTGATCGACGCGACCGATTGTCTCGTGACACCCGGTCTCGTCAACACCCACCACCACCTGTACCAGAACCTCACGCGCGCGTATCCGCCGATGACGAACGCGGCGTTGTTCGGTTGGCTGAAGACTTTGTACCCGCTGTGGGCATCCATCGACGAAGAGGCGGTGCACGTCAGTGCATGGGTCGGTCTTGCCGAGCTTGCGTTGTCCGGTTGCACCACCTCTACTGACCACCTCTATCTCTACCCACGCGGCGCAGGCGACCTGCTCGGTGCGGAAATCGCTGCAGCCCGCGACATCGGCATGCGCTTCCACCCGACGCGGGGTTCGATGTCGTTGTCGGAAAAGGATGGTGGTCTCCCGCCCGATCACGTCGTGCAGGATGACGACACAATCCTCACCCAGTCAGCCGACGCGGTGGCCAAGTACCACGACCGATCACGAGGTGCGATGGTGCGTGTTGCACTTGCGCCGTGTTCGCCGTTCAGCGTGACCGAAGATCTGATGCGCCGTTCGGCGGAGTTGGCCGAGTCACTCGACGTCCGTCTGCACACCCATTTCGCCGAAAACAGCGAAGACGACGACTTTTCGGTCGCGACGTTTGGCTGTCGACCCACTGAATACCTTGAGCGCACGGGTTGGTGCACCGACCGCACGTGGGTCGCACACTGCGTGATGCCAAACCACGACGAGGTGCAGCGTCTCGGTCGTGCGGGAATCGGTGCGGCGCACTGTCCCAGCAGCAACCTCATTCTCGCGTCGGGTATCGCACCAGTGGTCGAGCTCCGGGCGGCCGGCGTGCACGTTGGTCTCGGAGTCGACGGGTCGGCATCGGCCGACAGCGCGTCGTTGTGGCTCGAGGCGCGTCAGGCGATGCTGCTTGCGAAGTTGCGCAACGGGGCCGATGCGGGCACCGCTCGTATGGCACTGGAGTGTGCCACCGTCGGCGGTGCGGGTTGTCTCGGGCGCATCGGTGAGATCGGCGAACTCAGCGTCGGTGCCGTCGGCGACATCTCTGTTTGGTCGCTGACCGGGCCTTCATTTGCCGGTGCGGTCGCCGATCCCGTCGAAGCCTGGTTGCGCTGTGGCCCGGTTGCTGCGCGCGACACGATCGTGCACGGCCGACCGGTGGTTCGCAATGGTGAACTCGTGAGCAACCGTGTCGACGAGATGTTGCGGCTCCACTCGACGATCTCGCGGCGGATCCAGAAGATCGCTGGTTGAGCACATTCGTCGCCAGAGCCGGCGACGAGAACGATCTGACTGCCTTGACCCGTGCAACCCACCGCTGCCCGTTCTCTTTGCGGTCACGTTGGCCGCGGGCACCGGGCACTTTGCGTCGGTTGCGTTCTTCGTGTTCGCTGCGCTCGTCGGCGTCGAGGCACTTTGCGGCCGGTCAGCCGTTCCAGCGTGACTGGCCGAAGCGATAGCCGACGCTGCGCACCGTTTGGATCAGGTTGGCGTGCTCCTCGCCCAACTTTGCGCGCAGACGACGCACGTGAACGTCGACGGTTCGCGCACCGCCGTAGTACTCGTAGCCCCACACGCGTGAGAGCAACATCTCACGCGTGAACACCTTGCCGGGGTTCTGTGCGAGGAACTTGAGGAGTTCGTACTCCATGAAGGTGAGGTCGAGGGGGTTGCCCTCGAAGGTCGCTTGGTAGGTCTCGAGGTTCAGCACGAGGCCGCCGTACTCGATGAGCTCGGCACGCGTGACCGCGCCCTCGGAGTAGGTGAGGTGGCGCAGGCGCGCCTCAAGCTCGCGTGGGTGGAAGGGCGTGAGGCAGAAGTCGTCGAACGAGTCATCACGCATTTCCAGTTGTCCGAGTTCGGCCCCCGAGATGAGGAGGAGAATAGGGGACGGCATCGCATCACGGCGACGCAACGCACGACAAAAGGCCCATGCACCTTCGGGGTTCTGGTCGCAGGTGACGATGGCGCCCGCCCAGCCGCCCGAGGGTTCGTGTTTGAGTGCCTCTTCGGGGGATGCAACGGCTTTCCATCGGTAGCCGGCAAGGTCGAGAGTTCGCGCGAGGTCGGCAGCCGGCGGGTCGGGCCAGACGACAAGGAAATCCGGAGATGCGAAGGGCATTGGTTAGAGCGACCTCAGATAGCGGTTGATCTCGAACGGCGTGACCTGCGTCTTGTAGCCGCGCCATTCGTTGCGCTTGTTGCGCAGGAACCATTCGAAGATGTGTTCGCCAAGGGCCTCGTGCACGAGTTCGGAACGCTCCATCAAGTTGACGGCGTCGGACAACGATTGCGGTAGTTGGCCGATACCCAACTTGGTGAGGGCGGTGTCGTCCATTTCGAACAGGTTTGCGTCGGCCTCGACGGGAAGCTCGTAGCCCTCAGCGATGCCCTTCATTCCCGCGGCGAGAAGCACGGAGAACGCGAGGTACGGGTTGGTTGCCGGGTCGGGTGAGCGGTACTCGATGCGCGTCGCGAGCGGGTTGCCCTTCTTCGGCACGGGCACGCGGATGAGTCCACTGCGATTGTTGCGCGCCCAGGAGATGTGCACCGGCGCCTCGAAACCCGGGACGAGCCGCTTGTAGCTGTTCACGGTTTGGTTGGTGACGGCGGTGATTTCCGCGGCGTGTCGCAGGAGTCCGGCCATGAACGACTTTGCCGTTGCGGAGAGGTTGTACGGATCGTTCTCGTCGTAGAAGGCGTTGTCACTGCCGCGGAAGAGTGAGAGGTGCAGGTGCATGCCCGATCCCTGCACGCCTTCGAGGGGCTTTGGCATGAAGGTCGCGTGCACGCCGTGTGTCGCCGCGACTTCCTTCACCGCAAGCCGGAAGGTCATTACGCTGTCGGCCATCGTCAATGCGTCGGTGTGGCGAAGGTCGATTTCGTGCTGGCTCGGTGCATCCTCGTGGAAGCTGTACTCGACGGGGATGCCCATCGTCTCGAGCGTGCGGATCGTTTCCTTGCGCAGCGACGTTGCCATATCGGAAGTCGTGAGGTCGAAGAACCCTCCCTCGTCGAGAGGCTGGGGAATTTCACCCGGTTTCGGCGGCGCGAAGTAGAAGTACTCGATGTCGGGTGCGACGTAGAACGAAAAGCCCTTCGCGACCGCGGCATCGAGGTTGCGGCGCAATACCTGACGTGGGTCACCGTCGAACGGGGTTGTATCGAGGTTGTGGATGTTGCAAAAGACACGTGCCTCGGTGCCCTTCGGGTCGGCCCACGGCAGCACCTCGAAGGTGTTCGGGTCGGGAATGGCGAGAACATCGGCTTCCTGCACGCGACTGAAACCCTCGATCGACGAACCGTCGAAGGTCATGCCATCGATGAGCGCGTTCTCAAGTTCAGCCGGGCTGATCGCGAAGGACTTCAGGTTTCCGAGGATGTCGGTGAACCACAGTCGCACAAGGCGAACCCCCCGCTCCTCGACGGTGCGAAGGACGTAGTCACGCTGTTGTTCCTGCTGTTCGAGCATCTCGCTCATCTCCCAAGTCTGCCGTTGTTCTTCTCGAATGCATCCGGCCGCAAAACGAACCGGGGGCCCGAAGGCCCCCGGAACTGAGTTTGTGGTTGGTCCGTTGGACGGCTGGTCAGGCGCCGCAGACCGTCTCGAGGATGAGACGGGTGACGACGTAGGGGTCGCAGTTGGCGTTCGGGCGGCGGTCCTCCGCGTAGCCCTTGCCGTCACGTGCCACGGTCCACGGAATGCGGATCGAGGCGCCGCGGTG
>SXZT01000105.1 GCA_005787785.1 Actinomycetota bacterium
CACGCGCAAAACCTGCGGCCAGATGAAGAGCATCGAAAGGACGGACGCGACGAGACCAAGCAGATTCGTGGGGGACACGCCCCCAGTCTGGCCGACGGCGGTGCCGAACGGACGAACTATTCTCGCGACATGACCATCGACTCGTCCCTCGCCAAGTTTCTGTCCGACGCATGCCCGCTCGTCGGTGACACCGGCTACCGCTTCTACTTCACCGCCGAGACGCGCGCCGTCGGGGAGAACTTGGGCCTGAACGGCATGGAGTTCTATGTCATCGGTCGCGGTGGTGTGTTGGGTGACTGTGACGGTGCAGCGCTCGCCGCGAACTTTGGCTATTTCAACCCTGCGGTCATCGGCGGGGCGTGGGAGTCGGCGAAGGCGAAGTGTGCGCCGCGCGTCGCGGGGCGCGCGCACCTCGAGTGCAGCGCCGACTTCGGCCGCTCCAAGTTTGCTGGGATTGCGAATCTCGACGCGTTCGTCGCCGCGGCAGACGCGGTGAACGCCGCTGCCGACCCGGATGGTCTCGGTCTCTACGCGGCGATGAAGTGCGACGCACTCGTGTCCGACGTGCCCGGGCGAGCGATGCAGCTCGCCACAGTGCTGCGTGAATTCCGCGGCAGCGCCCACCTGGCAGCCATTCGCGCGGCGGGCCTGACCTCGAAGGTTGCCCACTTCATCAAGCGCCCGAACGACGCAAAGATGTTCGGCTGGTCGGAAGACGACGTCGCGAAGGTCACTGACGCTCAGCGAGCCCAGTGGGAAACCGCGGAGAAACTCACCGATGAGATGGTGGCTCCTGCCTACGGAGTCCTCGACGCGGCCGGTCGCGCGGCGTTCCTTGCCGGCATCACCGCCATGCACACAATCGCATCCAGCTGAGACGAATTCCCTACGACGTCAGGCCGTGCTGATCGGCTGCCGTCCTATGACGTCATGCCGGTCAGGCCGACGAGGCCGCGGGCGTGTTCGATTTCGCCCATATGGCGCAGGCCGTGCTGGTAGATCCAGCATTCGGCAGCATCGAGCACCGTGATGCCCGCCTCGCCGGCAACCCGCGCCGAATAGGTGCTGGCGATCATCGACGGGAAAGGTCGGGCAATCACCACGCGGTCGAGATCGCCCGGGTCGACTTCGTCGAGCCACTCTTCGGTACGTGAGAAGACTGCGTTCATATAGTCGATGAAAGCGGGGTAGTCACCGATGCGTTGGTGCACCATTTCGTCGACGGTCTTGTGCTTGCCGTGATCGTTGATCGACATGCCGACACGTTCCGCCCAATCGTCGTTCCAAATGGGCGTCGAACCCGTCATCAGCATGAACGACGCATCGATCATGTTGACGATGTGGAAAAGGCTGAAGGCGATTGGCACCACCCCGTCGCGCTCCATGTGGTTCACCTGGTCGACGGTCATCGTCGCGGTGGCATCGTGGTAGAGCGAGTGCATGGCGCGCATGCGGCGACGCAAGGATTCGAGAGCGACAACGTTGCTCATGTCGGACCCTGAATCTCGATGCGGTTTCCCGAGGGATCGTGAATGAAGATCTGGTCACTGCGGCCGTCGTCGTTGTGGATGCGTCGGAACGTGATCCCGTTCCGTTCCAAATGGGTAGCCGCCTCATCGACATCGTCGACGAGGAGAGCGAAGTGCTGTCTCTTGTCGATGGCGGCGCCCGGCGCCTCCATGATGTGCAGTTCCTGCGAACCCATGCGCAGCCAGCCACCGCGGATCTTCATCTCGGGTCGTTCGAAGGGTTGGAAGCCGAGTTTGTTCACGTAGAAGTCGAGCGAATCATCGAGCGAGTGCACGTTCACGTTGACGTGGTGTATTCCCCGGACGCGCATGACGCAACTATACGTCCCGCCGTCCCCGCCTCTCTTCGGCGACTCGGCGTCGAATAACGTTGGCTCATGGACCGCTGGATTGCAGACACAGACCCTGGAGTGAAGTTTCCCGCATGGACGCGGGGCAACGCCGCCGACGTGTTCCCCGACCCAGCGTCACCCTTCTTCGCGACGACATACCTGCGTGCGTCGCTCGGTAAGGGTCTCGTCGACGCGTACAGCACGATCGGCGTCTTCGATTGGGACGAGGTAGAGAATCCCGTCGACCCGACGATGTTCGGCGTGTTCGGCGGCTACATCTACAACCCACTGTCCTACACCCGCCTGTTTGGTGCGCGTATGCCCGGCGCGTCGCCCGAAGCCATTGACAAGGCGTTCTTCGACGAGCGCGACGAAGTTCCCGTGTACAAGGCGGAAGCGTGGCATGAGTCGCAGCGTCACGCCGACAAGTTGGGTGCCACGGCTGCATGGGTGTTGACCACCGATTCGTACCCACAGATTGAGGCCGACAAGGTCATGGCTGATACGGCGCGTGCGACGCGACCTGACTTTTCGACGCTCGACAACTTTGAGTTGATGAACCGTGCGCGATCGATGGTGCCCCTGCTGCGGCAGGCGATGATGACCGGAATGATCTCGTCGACTCTCTCGTCGATCGGAACCGGTGTCCTTGGGGCGATCACCGAGGCACTCGGTGATCCATCGATGTCCGTGCGGCTCCTCGCGGGTATCGAAGCCGACTCGGCCGAGCCCCCGCGGGCGATCTGGCAACTTTCCCGATTGGTTCGCGCGTCGAAAGAAGTCGGTGTCGAATTCGATCGGGGAGTGGTGGGCCTGACCGATCGCCTGCGTGCTTCGTCGTCTACCGAGGTGAAGAACGTCGTGGCGGTGCTCGACGATTTTCTCTTTCGCTATGGGTCGCGCGGACCAGCCGAGTGGGACGTCATCGCCTTGTCGTGGGAGGCCAAGCCTGACGTGGTTCTCGCGATCGTCGACCGCATGCGCCTCATGGCCGACACCGACGATCCTGCTGCGCGGCGAGCCGAAGCAGTTGCCGAGCGTGATCGCGTCCTCGCCGACGTGCGTGCGAAGCTCGCGGGTGACGCCGAGGCGCTGGGAACCTTCGAGGCCGGAATGCGCGCTTCGACGCTGTTCCTCAGCGCGCGTGAGCGTTACAAGGCGAACTGCATCAAGCTGGTGGGTGAGATCCGCGAACCGATGCGCGAGATCGCCCGTCGACTGGTTGCGCAGGGACTTCTGCGAGAGGTCGAGCACATCTTCATGTTGATGGCCGATGAAGTCGACGAGTTCGGCATTCACCCCGACCGTTACACGCAGAAGCTCGCCGAGCGCCACTCGGCGTACCGCACCCTGTTCGACGTCGAGCCGCCTTTTGCAGTCGATGGAAAGGTTGCGCCGATTTCGCAATGGAAGAAGCGCACCGCAGCCCTGGTGACGATCGCGAAACCAGGCGAGGTTCTGCGGGGCGTCGCTGCCTCAAGCGGCGTTGCCACCGGAACAGCCCGTGTCATTCTCGACCCCGCGCAACTCGACGACTTCGAGCCGGGTGACGTTCTGATCGCGCCCCAGACGGATCCGTCGTGGGCTCCACTCTTCCTTGCAGCCTCCGCCGTCGTCGTGAACGTGGGTGCGGTCGGCAGTCACGCCATGATTGCGTCGCGAGAGCTCGGCATCCCCTGCGTTCCATCGGTCGAGAACGCCACGGCAAGAATTCCGAGTGGTGTCACCGTCACCGTCGATGGGAATATCGGGACGGTCACCATTCACTGAGTGGGTATCCACTAAAAAGTGACCATGCCATTGAGCAAGATTCTCGGTCCCGCCCGCTACATCGCCATCATCGCCGTGATCGGGCTGTTGATCACGTCGGTGGCCACTTTCGGCTGGTCGATCGCTCGAACGGTGCTCTTCGTCGACGATCTGTTCCAAGGCAAATGGCGCAGCGACGAACAGGTCGTTTCACTTCTGAAGACGATTGATACCTACCTACTGGCACTGGTGCAGTTCATCATCGTCATCGGCCTGTACGAACTCTTCATCGGTGAGCTCGACGTGCCGCAATGGCTGAAAATCGACTCGCTGGACGACCTGAAGAAATCAATCATTGACATCCTCGTCATTTTCGTGGCTGTCAAGGGAATTGAGGGTCTGCTCAAACAGAAGGATCCCCTGGATGCCCTGATATTCGTCGGTGCGTCTGCGTCGCTTATTCTCGTCCTCACGCTCTTTCGAATCGCCAAAGTGGCCGACAAGAAATAGCGGCGGGAGGTCCGCACCCTCCCTGACATGGAGGGGAAAAATGCGCTACAACAGTCTGTTCCAGCCGATCACCGTCGGTGGTATCGAGCTGAAAAACCGCATCGTTCGATCCGCACACGGAACGTTGCTCACCGGAGAAGGTTTGATCGCGTACCACGAGGCACGTGCCCGCGGCGGCGTCGCGATGAGCACACTCGAAGCGACCAGCGTGCACGACAGCGCACCGTCGTTGATGCCGCTTTACAACGATTCGATCATCCCGATCTACAGCGAGATTGCTGCCCGAATGCGCCCCTACGGAATGAAGATGTTGGCGCAGGTGTACCACCCCGGCGCCACGGGCCGCCCGAAGAGTGGGCCGTTTCGTTTCGCGGCGAGCGCAATTCCCAGCCCCAACGTGGGCCACATCCCCATGCCGATGAGCACCGACATGATCGGCGACGTGGTGAAGGCCTTCGGCGATGCTGCACGGCGAATTCGCGAGGGTGGTCTCGACGGTATTGACGTGCACGCTTCGAGTGGCTACCTCCTCCAGCAGTTCATGTCGCCGGCAACGAACCAGCGTGACGACGAATACGGCGGCTCGTTCGAAAATCGCATGCGATTCCTTGTCGAAACTCTCGAAGAAATCCGCCGCGTCGTCGGCGACGACTTCTGCGTCGGCGTCCGTCTGCCGAACGAGGAATACATTCCCGGCGGTCTGATGCCCCAGGACAACGCCGACATCGCGAGACATGTCGAAAATTACGTCGACTACGTGTCATTGCACATGGGTTCGTACTGGCGATTTCACAAACTTCTCTCGACCATGGAAGACCCACTCGGTCACGAGATGAAGCCCAACGAGGTCATCACGAAGGTGATCTCGAAGCCGACAATCGTCGTCGGTCGAATCATGACCCTCGATCATGCCAACCACATCGTGGAAAGTGGAACGGGTGACATGGTGTCGATGGTGCGGGCGTTGATCGCCGATCCCGAACTCGTGAACAAGGCCCAACGTGGCGAGGAAGATCTGGTGCGGCCCTGCATAGGTTCGAACATGGGCTGCGTCGCGCAGTTGATGGCGACCGGCAAGTTGAGCTGTGTCGTCAACGTCGCGGCGGCAAACGAATCCAATGTTCCGTTCGAGCCGGTTGCTCCCGCGTCCGTCAAGAAAAAGATTCTCGTCATCGGAGGTGGTCCCGCCGGCCTCGAAGCGGCCCGCACGGCGGCCCTTCGCGGTCATGACGTGGCGCTCTACGAAGCGACACGCCAGTTGGGCGGACAGGTGGCGATCGCGTCGCGGGCCCCGCACCGTAGCGACCTCGCAGCAATCACCGATTTTCTCTCGCGAGAGATTGAGCGTCTCGGCGTGCGAATTCACCTCGGCACCTTCGCCGACCCCGACACGATCGCGGCCGAGGCACCCGACGAGGTCGTCGTCGCGACGGGTTCGACGCCACGACGTGACGGGTTCCAGCTCTCCACCCCGTCGACGCCGATCAGCGGCGCCGGCCTGCCCCACGTTTACACCTCGTGGGACGTGTTCGGCTTTGGTGGTCGCGCAGAGATCAGTGGTGACTGTTTCATCTATGACGACACCGGAACGTTCGAAGCAATCTCCGTCGCTGACGCGCTCGTCGATGCGGGCGCGAAGGTCACGATGGTCAGTCGTTACGACTCGCTCGGGGCGATGCTTCCGTTCCCCCCGGCGACCGTCGAGGCATCGAAAGAGCGGCTCATGTCGGGCAACTTCGATTTCATCGGCGGGCACTACCTGCAGGCGATTACCCGCGACGAGGTGCTGATCGGCGTGCCTTTCACCGAACGTCGTCGCGCCATTCCGGCGAAGACCGTCGTGCTGGTCACTTACAACCACCCGAACCGCGAGATCGCCGAGTACGCACCCGACGGCGTCAAAGTGCACATGGTTGGCGACGTGACGGGAACTAATTCGATCATGGCATCGATCCACCAAGCAGCGGCAGCGACACGGACCATGTGACAAAGGCTTTTCGGTGGGGAGGTCCGCGGCGCAACGTGGTCGACCCTGCCTGCGGTGCCGCTCATGAGATTCGAAAATCGGGCTGACGCGGGACGCGAACTTGTCAGGCGTTCGTTGTCGCGGCACGACGCATGTGGTTCTTGCGGTTCGCGTCGCACCCACGGGTTGGACCGACGGCATCACCGATGCGACCGACGAGTCGACCGTTTATTGCTGGAGGGTCGGGCCTCCGTGCAGACCGCACTCGGTTTTCGACTGTCCCGCCCACCGTCCGACCCGCTTGTCGTTGGGGTCGGAGGCGGGTGCCGTGCAGGGCCAGCAGCCGATCGAGGAGTAGCCGCGGTCGATGAGCGGGTGCTGCGGCAGGTCGTTGTCGATCATGTACGACGCCACGTCGGCGTCGGTCCAATTCGCAATGGGGTTCACCTTGATCACGTCGCGCAAAACGTCGTGGAAGACGATTGGAGTCTGCGCGCGCGTCGGTCCGTCGTCGCGACGCAGGCCGGTCACCCACGAAGTGCGGTTCGCGAGCATGTGCTCGAGCGGCGCGACCTTCCGCACGCCGCAGCACAAGTCGGTGTCACGCATCCACAGGTCGTCGCGACCCACGTCGGAAGCCGGGGTGAGAATGCGCAGGTTTCCACCCGCACGATCGGCGAGATGCTTGGCGTACCAGATGGTCTCGGCGAACAGGTACTGGGTGTCGATGAGTGACACCTCGATACCTGGAACCGTGGACCAGGTGAGGTGGGCGAGGATGGGGTCTCCGAAGCTGGAGGTCACCGCAAGTCCGTGCCCGAACTTCTTTGCCGCCCACGCGAGAATGTCGGCTGGTTGAGCGGTCTCGAACTCCGCGTTCAGTTCGCGGATCTCGCCGGCCTCGAGTGTCGTGCGGGTGAGTGTCATGTTGCGCACTCCGATTCGCCGGCAGCGGCAACGAAGGGCCCCGTCTCGTCGTAATCGACGAAGAACTCGGGGGCATCGTCGGGCTTGGGAACGATGTCGAGGTCGCGCAGGTCACTGGCGACGTTCGATGCGCCACCGTTGCGTGACAACCAACCCTGGAAGGTTTCACCTGCATCGCGTTCGTTGGCGAAGCGCCGCACGACGCGAGCCACCGCCTCGGGTGCCGCCTTCGCGGGTACGCGGAGGGCCTTTTCGCCGAAGTGGATCTGCTCGTTGCCGACGTAGCCACCGAGCAGCACCTGGTAGCCGGGTAGCGACTTGCCGTGGGCCCGGCGTTCGGCACCGAACAGGCCGATGTCGGCCGCGTGATGCTGGCCGCAGCTGTTCGTGCAACCCGAGATGTTGATGCGCACGCCGCCCACCTCGGCGAGACCTTCTTCTTCGAGTCGATCGCCGATCGCCTTGGCGAGGCCGCGCGACTGGGTGATTGCGATGTTGCACGTGTCGGCGCCGGGGCAGGCAACGACGTCGCGGGCAAGTTCCGCTCCGGGCCGTGCCATGCCGATTGTTTCGAGGCGAGCGTAGAGAACTCGTAGCTGATCCTCGGTGAGGTTGCGGAACGCCACGTTCTGACGGTTCGTCAGGCGCACGTCGGCGCCGAGTTCGCGCTGGATCGCCGCGAGAGCCTTGAACTGCGACGCGGTGATGTCACCGATCGCCGCGTAGGCGATGGCGGACACGGTGCCCTTTGCCGCACCGCGGATGACGCTGGCCGTCTCCCATCGCACGAACGGGTCGCTCGAGCGCAGCGCGACGCGCACGCCCTGGCCCATCTCCGTCACTTCGCCGACCGACACGCGTCCGGCGGGAGCATCACCCACTGCCGCGACCTCGGGTGGAATTCCACCCGGCCACGTCGACGAAGCCGGAAGGGTGTGGCGGATTTTCAGGACACGACGACGAACTTCGTCGATGCCCAATTGGTCGATGACCCACTTGAGACGTGCGCGCAACTTGTTGTCGCGGTTGCCCGTCTGGTCGAAGACACGCAGCACGGCCTCGATCGTGGGCAGCAGTTCTTCGCGGGTGGTGAAGTCCTCGAGGGAGAGAGCGGGATGCGGTGTCGCGCCGAGACCACCGGCGATGTACACGCGGAACCCTTGTTCGACCATGCCGTCCTCGCGTTCACGCGTGACGGCGACGACACCAACGTCGTTGAACATGGCTTGGCCGCAGTCGGTCGAGCAGCCCGAGAAGTTGACCTTGAACTTGCGGGGGAGACGCTGGCCGAGCGGGTTGCGCACGAAGTGGCGGTACGTCGCCTCGGCCCACGGTGTCACGTCGAGATGCTCGTACGGGCAGGCGCCCGCGAGATGGCAGGCCATCACGTTGCGAACGGTGTCGCCGCACGCCTCGCGACTGGTCAGGCCGACCGCAGCGAGTCGGCGCAGGAGGTCGGGGATGCGACGCAGCTCGACGAAGTGGAACTGGATGTTCTGCCTGGTCGTGATGTGTCCCCACCCGCGCGAGAACTCGGTCGCGAGATCGCCCATCAAGTCGAGCTGTTCGGGAGTGATGGTGCCGGCCGGCAGTTTGATGCGCACCATCTGGTTGGTGCCGCCCTGACGCTGGCCGTAGATGCCGTTGTTCAATCGCATCACGCGGAAGACGTCCTCGTCGATCTCGCCGGCGAGGTACTGCGCGATGGCGACCTCGAAGCGCTCGATGTCGGCGAACTGCTCGGCGTCGAGGTCGCGCGTCTGTGGTGCCGGGGGTATGCCTGTCATGGTTTCTCCTTCATCGTCCTGTCGGCTCGCCGATTTCGCGGAGAGCGTCGCGAATGGCGCCGCGGAGGCGCCGTGCGTGGTCGGGATCGAGGTGGGCAACGAGGCCCGCTCCGGGATTGCCGATTTCTTCGATTGTCAGAACCACGCGAGGGTTGGCGTCGTCGTAGTCGTCGCACACTGCGACGGCCCACGACACTTCCATCGCGTCGTCGGCACCCTCCGGCAAGTCGGTGGCGGTCAGCGGCATGTCGTCGATCGATCGGCGCACGTCAGTTGCCCTCCAGTGCCGCGGCACGGTGTGACGTGGGTTCGAAATTGAACGCGGCAACGGCGCCGATGACGATCGTTGAGGGCGCTTCCACGTGCGCCGCAGCGAGGTTCTCGAGGGTGGTTCGCACCGTGTGCTGTTCGGGTCGCGTGCCCCAGCGCACGGCCGCAACGGGGGTGTCGGCGGCCAGTCCACCCGCGATCAGACGTGCGGCGATCGCGCCACGTTCGGCGACGCCCATCAACACCACGATCGTGCCGCCGACATTTGCGAGGGCCTCCCAGTTGATGTTTGTCGAGCCGCCCGACTCCCGGTGGCCCGTGACGACAGTGAACGAAGTTGAAACGTTGCGGTGCGTAACGGGAATACCCGCCGCGGCAGGTGCCCCGATTGCGGACGTGACGCCGGGAACCACGTCGAAGGCAATGCCCGCGGAGATCAGTGCGTCGGCTTCCTCACCGCCTCGGCCGAACACGTACGGGTCGCCACCCTTCAGGCGCACGACCTCGAGACCTTGACTGCCGAGGTGCACCAGCAGTGCGTTGATGTTCTCCTGAGGCGTCGGGTTGCCGGGGCGCTTGCCGACATCGATGAACTCCGCGTCCGCGCGCGCGAGTGTGAGGATCGAAGGATCAGCGAGACGATCGTGAATTATCACATCGGCCGCCGAAACGAGACGTGCGGCTTTCACGGTGAGAAGATCTGCATCACCCGGGCCGGCGCCAACGAGATGAACGGTCATCGTGCGACTCCGTGTGTGACGAGGACGTCTTCGATGATCGGGCGCCAGTCGATGTCCTCTGTGCTTGTGCCACGGGCGTGCACGTCGGCGCGGCGCGCGGCAAGTTCCGCCGCGATGTCCGCAAACTCGGGGCCGATGAGCTCTGAGATCTGTGCGCGCAGGTACGACGACAATGCGGGGCTGGCACCACCGGTCGACACGGTGATCATCACCGAACCCTGGCGGTGCACGGCTGGGAGGGTGAACGTGCAGCGGTCGGGGTCGTCGGCCGAGTTCACCCAGATGCCGAGCGATTCACATTCGTCGAAGATCTGTTGGTCGACAACGATGCTGCCGGTGGCGGTCACCACCAATCGGAAGCCGGCTACATCCCCTGCTGCGTAGCAACGCTCCACCAGAGTGACTCCCATGTCGCGAAACTCGTCGACGACGTCGGGTGACACGACTGTGAGATCCGCGCCGCACGCAAGAAGTTGCTGAGCCTTGCGCAGTGCAATACGTCCGCCGCCAACCAACAACACGCGGCGGCCGGCCAGGTTCAGATTGATGGGGAACTGCATTGCTGACCCTTTCAGTCGGGTTTATTCTGCAAAACCCTACCTGAATAGTCAACTTTTTGATTATCAGTCCCAGCGCACCGGAAGGATTTCGAAGCCCTTGAGAACGGGCGCTCTGACGTGGGTCGGAGGGCCATCGGGCCTGAGCCGGGGGAGGTGGTCGAGGATCGCCTCGAGGGCAAGGATCCCCTCCATCCGGGAGAGCGGGGCACCGAGGCAATAGTGAATGCCGACGCCGAAGGCAGCATGGCGTTTCAAGGTCGTCAGATCGCGGGTGATGTCGAACTCGTCGGGCCGGTCCCACGCCGCGGGGTCGCGGTTCGCCGAACCGAACATCATCAGCACCTTGGAGTCGACGGGAATGTCGACGCCGTGCAGCGTGACGGGGCAGGTATTGGTGCGGAACAATCCGTGCACGGGTGCGTCGAAGCGCAGACTCTCCTCGATGGCGTTCGGTATCAGACTGCGGTTGTTGCGAACCATCTCGAATTGGTCGGGAAATTCCATCAGCCGTTTCACCACGTTGCCGATGAGCAGCGTCGTCGTCGCCGAACCAGCGACGAGAAGGAACTGGCAAAAGCCCATCACCTGTTGGAACGTGAGACGGTTGCCGTCGCGTTCCACCGTCAGCAATCGCGTCAAGAGATCATCGGGCAGGGTGTCATCCGCGTCGACCATCTCCATGCGATTGCGGATGTGCGCACCGAAGTATTCGCCGTAGCTCTTGTACGCGTTGATGACCGTTTCGTTCGCCTGTCTGCCGCCGACGTAGGCGACCGCTTCGGCCATCGGCAGAACCCAGTTGCGGAATTTCTCGATGTCCTCGACCGGTGTCCCGAGCATCCAGCACATGATGGTGAGGGGCACCGGCATACCAAGATCGGCGACGAGATCGCCGCGTCCGCGGTCTTTGAAACCTTCGACGAGGCCGTAGACCAGCCTTCGGATATCGCCCTCCATCGCTTCGATCGCCGACGGTTTGAAGATGCGGGTGATTGCCAGTCGTTCGGCAGTGTGGGCCGGTGGGTCACTCGACACGAGCACGCCGGTGCCGGGCTCACCGAAGGCGAGGCCGGGCCCGAACTTCGACGACCATGTCGCATCGTCACGCAGTGATCCGCCGACATCGACTTCGCGGGTCAGGCTGAAGTGAGGTGCGGGTTCGTTCGCGTGGTGCACGGGGCACTTCTCGCGCATCGCGGCGAACATGGCGGGCGGATCGGCCTGGAACGCATCGGACAGCAGACTGAAGGCAACCGCGTCGTTCGGGGTCATGGGCCGACACTAACGTCGGGGCATGGCGACGCCCGACAACGAAACACTCATCGATCTCACCGGCAAAAACGCCCTCGTGACCGGGGCTGCGAAGGGCATCGGCAGGGCAATCGCCGAGCGTCTCCGTGCGGCTGGTGCCAACGTGACGCTCGCGGACCTCGACGCGTCGGGCGACGCGACGGCCAAGGAGATCGGCGGTTCGTTCGTCGTGTGTGACATCACCAACGCGGACCAATTGTCCGCGGCGGTGACGGCCGCGGCGCGTGGCGGAAACCTCGACATCCTCGTGAACAACGCGGGCATCTACCCGACGACGGGTCCGATCGACAAGGTCTCCGATTCGTTCGTGTCGAGGATGCTCGAGGTCAACGTCCGTGCCCAGTACAGCGCGGCACGCGAGGCGGCGCGAGCGATGAAAGACGGCGGCGCAATCGTCAACCTCGCGTCCATCGCGGGTATCCGTGGCGGAGCGAACATCACCGCCTACTCGGCCTCGAAGGGAGCAGTCATCGCACTGACCCGGGCATTTGCCAACGAACTCGGGCCCCGCGGTATCCGCGTGAACGCGATCGCTCCGGGCATCATCGATACACCCGGAGTGCAGGAGCAGATGGCACCGCTGAAGGCCGGCGGCCTCGACATCGACGCGGCGATCGCGGCGAATCCGTTGCGCATCGCCGGCCAGCCCGATCACATCGCGCGCGTGACCTTGTTCCTCGTCTCCGAACTCGCAGCCTTCATCACCGGCCAGACCGTGGTAGTCGATGGCGGGGCGACTGCTTAGATCTCGACTTCGTTGTCGAGTCGTGCCCCGGCGGAGTACAGGCCGACGTTGCGGATGAAGAGGTCGTGGACACGACGCATCGTGTTGGCAAGCGTCGCCGAACTGTGCGGCGAGATGCGCGCGGCCGAGCCCCACAGGGGATTGTCGGCGGGTAGCGGTTCTTCGGATGTCACGTCGAGTGCGGCGCCGCCGAGGTGACCCGAAGAGAGCGACGCCATCAGGTCGGCTTCGACGACAGCGGTGCCGCGGCCGACGTTGACGAAAAAGCAGCCAGGTTTCATCGCCGCAAACGAAGCGGCATCGAAAAGACCCGTCGTGTCGGCGTTGGAGGGCAGGGCGGCCACCACCGCGTCTGCCTGGCCGAGAACCGAGTTCATCTCGGCGAACGACACGGTGCGCGCAACGCCGGCTGATGCCGATGAGGCCGAGCGGCGCACGGCGGTGAGGTTCACGTTGAACGGCGCGAGGAGTCGGGCAACTTCCTGGTTGATCGGCCCGTAGCCCACGAGGACGATGTTCGCTTCGGAGAGCGCGCGGCCAAAGGCCGGATACCAACGGTGTTCGACTTGTTGCGCGGCGATCTGTGGCAGGCGCTTCCAGTGTTCGAGGATGCGAGCGATGACGAATTCCGCGATCTCCGTTGCCGCGGTTCCCGCGCCATTCGTCAATCGAATGCCGCGCTTGCGCAGTTCGTCGAGAGGAATGTGGTCGTGACCCGTCATCAGCGAATGAATCCATTTGAGGTTCGGAAACGCCTCGAAGATGTAATTCGGCATGTCGAGGATGAAGGCAATCTCGACATCGGCCATGCGCGCGCGTTCACCATCGCCGAGGTCGGCCGGCGTGCGATCGCGCATGTCGAGCATCGGGTGATCGGGTAGGGCGTCGGTGATGCGTGAAGGCCCACGACGCTGTTCGATCTGCGTCGAGTCGACGCCCGCGAGATAGCAGACGGCGATCGTCGGAAGCTTCGCCACGATTCGGCTCCTAGATCTCGACGCGGGAGCCGACTTCGAACACGCGGTCCGTCGGCAGATTGAAGAATCGCACTGCACTGTCGGCGCCACGATTCAACATCACGAACAGGTGCTCTGCAAGGGGATTCATACCCGGTGCCTTGCCCGCGACGATTGATTCGTGACCGATGAAGTACGTGACATCGCTCGCGTCGTATTCGAGGCCCGGGTGCTCGATCCGCTGCAAAGTCGCCGGCACGTTCGGCTCGTCCATGAAGCCGAAGCGAAGTTGCACCTGGAAGACGCCCGGAGCCACCTTCGTGACGACGGCACGGTCTTCTGCAGACACGCGGGGTTCCCCCGCCGTGTCGACCGAAACGATGAGCGTCGTTTTGTGCAGCACCTTGTTGTGGAGCAGGTTGTTGACGAGCGCAGGTGGCGCCTTGCCGATGTCCTTGAACATGAAAACGGCGGTTCCATCGACACGGGTCATCGCGTCGACGCCGTCGAGGAACGGCCTGATTTCCCTTTCGCCACGGTGGATGCGTTGGGCAACCAGAGCGCGGCCGCGACGCCACGTTTGCATCTGGACCATGAGAATGATGCCGACGGCAAGGGCGAACCACCCTCCGTGGGGAATCTTCACGAGGTTCGCACCGAGGAAACCCATCTCGATGATCAGCATCGGTGCGCAAACGAGCATTGCCTTCGCGTTGCTCCAGCCCCAGTTGTCGGTGAGGACGCGGTAGAAGATGAGCGTCGTGATCGCCATCGTCATGGTGACCGCGATGCCGTAGGCCGCCGCCAGATTGCTCGCCGTTTGGAATCCGATCACCAAGCCAACGCAGCCCACCATCAGCAGCCAGTTCACC
>SXZT01000106.1 GCA_005787785.1 Actinomycetota bacterium
ATGCCGGCGATGCCGGCCCACGTGACCAACGACGACATCACACGCGGTCTCTACAAGTTCGCTGACGCGCCCGTTGACGCGAAAACCAAGGCTGCAATCGTGTTCTCCGGTTCCGCACACACGTCAGCGCGTGCGGCCGCCGATGACCTGTTGGCCAACTTCGGGGTCGGAGTCGAACTGTGGTCCGCAACTTCGTACAAGACACTGCGCGAAGAGGCGCTCGAGTGCGAACGCATCGCACGCCTGAACCCCGACCACCCGCCGGCAACGCCACTGGTGTCACGGCTGCTCAACAACACGGCAGGGCCCATCATTGCGGTCAGCGACTTCATGCGCATCGTTCCGGAACAAGTCGCACGATTTGTCACCGAGCGCCGCTTCACCCCGCTTGGCACCGACGGCATGGGCCGCAGCGACACGCGCGAGGCGTTGCGCCGCTACTTCGAGATCGACACCGCGAACATCGTGGTGGCGGTGCTCCACTCGCTGTGCCAAGACGGCCTTGTGCCCGTCGAAACCGTCGGCAAGGCGCTAGCCATGTACCAGCTTTCGCCGGGGACTCCGGCACCGTTCTTCGAGCACTGAGTAGATTCACTCGCGATGGGAACCCTTTACATCACGGGCGACACCGCCGCCGACAAGTTGCTGAATGCGAACGGGACCGCGCTCCTGATCGGCATGCTTCTCGACCAGCAGGTTCCGATGGAATGGGCGTTCAATGGTCCGTCGACGTTGAAAAAGCGCCTCGGTCACCTCGACCCGAAGAAGATCGCCGCGATGAACGTCGACGACTTCGTGGCCGTCTGCTGCGAGAAACCCGCGCTGCATCGCTTCCCTGCCGCGATGGGCCGTCGCATCCACGAACTCTGCGGCATCATCGCCACGCAGTACAAGAACAAGGGTGAGAACATCTGGGCCGGAGTCGCCGACGCGAGTGAACTCACAGCACGTCTGCGCGTCCTCCCCGGATTCGGCGAGGAAAAAGCCCAGATCTTCATTGCCCTGCTCGGCAAGCGGATGGGCGTGAAGCCACGCAACTGGAAGACGGAGGCGGGCGTGTTCGGCGACACGAACCCGCGTACCGTCGCCGACATCACCTCGCCCGAGACACTGCTCCTCGTGCGCAGTTGGAAGAAGGCGGAGAAGGCCGCCGATCGGGACAAGCAGTCACGCCCACTTGCAACGGCAAGAAAGTCTGCGAAGAAGAAGTAGATGACAATCCTCGTCACCGGAGGTGCCGGCTACATCGGCTCGCACACCGTGCGCTCGCTGCGCGAAGCCGGCCGCGACGTCGTCGTTCTCGACTCGTTGGAGATGGGCCACACCGAGGCCCTGCTCGGTGCGGACCTCGTCGTCGGCGAAGTCGCCGACTTCGACCTCGTGGCCCAACTCTGCCGCGAGCGAAACGTGAAGAGCATCGTCCACTTTGCTGCCTACAAGAGCGTTGGCGAGTCGATGACCGATCCCTTTCGTTATTTCTCGAACAACGTCGGTGGTTCGACCGCCCTCATCGATGCCGCGGTCGAGGCCGGTGTCGAGCAGTTCGTCTTTTCGTCGTCGGCCGCGGTGTACGGCAGCCCGACCCGCGTTCCCGTGACCGAAGATCTTGTACCCCGCCCCGAAAGCGTCTACGCCGAAACCAAGTGGATGATCGAACGTGTCTTGTCGTGGATCGGTGAGACACGCGGTCTGCGCAGCGTGTGCCTGCGCTACTTCAACGCTGCCGGCGCCTCGTTCGACTCGGCGATCGGCGAAGACTGGTCGGTCACCACGAATCTCGTGCCGATCGTGATGAAGGCGACGCTCGGCAAGAGGCCGCAACTCGAAGTGTTCGGCAACGACTACCCCACTCGCGACGGCACGGGCGAACGCGACTACATCCACGTCGTCGACCTCGCCGAGGGCCACGTCAAGGCGCTCGACTACCTCGATGCCGGTAAACCATCGCTCGCGTGCAACCTCGGCACGGGCAAAGGCAGCACGGTTCTCGAGGTACTCGCTGCGACCGCGCGTATCTCCGGTCGCGAAGTGCCCCACGTGTTTTCTCCGCGACGCGCGGGCGACCCCGCCATCGTGTTTGCGGACCCGTCACTTGCCGAACGCGAACTCGGATGGAAGGCGCGTCACGGCATCGAGGAGATACTGCAGACGGCATGGAAGTGGCACAGCACGCACGCCGACGGTTACCGACGCCTCAGCTGACGGTGCGCTGGCGGTCGAGCCAGCCGAGAAGAACCGCGAGCGCACGCGGATCGTGGCGCAGGCGGTGACCCGATCCCGGAATGATCCGCAGTTCTGCGGCTCCGTGCGCCTGCGCGAGAATGCGTGCGTCGGCGGCGGGAACGCTTTCGTCGTCGTCGCCGTGCAAGACGAGCAATGGGCGCGGTGCAAAACGTCGCGCGGCATCGCTGGGCCGGAAGCGGCGTAGTTCGCGGGTCCACTCGTCGAAGTTCGGTGGAAATCCCGCGCGGCGAATGGCTCCGATCTCGCGTGCATGTTCGAGGAATCGGCGCGGCTGTTCCGCCCAGTCGTCGAAGTCGGCGCGGCCGCTGAGCGCCGCGCAACCAACGACGCGCGGGTCGTCAGCCGCGACACACAGAGCAATCGATGCGCCTGTGTTGGTTCCGACCAACCACACGCCGTCGACATCCCCCACTTCGACGAGGTGGTCGACCGCCGCACGCAGGTCGTCGACCCACCCCTGGAGAGAGAAATCACCCTCGCTCGCGCCGCATCCACGGAATGTGAACGTGAGCGACGCATAACCGACGTCATTCGCGACACGGTCGATCAACTGCGGAAAGGTGCCAGCTGACTGTCGTGCATCGAGCGGTCCGATGGGAAAGCCGTGACAGAGAACCAAACCATGCAACGGCCCGCGCACGCCGTTCGGCCGTGCGAAATAACTGGCCAGTCGCAATCCACCTGACAGAAACGAGTCGTTGCTCGCCATCGTGGAAACGGGAGAGTCCTCCCCGACAGTCATGGTCAAGCGCGTGGCTTGCGGTGCCGACGCGACGCACCGGGCGTGGCAAGCGTGTAGCCGCGGTTGCGCGCCTCGGCGAGGGTGTCGGGGCCGAAACACAGCCCCACTTCGTTGGCGACGATGTCGTCGATGGGCACCTCGTCGGTCCACGAGTCGAGGTCGTAGACGAGCTGGGTCCTCTTGTCACCGAGGAAGCGAGTGTGCTCGAACCGTCCGGGGCGCTCCATGTGCCCAAGAGTAGCGGCAGTAGGCTCGCGCGCATGGGTCTGCGCCGCAGCGAGATCGACGCGCGTCTCGCCGAATTCGCCGCCGTCGATGCACAAATCACCGACCACGCAAAGGCAAACGCCGCCCGCTACCGCGCCGAGCACGGCATCTCCGACGAGCCCTACGCATTTCCCACCTACCGCTCGGCGGAAGAAAAGAAGGTGTGGGTCCACAAGTGGTGGGTGCGGCCCTTTCGCTTCTTCTACCGCCATCTCCCCGTCGGTATCAGGTCGCGTATCAAGCGGGTCGCAACATGAGAACCGTGCGGACCGGGGGGCTCGTCGGCTTCGTGCCCGAACACTGCGCGCTGCGCCGGGGTGCTCGACGCGCCGTCACGAAGTTCGCCGCCACCATGCGGGCCGACTTCGTTTACGGTGACTCGCTGCACACCACCGACGACCGCCACGAAGAACCGTTTCAGGTGTTGCGACCCGGCTGGTCGCCCGAAAGGTTGCGCGGCCACAACTACGTGGGTGACGTGGTTTTTGCCTCCGAGGCGGTGGTGACCGCCGCCGGTGGTGCGGAGTTTCTCGCTCCGCTGTCGGCCCACGACCGGTCGCTGCGACTCGCAGAACACGCACAGTGTCACGAACGCATCGCCGAGTTTCTGTACGTCGCCGATTGGCACCATGCGGCACCGTCGACCGACGTGACCGCGGTGCGCGACCACTGCGTGCGCAGGGGTATCACCGCCACATGCGACGCTGTCGATGAGTCGACGGTGCGTGTGCGGCGGACGCTGTCGTCACAACCACGCATCGCTGTGATCGTGCCGACACGCGGCACCCGCGCTGAAGTGTGGGGTCGCGACCGGGTGCTGGCCGCCGGCGCGATTGCGTCGATGCGCACGACCAGCACGTACCCGCATCTCGAGTTCATCGCCGTCATCGACCACGACACCCCTGCCGACGCACGACGCGAGATCGAGACCGCAGGTGGCAATGCGCTCACGTGCATCGACTACGACCGACCCTTCAACTTCGCGGAGAAAGTGAACATCGCAGCGATCCACACCGATGCCGACTACCTGCTGCTCCTGAACGACGACACGCAGATCATCTCCCCTGACATCGTCGAAACGATGCTGTCGTACTTCGAGGACCCCGGCGTCGGCCTTGTCGGCCCGACCCTTCTCTACGAAGACGGAACAATCCAGAGCGCCGGCCACTTCTTCAACCCCGTCCCGTACGACTACTACCGCGGCCATCCCGCCGACATTCCCGGCGCATCGAATATGTTGCGTGTGGCGCGCGAGGTGTCGTCAGTGATCGCCGCCTGTGCGCTCACGCCACGGAAGACCTTCGAACAAGTCGGTGGACTGTGCACCAAGTTTCCCGGCAACTACAACGACATCGACTACGCACTCAAATTGCGGATGACGGGTAAGAGAACGATCTGGACGCCACTCGCGACGTGTCACCACTTCGAATCCAAGACGCGCGAACCGGTGATGAAGCCTGCCGATGTCGCCGAACTCGGTGAGCGTTGGCGCGACATGCTCGAACGCGACCCGTACGCGCATCCCTCGCTGCAGCGTTATCAGTTCGTGTGGAAGTCGAACCGTCCCGGTCAGAGGTCGGTCGACGAGGCCGTCGGCCCCACCGCACCAATCGCCTCGAAATAGGCGAGGTGCGCACGCACCACGTGCACGACATCGACGTCATCGAGCAATTCCACGCCCGACTTCTCCGCCTCCGACAGCAGGTATGCGGACAACTGATCCTCCGAGATCAGCAGCAGTTCGGCGTTGTCCTGCCGTTTGTCGACAGCGCGGTCGGGTTGCAGGCCCCGTGCGTGAAGCCAGCGCATGTGCAACAACAGCATGGCCTGCAGTTCCTCGGGGGTGAGGCGCGCCTGGGTCACCTCGGGCAGTCTGTCGGCGACGAAGTCAGAGGCTTGATCGAGGTGGTAGACGGCACGAGGCGCAACGGCATCGAGCCGTCGCGCCTCGCGACCAATGACGATTGCGGCGATTGCAAGAACGCACACCGCCGCCGCGGCGATGAAAACGCCGGTGATCAAATTCCGATCCGCTGAGCCAACAGCTCGCGGTGGTACGTGGGGTCACCGAACATCAGCTCGCTCGACTTTGCGCGCTTGAAGTAGAGGTGTGCCGGGTGCTCCCAGGTGAATCCAATACCACCATGGATCTGGATGTTCTCGGCCGTGGCATGGAAGTACGCCTCCGAGCAGTAGGCCTTGGCAAGCGAGGCGACCGACGGAAGCTCGTCGTTCATCTCCGCGGCGCACCACATGCCGTAGTACGCCGCCGACTTTGCCGACTCGACCTCGAGCAGCAAGTCGGCGCACTTGTGCTTGATCGCCTGGAACGAGCCAATCGGACGACCGAACTGCACGCGAACCTTTGCGTACTCGACAGCCATGTCGAGAACCTTCTGCGCACCGCCAACCTGCTCGGCTGCAAGACCGATGGCGACAAGATCCATCACCTTCGCCAGGATGTTCCAACCCTTGCCCTCTTCGCCGATCAGCGTCGCGGGCGTGTTGTTGAAGTCGAGCTTGGCCTGCTTGCGGGTCTGGTCCATGGTCGAGAGCTGTGTCCGGGTGAGACCCGCGGCGCTGCCGTCGACTGCGAAGAGGCTCACGCCCTTGCCGGTTCGCGCAGCAACGATGATGAGTGACGCGACGTGGCCGTCAATCACGAACGACTTGGCCCCCGACAGTTTCCAGTCGGAACCCGAACCAGAAGCCGACATCTGGATGCCCGCTTCGTCCCACTTGCCCGACGGCTCGGCCGTTGCGAGTGTTGCGATCGTGGTGCCTGCTGCAATGCCGGGAAGGTGTGCCTTCTTCGCTGCCTCATCGCCGCTGTGCAGCAGCGTGTTGGCGGCAAGTACGACCGTGGAGAAATACGGTGCACACAGAAGCGCACGACCCATCTCTTCGAGGACGACTCCGAGCTCGACGTACGAGTAACCCGAACCGCCGTATTCCTCGGGAATGTGCAAACCCTGAAGGCCCATTTGCTCGCCCATCTGGCTCCACACCGCGGCGTCGAAGCCCTGGTCGGTTTCCATCTGATGGCGCACGGCCTCTTCGGCTGACTTGGCCTCGAGGAAGGCCCGGACTGTCTTGCGGAGCTCTTCTTGCTCCTCACTAAATGCAAAGTTCATGCCCGAATCCTGCCCCGATAGGGTGCCGACCTGCAAGAGATCGTGTGTACAGATGTGTACACAAACTGATGGCCGAGCCACTAGCCTGCGCGGAGTGGCGTACGCAAAGGTCGGAACACGGGAGCTGCGGGCCAACCTGGCCACCGCCCTGCGTCGTGCGGCTTCCGGCGAGCGCGTCATCGTCACCGACTCGGGTCGCCCCGTCGCCCAGTTGGGCCCGGTCGATGCGCCGGCGGGTTCGACCATGGACGAGTTGGTCGCGCGCGGCTTGGTCGTGCCGCCGCGCCGCGCCCCGCGCGAACGCGCCGGATCGTTGCCACCGGCCATCGACATCCACAGTGGAATGCGCTTCGACCAGATCGTCCGGGACCTGCGGTGACGATCGTGCTCGACACAACGGCGTTGCTTGCGCTGCACGTCTCGTGCGCCCAACGACAAATCGTCGTCGATGCAATGAACGACGACCACACGTGGTGCGCATCCGCGATGGCACTTGCCGAGTGTCTTGCCGGTATCGACCGAATGACCGAGGAACCGGTTCTCCGCGACGAGTTGGAAGATTCATTGCGTCGCACGTGGGACTACATCCACGTTGTCCCCGTGGACCAACGGTGCATCGACGAGGCGTCCCTCATTTCGCGGGCCCAGCCCGTGACGCTCGGGTCGGCGCTGCACCTGGCTGCCGTCCAGCGCCTACCCGGGCCGGTATCGCTCGTCACCTTCGACCCCGGACAGATCACGGTTGCGCTCGGGATGCAGGCCGATGGCCGCAACGTGAACATCATCTCGTCGTGATGACCCGTGCGAGAATGACGCCATGAACACCCCTGTCCTCCACTGGTCGGATGCCGACGTCGAGGTACACAGAATCGTCGTCGGGCCCTACGCGAACAACGTGTTCGTCGTGCGCTGCCGGGCCACGGGCGACTCCATTCTCATCGACGCAGCGAACGAGCACGAACTGCTCCTCGACATGTGCCGCTCGCTCGGCGTACGCCGGGTCCTCGAGACCCACGGGCACTGGGACCACATTCAGGCCGTACCCGCGATGCGCGAAGCCGGTTACGAAGTCGGCGTCTCGTCACTCGACGCACCCCGACTGAAGGACGTGGGCTACGACGTTTTCATCGACGACAAGGAAGTGATCGAGGTCGGCCGCCTGCGTCTGCAGACGATTCACAATCCGGGTCACACCGAGGGATCGATCTCGTTCAAGGTCGACAACACCCCGCTTCTCTTCACTGGTGACACCCTGTTCCCGGGCGGACCCGGCAACGCCACCTTCGAGGGCGGCGACTTCACCACGATCATCGAATCGATCGACACCAAACTCTTCACGTTCCCCGTCGACACGATCGTCCTCCCGGGACACGGCCTTGACACGACCATCGGCACCGAACGACCGCACCTTGCCGAGTGGGTCGAGCGCGGCTGGTAGCCGCCGGAATTCTCCGTGTCCTCACGAACACTCCATCGCGTTGTAGCCGTGCTCGGCTGCGCATGCCTCATCGTTTTGGTGTGGGCCACGTTCGCTTCACGCGGGGCCTCGGTGCGCCCCGACGAGCTCGGCTTTCTGCTGAACGGCTGGGTACTCACCGGCCGCACCGAGACACTTTTCGGCGATGGCTTTCGGTCTTTCTACACGGCTGGTTTCGGGTTCGTCACCGCCGCTGCGGCGGTGGTCGGGCGCAACATCGATGCCCAGTACCGACTGTCACTGCTGGTGAACATCGGGCTCGTTGCCGCAACGACCGGCGCACTGGCACGACTTGCGTTTCGTCACCTCGCGGTTGCGCGCCGCACCGCGCGAAGCCTGGCGATCATCGTTTCGCTCGCACCCGCCGTCGCGGCAAACTCGCTCTTCGCATGGTCGGAAACTCTGAACCGTTTCCTCTTCGTCGCGGTCGTGGTGCTGGCCTACGAACACGTGACCCACCCGCGCTGGGTGACGTCGTTGTCGATCGGCTTCACATCGTCGTTCGCGGTGATCGCGCACGGCCGTTTCACACTTCTTCCCGCGCTCACCGTTGCCCTGTTGATCGTTACCTCAACGCAGGCACCGCGCAGACTTCTCGCGGTCACCATCGGTGGCATCGTTGCATCGATCGTGTCGTGGTGGGTCTTCACCCGCATCAACGTCTCGCTGCGTCGTGATCTCTACCCCGCCGCAGGCGGCAAAGAGGGTCGGATGGTCGGCAAGTTGACGACACCGTCGAACCTGCCCAGCCTCGGACGATCGGCCGCGGGGCAACTTTGGTACGTGCTCGCAACGTCGTTCGGCCTGGCCGCCGTCGGCCTGGCCATGAACATTCGATCAGTGACGCTCGGCCTGCGCCGCGCACGCAATCTGCAGTGGTTGGCACCGGCGTTCCTGTTTTTCTCGGCGGGCAGCGTGGCCCTCGCTTCGGCCCTGCAGTTGCTACGCGTCATTCGACCCGACCATCTCGTCTACGGCCGCTACCTCGAGGCGGTTGCACCGGTGTTCATGTTGGTCGGTCTCGCGGCGCTGACGGGTGGTTCGTCATTCGCCCGCCGTGCCTGGACCATCGGCATCGCCGGTGTCGTTGCGTGTGCAGCGGTTCTCGCTGTTGCGGCGGGACGCGACGAACTTCGCGCGATGACATCCGACAACAAGTTCTTCGCGATACCCAACGCAATCGCCCTCGACTGGGCCCTGAAACTGACGAAGCCCGCCGGCTATCTGTCGCTCACGGTGGTCTTCGTTGCCGTTTCGGCCTTTCTCTTCATTGTTGCCGGTCGGAACGGTCACGTTTTCCTTGCCTCCCTCGCGACGTTGTCCCTGGTCTTCACCACCTTCACAGCTGTTCGCACCGTGGTTCCCTACCGCGACTACTTCGACGACATCACACTCGACAACTCGATTCAGAATCTGGTGGTCGGCGGTCGTCACGACACCACGATCACGTTCGACTCGGGTGGACTCGGCGGCCAGACCTACTACGACTACAGATATCTGCTGCATCCGGTACAGGTCGAGCGCGCCGACGTGCACTGGGTCGACAGAGAGTCTTTGCGCTGCATCATCGGTGCGGTCGGCCGACCACCCGAAGACAGCGGCTGGATGATTGCGGCAACCGAGAACAAGGCCTCATCCCGAGGCAAGCAGGAACGCGGAAACATCGTTCTGTGGATGCGCTCGGGAGTAGATTCGTGCTGACATGAGTCCCTTCGAGAACCTCTGCGATGTCAGCGTGGTCCTTCCGATCTACAACGAACGGGGACACCTGCGCGAGGAGATCTCGAGGATCCAAAAGGCGCTCGACGAATCGAAGTACAGCTACGAGATCATCGTCATCGACGACGGTTCGAACGACGGTTCGGAACGCGACCTCGAGTCAATCAGCGGAATCCGCCTCATCCGCCATGCGGTCAACAAGGGTTCGGGCGCCGCGAGGCGTACGGGCACCAACGCCGCCGTTGGTCGTGTCGTCGTGTGGACCGACGTCGACATGACCTACCCGAATGACGAGATCCCCTGGCTGGTCGACGAGATGCAGGGCTACGACCACGTGGTGGGCGCGCGTCGCACCGAAGAGGGCACCCTCAAGCTGTTCCGCAAACCGGCGAAGTGGTTCATCCGCAAACTGGCCAGCTATCTCACCGAAACCGACATCAAGGACCTCAACTCCGGGCTCCGCGCGTTCCGCCGCGACGTCGCCGTGCAATACACGCACCATCTGCCGAACGGCTTTTCGTGCGTCACCACGCTCACCATGTCGTTCCTCGCAAACGGCTACAGCGTCGGCTACGTACCCATCGAGTACTTCCCCCGCGCGGGACAATCGAAGTTCCATTGGTGGCGTGACACCAAGCGCTATCTGCTGCAGGTCATCCGCATGACGCTGTCGTACAACCCGCTCAAGGTGTTCCTGCCGCTCGGTGGTCTGTTGTTCGCCCTTGCGGTTGTGAAGCTCGGCTTCGATTGGTCGAGCCGTGACTTCCGGCTCTCCACCAACACGCTCCTCATCTTCTTCGCGGCCCTGCAGGTGACGACGCTCGGCCTTCTCGCCGACCTCGTGGTACGCGCCACGCGCCGTCGCCTCGACGTCGACCCCGTCTGACATCGAGGACGATGCACGGCCTTCTCGCCTACTCGGGCCCCGACCCGGCTTCCGCCCGACGGGTCATCGACTCGCTCGGCGACACCCACTCATCGATCACTACGTCGGCCGACGGACACACCCTCGTCGCAACGCTGGGTTCGGGAACCGTCTCGCGTTTGGTCATCAATGACACCGGAGCCGTCGCGTTCTTCGGATCAGCGGCAGCCGGCTGCGCTTCGCAGCCCGCCACGCTTCTCGATGGCGATCCCGACGACGTCGTGGCCGTCGGCTTCGGCGTCGATGATCGTCTCGTCGCGGCCGCGGGTCGTGGCAGTCATCGTCTCTTTGTTCATCACGACACCGACGGTGGAACATGGGTGTCGAGTTCACTTCACGCACTGCGTCGTGCGGTGCCCGCGCTGGTAATCGACCGCTCGTACGAAGACTTTCTCCTCGGTTTCGGGTTCGTTCCCGATCCGCATTCGATGTACCGGAACGTTCGGGCCGTCAAGGCCGGAACCCGCATGTCGCCGACCGTCAACGACTCAACCCCCGAGAACGTTGCGCCGGTCACCTATCCGGCAAATTCCTCGATGAACCGCGACGACATCATCGACTCTCTCCACGACGCACTCGTCGAAACCATCGCGGAACAGGCAGGCAGCCGCCACCGTCATGCAGTGCTTCTCGGGGGCTTCGACTCGGCCCTCGTGGCCGCGGTTCTCGTCGGCCTCGGACACGAGGTCGAGACCTATACGTTCCGTTTCGCCGACCCGACCTACGTCCAACGCAATGTCGACTCGTTCACGTCGCACCTCGGCGTGCGACACCACTGGGTCGATTTCGATTCGTCGGTGATCGCGGCGAACCTGCGCGGCTTTGCAGGCACGTTCACACAACCCGGCTCGCAACCGCACTATCAAATCCACACGCTTCACGCCGCGCAACACATTGCAGCGGATGGTCACCAACACATCTTCACCGGTGACGGCTGCGATGCAATCTTCCTCGGCTACCCCACCGTCAGCCGCCGTGCGGCAATCGCGGCAGCGACCAAACGCATGCCGTCGGCCCTCACCCGTATCACCGCCGGTGCACTCTCAACAGGCATCGTCGAACGGCGTCTCGGCCACGTCGCCCGCATGGCCCGCGGCACCCTGCGCAACAGGCTCCTCGATGAAACGATCGGCGCACACCTTCCGACACAGGTGTTCGACCCCGCCGCACTCGCACGGCTGCGCACCTCGGCTGCACCCGCGCAGGCCGAGTCCGTGCTCGCGATTCGCACACGTCTTGCTGCGGGCCTCGACAAGCTGAACCGCACGCAGCTGGCGTTCAACGGCAACGGCCTGAACGGACAGAGCAAGGTCAAGGTCGACGGTTCCGTTGCCGCAACGGGCGTCGCACAGGCAAGTCCGTTCATGCATTCGCGGCTGCGCACGTTCGTGTCGGGTATTCCGTTCGAATTCCTGCGATCGCAGGGCTCGTCGGCATCGTCGGCCGGAAAGGAAATCCTCGTCGACATGGTGCGTCGTCGTGGCCTGCTACCCGACGTCATCATCGACCAGCCCAAACAATCGCCCAGCGATTCACCCGTCGATGGTTGGTACATGAACGAACTGCGGACGGAAATTCTCGACCAGTTGCGCGACCTTCCCTTCACGTGGAACAGGCGCTACATCGAAGGGCTGCTCGCACCGAAGGCAGCCGAGTCGTGGTACCGCAACAAGGTGTCGCTCAGCCACCACACGATGCAGGTGATCGGCCTTCTCTCTTCGTACGCATCCTTCAACCGGTCGCCCGACTGATGAAGAAGCTGCTGCGCTGGGTGGTCACGGCCGTCGTCGTGGCAGTACTGGTGATTCTCGTCTGGCAGCGGCGCGACGACCTGCGTCCCCTGTGGGACGATCCGTCGTGGGATCTCGCGCTCATCGCGCTGTTGATCATCGTCGGCCACTTCCTCAATTCGTCCGAGTTCTGGGTGGTGTACCGCGCAATCGGCGTGAAGGTTGGCTTCTTCGAGAATTGGATGGTGTTCACCGCGGGACTGCTGGGCAACTTGCTGCCCGGACAGGTCGGCACGATCTACAAGTTCCGCTACATGAACGCGGTGCACGCGGTCCCGTACGCCAAGAGCGGCAGCAACTACGGCGCGAACCTCGTCATCAGTCTCGGATCGTCGGCCATTGTCGGTGTGGTCGGTGTTGCCGCGTACGCAGCGGGCGGGGGCGACTTCGCCTGGGATGTCTTCGCGGTGTTCATTGCCCTTGGGCTCGCCTGCATGGCGCTCTTGCTTTTCCCGCTGCCGAACTGGTCATTGCTGCGCGGCAAACCGGCCAAGTTCGCGGCATCGTTCAACGAAGGCTGGAAGGAAATCCAGCGCACACCACGAACGTCTCTGCAGGTGGTCGTCATCGACATCATGAAGTACGCACTCACCGCGTGGCGCTTCCAGTTGGCATTCGGCCTTCTCGGGGTCGACGAGTCGTTTTGGTTCTTTCTCGTCGTTGCGCCGGCTGCGGCGATTGCCGGCATCATCGCCTTCACTCCGGGCGCCCTCGGCTTCCGTGAACTCTTCGTCACCACGGCTGCCGTCGGAATGGGTTCGAGCCTCGACGACGGCCTGCTCGCCGCCACGACCGACCGCGGCGTGATGCTGGCGTCGGCGATCGTGCTGGGTATTGCCGGCTACGCCTACACCGTGCCGCGCTTGCGGCGCGCAAGCACCACCCAGCCGACACCGAACTGACCCGCCGCGAACGGCCGCTGGGCCAGTCGCATCGGTGTAGCAACCGCGGCGGTCAACAGACCCGCGGCACGTGTCGCTGGCTGGAACAAACGACCGCTTGCCGCCGACTTGGTGGCCGGTGCCGCGTGGTCGTCCACGTTGCCACCACGGCGGGCGATGACGGCATTGCGCACCGTCTCGAGTGCGTGACCACCGATTGCCCCGTACGAGCGGCGAATGACGACGTCGCAACCAACCGAGGCGAACAGCGCCTCGATGTCGACTGCGTCGTAACGCCGGAAGTGCCCGACGGCCTCGTCGGATGCACCGAAACGCTTGCGGTGCGCGGGAACACTGATGAGCACGTGACCACCGGGCACAAGGTGCATCATCCACGAACGCAACGCGGCAACGTCGTCATCGATGTGTTCGAGAACCTCGAATGCACACAACAGGTCGAACGTCTCGTCGGCGGTCACGCGTTCGATTCCCCCGATGCGGAAATCGGCTGTATCCACCTGCGCGAGTCGGGCTGCGGCCACGGCGGCCGACGACACGTCGGGTTCGACACCGACATACCGCGCCTCGCGTGCGAGTCGTGCACCCGTTGCGCCCTGGCCCGCACCAACTTCGAGAATCGATGCCGGACGCACCGATTTCACGGCTGCGTCGATGAACGGTTGACGCAGTCGCGCCATCGTGGTCAGCGGTGGCAGTTCGCCGCGTGAACCCGACAGCGTTGCAAGCGCACGTTCGAGCAACGGGGCAACGGCGACATCGTCGAATCGCTCGACGAAGGTCTGTCGTGCGCGGCGTGCAAGGGCCTCGCGGCGGACGGGGTCGTCCATCAATCTCTCGACGACTGCGGCGATTGCACCGGGGTCACCCACGGGAACGCGCTCGACCGCGGCGCCAAGTGTTGCGACCGCGGCAGTGTCGCCCGTGACGATCGGACGCCCAACGGCCATGCACTGGAACACCTTGTTCGGCACCACGCGGGTCGTCTTTGCACCCTCGCCGAACACGCCGAGGCACACCATCGACGATGCGATCAGTGCGGGCAGATCGGTTTCGGGCACCTGGTCGATGATCTCCACGCGCGCACCAAGGTCGGCAACGAGACGCTCGATGTCGGGACGCAACTGGCCGCTGCCCACCAACCGCACGCGCCAGTCGCGTGGCATCAACAGCGACGCACGCACGATGTGCTCGACGCCCTGCAGCGGGATGTAGGTCCCGTAGAACAACACCGATCGCGGCTCGACCGTGACATCGGGTCGCTCGACGAAGATGCCCGGGTCGGCACCCACCCACACCACGTGCCATTTGGTGCGTGGTGTACCGGTTGCACGTGCGAACTCGTCGGCGTCCTCCGGGGTGTCGGCCAGCACCACATCGGCGAGTCGCGCCGCCCACGCATCGCACCGACGCAAAAGCGACGCAATCGGCGAACGGGCCGACACCAATGCACGGTCGACAACGACGGTCTCGTGCAACGAGACGAAAAAGTCGATCGCAAGCGGCAGTCGCAGCACACGGCACAGCAGACCCACCACGACGGCATCGATCTGCGACGGGTGCGGAACCACCACAACATCGGGGCGGCGGCCCGGCACCGCGGCAGCGACCAGCGTGCCGACGATGCGCACGTGGGCAACCGCCATGCGAAGCGCCGTGCGAACACGTCCACCCGACGCAGCGGCAACCTTGTCGACTCCCCACGCGCTTGCACTTCGCAACGTGACGTCCCAACCCACCATCGCGGCAAGGCGTGCGATCTGACGGTTGCGGCCGAAGGCGGGGTCGAATGTGCCGATCATCAACATCCGACGTGATCTCACAGCGCACCATCGATCAGGTCGACGACCGCCTGCGACGTGCGCGACGACAAAGCGGCAAGTTCGCCCGCCGCACGCTGCGAACGGGCACGCACATCGTCGGCCTGGTCACGAACGTGCCGCGCTACCGCAACAAGACGATCGGCCGTGACGTCGGCAATCGGCACGACAAGATCCGACAGACCGGCAAGCTGCAGAACACCGGTGGCCTTGTGTTCGTAGGGAATGCACACCTGCGGAACCCCCGCCGACAGCGCGAACACTGCCGGGTGGTAGCGGCCCGCAACCACGAAGTCGGCCGAAGCGAACAGCGCGCGCTGGGCGAGCATTTCGCGCGACTCGTCGAACACGCTGACGGTGACGTCGTTTCCAACGACGTCACGAACGCGGCCGGCCAGTCGTTCGAGATACGGCGCGTCGCGGTGGGCGGTGCCGTGCAACTGGGGCACGAGAACGACCTCGCACGCAGCGCCGGCGCACAGTTCACCGATCGCGGCTGCAACCGCGGCGTCGTAGTTCGCGCGACGTGCATCGGGCGATGAATCACCTTCGTACTTCCAGTCGATGGCCGACACCACGACACGACGCAGCGCACGGTCGCGCTGGGCGGGCGGCACCGACACCTGAAGTGCAGAGTCGACGGTGACGCGCACCTCGACGTTGCGCCGCCTCGTGCCGAACAGCGCACGGATGTGTGCGGCCGAAATCTCTTCGCGCACGATCACCGCATCGAAGCACCGGTAAGTGTGGCGGCGGAACGGGTTCGCCCACGCCCGGGCGAAGGGACCAGCGGAGGTGGCGTACAGCACGGCGGGCTTGCGATGGACGCGCGCCATCCACACGTACAACCAGTGCACCGGTTCGTGGCCGATGTAAATGTCGCCGAAATAAGGCCCGCCGGGTGCCGACACCACCACGTCGGCGCTGCGGTACGCCGCGATGGTGACCGCTCCGACACGACCGAGCACCGCGCTGATTCTCGTAACGAGATGCAGAACAAGGCGCAGCCCCTCGATCGGCGACAACTTGAGGGAAATCCACTCGACGTCGAACCCCGCCGATGCGGCGAGTTCCCGCGCCGAACGGTCGTCGGCAAACTGGTGGATGATCGTGAAGCGCACCGGACCACCGTTTGCACGGCATATTCCGGAGAGCATTCCGTGCAGGGCCGCCTCGTCGCCGCGGTTGTCGCCGTGTTGGTTCACGACCAGCACGTGACGAATCGGCTGCTGACCCACGCGCCGAGTGTAACTGTGGGTGATAATTGACCCGTGGGAAAACGTCGTTTCACGCCCGGGGGCCGCTACGTGCTCGGTGGACTGGCGCCTGATTCGTCGACCCTCACACCCGCACGCGCCGACGAATTCATCACCGCCGACGGCCGCCCGACACCGGCCTACCGCGAGCGCTTGCGACGCATCCCCAACGCACGAAATGCGATGAGCGTCGTGGCGCTTTACGTCCAAACTGCGGCGGTCATCTGGGCCGCGGTCGCAATCGACAACCCCGGGGTACGCATCGTTGCTTTCCTGTTGATGGGGCGCGCCCATGCGCAGTTCCTGTCGCTCATGCATGAGGCCGCACACCGACTTTTGTTCTCGAACAAGCAGATGAACGACTTCGTCGGTAACTGGCTGCTCGGCTTTCCTTCGTTCACGAGCACGCCCGCGTACCGCCGTGTACACATGGCGCATCATCGCGAGGAGTTCGGCCACGACGAACCCGACATTCCGCTCTATGCGAACTACCCCGTCTCCCCGGCCAGCCTGCGCCGCAAACTGATGCGCGACGCCTTCGGAATCACGGGTGCGAAGCTTTTCCGCGCGCAGTTGCGCGGCCTGCGTTCACCCGATGCGCGGGTGCGCCGCTCGCAACAAAAGATCTGGTCGATGCAGATCGTCCTGCTTGCAGTAGGAACCTTCGCGGGGGCCTGGTGGCTCTATCCGCTCTTTTGGTTGCTGCCGAACATGACGGTGTGGCGGGTCATCAACCGTTTGCGCTCGATCGCCGAGCACGGCGGCATGACATCGGGTGCCGACCGGCGCATGTCGACCCACGCAGTGCGCCAACGCTGGTTCGCGCGCTTTTTCCTGGTGCCGTACAACATCGGTTTTCACACCGCCCACCACGTCGATGCGGGCATTCCCTTCCGCAACCTGCCCGACTACACGCGTCGTCTGCGTGACGCCCGCTACATCTCCCCGACGCGCGAATTCGCCTCGTACCCCCGCATCTGGCGGGCCCTGTCCAGCGGCTTGGAATTACCACTACCTGCATAGTGAAAACCCCCACAGGGGCTCTTAGACTTGGGCTTGTGAGTCATCTCTTCCGCGTCGAATCCCTCCACGCCGCGCCGGTCGGCGACGATGATGACGTTGCTGCCCCGAAGGAAATTCTCCGTGGTCTCGACCTGACCGTCAAC
>SXZT01000107.1 GCA_005787785.1 Actinomycetota bacterium
GACTACCGCCTCGCACCCGAGCACCCCTTTCCCACTCCCCTCGTCGACTGCGTGAATGCCACACGTTGGGCACACCTGAATGCGGCGTCGCTCGGTTGCGACCCCAGCCGCATCGCAATCGGTGGTGACTCGGCGGGCGGCAACATTGCCGCGGCAATCGCAAACATGCAGGTCATTCCCGCCGCCTATCAATTGCTCCTCTATCCGGTCACTGACTGCAACCTCGGCCATTCCAGCCATCAGGAAAACAAGGATGGCCCCTTTCTCACGCACGCAGGAATGAAATGGTTCGTTCACCACTACGTGTCCGACACGAACACATCCCTCGACGACCCACGCCTCTCACCGTTGTTCGATTCGGATACAAATCTTGCCGCGGCGCCGCCGACCTGCGTGATCACGGCCGAGTTCGACCCGCTGCGCGATGAGGGTGACGCCTATGCCGCCAAACTTGCGGCGCTCGGTGTGCCCGTCTCGCACATCCGCTTCTCGGGTCAGTTTCACGGCTTCGTGTCACTCGCCGACTTCGTCGATGACGGCAAGGCTGCGATTTCGATGTCGGCGAGCTTGCTGCGTGCGGCCTTCAATCCGCCGCAACTGAGTTAGCGACAGATCGCCCGCGCTCGCGCGAACACCGCGTCGATCATCGGCTCGGTGAGTTTTCCTGTGAACGTGTTCTGCTGGCTCGGGTGGAATGAACACACGAGAGTCATGCCGCCGGCCCGCGCATCGACAGGCACCTCGACCCCATGCCCGAACTTTGGGCGCGGCTTCACACCAAAGAAGTCGGTTGCCGCCTGGTAGGCGAAGTTTCCGAGACAAACGACGACGCGGATCTCGGTGAGCAGGGCGATTTCGCGATCGAGGAACGACCTGCACGCATCACGCTCGGCGGGCAGCGGCGCATTCCCCGGCGGGGCGCACTTCACGGCCGCCGTCACCCATGCACCGCGCAGCTCGAGTCCGTCCCCGCGGTCTGTGGAAGTCGCCTGGTTGGCGAATCCCGCCTTGTGCATGGCGCGGTAGAGCCAGTCCCCGCTGCGGTCGCCGGTGAACACCCGGCCCGTGCGATTGGCGCCGTGCGCCGCGGGGGCGAGACCAAGAACCAAGAGACGCGCCGTTGGGTCACCGAAACCCGACACGCCACGACCCCAATAATCGTCATCCCGGAAAGCGGCCCGCTTGTCGAACGCGACACGCTCGCGCCACTCGACCAGACGCGGACATGCCGTGCACTTGTGAACATCCGTGGTAAGACGCACAAGGGAATCCGTTTTTCGTGCGCCCACGTGCACAGAGTAGGCGCGGAGCCAGTATTTTCGGAACCGATGGCGCGTGCCGCGAAACCCAAACACCCCTCTGCCACGACGATTCTCCTCGTGAGGCACGGTCAAACTCCGACAACCGGCCAATCTCTGCCGGGTCGTGCAAAGGGCCTGCACCTCAGCGACAAGGGCCGGGACCAAGCCGCCGAAGTCGCCGAGCGGCTCACGACATTCCCGAAGATCGATGCCATCTACTCATCCCCACTCGAACGCACCCGTGAGACCGCCGCGCCGTTGGCAAGGAAACTCCGTCAGCGCCTCGTCATCGAAAAGGGCCTCGTCGAATGCGACTTCGGCGACTGGACGGGAGCGAAACTCGCCGACCTCATGAAAAAGCCCGAATGGAGCACGGTCCAACGCGCACCCAGCACGTTCCGGTTCCCGAGTGGAGAGTCGTTCACCGAGATGCAGGTCCGCATCACCACGGCGCTTGATTCGATCAGGCTTCGTCATCCAGGTGGCGTCGTTGTTTGTTTCTCACACGCCGATCCGATCAAGGCCGCCCTCGCCCATGCAATGGGGACACACCTCGACTTGTTTCAGCGCATCGTCGTCAGCACCTGCTCGGTGAGCGCCCTCGCCTACGGAGCGGGTTCACCAATCGTCCTCACTGTCAACTCGACAGGTGGCCCACTCGCGGATCTACGACCCTCGTGACGGTGTACCGCGACTTCGATACGCCGGACGCTTTCACCACGGCGGCGCTCGGCCGACCGGGACAGCGCGTCTTTCTCATCCAGGTCCGAGGCGAAGGTGAGGTCGTCACCCTGAAGTGCGAGAAACAGCAGGTTGCCGCGATCGCGCACTTCGTGCGCGAGTTGCTCGCCGACCTACCCGATGGTGACATGCCCCTGCCCGACGCGCTCGATCTGATACCGCTCCACCACGGCACCGGGACGGGGGACGCTGCGTTTGACTTCGTGGTGGGACCGGTCGGTGTTGCCTACGACCGCGACCTCGACCGCGTCGTCGTACAACTCGACGAAATGGTCCCCCTCGACGAGAACGGCGATCCTGACCCCAAAGTTGTCGCTGGGCGGGTGCGCGGTCTCATCACGCGCGGACAGGCGCTTGCCTTCTGCGACCATGCCGACGACGTCGTCGCCGCGGGTCGGCCGAACTGTCGTTGGTGCGGATTTCCGATCGACCCGGACGGACATCCGTGTCCGCGAATGAACTAGTCGATCACGACGACCCGATACGCCTTCTCGCCGAAGGTGAGATCGAGGTCGTCGGTCGCATGCCATGGAGCAGCAACGCGACCTTTCTCGTGAAAGTCGCCGATGATTCGGGCAGCACACAAGCCATCTACAAACCGTTGCGCGGCGAGCGACCTCTCTGGGACTTCGAGCCGGGGCTGCATCGTCGGGAGGTGGCCGCATACGAATTGTCCGACTTCATGGGCTTCGACTTCGTCCCACCGACGATTCTGCGCGACGGCCCCATGGGAGAAGGGTCCTTCCAGTGGTTCATCGAGGCCGACCCGAACGTGCACTACTTCACCATGTTCGAAAGCCGGGACGAACTTCACGACCAGTTGAAGACCATGGCCGTGTTCGACATCGTGGCCAACAACACGGACCGCAAGGGTGGACACGTGCTCGTCGACGCAAACGACCACGTGTGGGGTATCGACCACGGGGTCTGTTTCTCGGCTGATTTCAAATTGCGCACGGTGATTTGGGACTTTGCAACCGAGAGCCTCACGGTGCTGCAACGCGAAGCACTGACACGAATCGCCGACCAGCTTCCATTGCGCGTTGCAGCCCTCCTCAACGACGAAGAAGTTGCCGCGATCGCCGAGCGCGCACGATGGCTACTCGATGCAGGTGTGCTGCCCTACGACCCGTCGGGTCGCAGGGTGCCCTGGCCGCTCGTCTGAACCGACATAACCTGCGTCCATGCACAGCGACCTCGACGCACTCGTCGACCGAGCGGATCTCGACGAAATCGTCCGTCGCATCGACGACATGTGTTCCACTCGCGAGTGGGCATCCCTCGCATCCTTGCGCGACAAGGCCGCCGCGGCAGTCCGCACGGGTCGTCAGACCTGGCCATGCGCGACACTCGCCAATTACCGCCTCGCTCTCCACGGCCCCGCCGACATCGCTGCCGCCTCGCTGCAGCATCCCACCAGCACCTTCAGCATCGGCCCCCTGACCGAGGTCATTGCCCAGCACCACACGTGGACGGAACTGGAAGCGCACATCGACAATGCTCCACTGCGCGGCTTCGTCGCCTACGAGCGGGCGCTGCGCGGCGAGTCCGTACCCGAAGATGCCACACTCCGCGCCGTCCTCGAAATTCCGATCAATCCCGCGGCATGGGAACCGAACTACGAGCCACCGGTCTACGACGACAACGGGGTGAGCGCGCCGACACCACAGTTGAACGTTGCACCAACGAACGGGATCGAGTGTGTTCCCGCATCGACCGACGATGATCCCGACATCGAGTCTGCGGTTCGCTCGGTGTTCGATGCCTGGACGACGCAATCGAACGGTCGCGTCTCTTTCACCGCCGTGTCGGGCGGTGTGGACTCGGCTCTCGGCGCACTCGGTCTTTCCCGTGCGCGTGTGTCACCACTCGAACCTTCCCAGGTGATGGCTCTTGTTGCGTGGGCCGGCGCATCAGGCGGTGCGTACGGACGCCGCCGCGGCGGTGCGCAGGGACGGTTCGGAGCATGGTGGTTTGCGACTGCGATGGCCGATGCTCTCGACGAATGGCCACTTCCCCAAGGCACACTGCGCACCGAGATGGAGGAACTGCAGTGGTTTGCCTGGTCCACGGACGAGCCCGTGCTCGGGTGGCAACTACAGATCGCCGCGTGGGATCCGTTCAACGACATGTCGTGGGCATTTTCCGCCCGCGACATGTCGTGACGCGTTCTTGTCAGCGGCCTTTCAGGGCTTCGATCAGCTTCGGCAGAACCTTGTGCACGTCGCCGATGATGCCGAGGTCGGCGATGCCAAAGATCGGCGCTTCCTTGTCCTTGTTCACGGCGATGATGTTCTTCGAGCCCTTCATGCCGACCATGTGCTGTGTTGCACCCGAGATGCCCGCTGCGATGTAGACGCTCGGTTTGACGACCTTTCCGGTCTGCCCGACTTGGTACGAGTAAGGAACCCATCCTGCGTCAACGATCGCGCGCGATGCACCGGGTGCACCTTTCAGCAACTTGGCAAGTTCCTCGACCATCACGTACTTGTCGGACTCGCCGAGTCCACGACCTCCCGACACCACGATGTTGGCCTCGTCAAGCTTTGGACCGGTCGTCTCTTCGATGTGGACGGAGGTCACCTTTGCGACACCCGTGGCACCGAGGTCGGGCACGGCAACCGTCACGACTTCGGGCGCACCGCCACCCGAGGCTTCGGCAGCAAAGCTCTTGGGACGAAACGCAACGAGATACGGACCCTCACCGGTGAAGGTGGTGGTAACCAGCGTGTTGCCACCAAAGATCGGCGTGGTGGCACTGACCACACCAGCATCGACGCTGACGTCGATGCTGTTGGTGAGGACTGTCTTGTCGAGTTTCACCGACAGGCGCGACATCACGTCACGGCCTTCGTAGTTCTGCGGGAAGAGCACGAGGTCGGGCTTGTCGCCACCGTCGATCACTGCCTTCATCGCCGACGCAACGGCGACACCTGGAAGCTTGCCCCCGAGGTTGCCCGTCGAATACACCTTTGTCGCGCCGTACTGGCCGAGCGCGCCGGCGACCGACGAGGCATCGTCACCGATGAAAACCGAGACGTTCGACGCGAGCGAGCGCGCCTTCGTGAGCAGTTCGAGGGTGGCCGATGTCGGCAACCCGTTTGCAACCTGCGCGAATACCCAAATGTTGTTCACAGACATGTTTTGACCTCAGATCACTTTCAGGTTTTCCAGGAACGCAACGATCTTGCCGAACGACTCACCGTCGTCCTCGATGATCTCGCCAGCCTGACGAGCCTCGGCCTGTGCGACGTTCGAAATCTTCTGGCCGGCACCGGCCCATCCGGCGGGCGAGACGCCAAGGTCGGCAGCGGTGACGGTGTCAACCGGCTTGCTCTTCGCCGCCATGATGCCCTTGAAGCTGGGGTAACGCGGCTCGACCACACCGGCCGTCACGCTGATGAGCGCGGGCAACGGACACTCGACCTCGTCGTAGCCGGACTCGGTTTGACGATCGACTTTCAAGGTTCCGCCTTCGACGGCAACTTTCTTTGCGAAGGTCACCGACGGAAGACCGAGAACCTCTGCCATCTGCTCGGGAACCGTGCCGGTATATCCGTCGGACGACTCGGTGGCGGCGATCACGAGATCGGCACCGCCCAACTTCTTCACCGCGGCGGCGAGAACCTTTGCGGTGGTCAACGCATCACTGCCCTGCAGCGCCGGGTCAGAAACGAGCACGCCCTTGGCCGCGCCCATCGCGAGCGCGGTACGCATACCCGCGGTCTCACCGTTTGGTGCCATCGACACGAGGTTGACTTCTCCTCCACCCGCGGCGGCAACGAGCTGCAACGCCATCTCGACGCCGTAGGCGTCGGAGTCGTCGAGGATGAGCTTGCCGTCACGCTTCAGGGTGTTCGTGGAGCCGTCGAGGGCGCCGGGCGTGGCGGGATCCGGAATCTGTTTCACACAGACGATCACGTTCATAAGAGCACCATTGTTACCGCTCGATCGGTCCACTGCCCAACCGAGAAGGCCCGCTGGTAGCGTTTCGGGACCATGAGACTTCTCCTGGTCGTCAACTCGTTTGCGTCATCCGTCACAGCGCGCAACACCGTCGTTGTCCACCAACAGCTCGCCCGTCGCCACGACGTCCAGGTCGTCGAAACGAACCGTCGCGGCCATGCAACCCGCTTTGCCCAAGATGCGGCCCGCCGCGGCCTCGACGCGGTCGTGGCTTTCGGCGGCGACGGCACCCTGAACGAGGTCGCGACCGGCGTGGCGGGCTCCGACACCGCGCTCGCCGTGCTGCCCGGTGGGTCGACCAACGTGTTCGCCCGCACCTTGGGCATGCCCAACGACCCGGCCGCCGCGGTCAAACAACTCTGCACCGCGCTCGACGACGAAACGATCCGACCGATCGGTCTGGGCAACTGCAACGGTCGCTACTTCTGCTTCCACACCGGTGTCGGCTATGACGCCGCCGTCGTGCGACTCGTCGAACGCCGCGCATCGCTGAAGCGCTATCTCGGACACCCGCTCTTCGTCGGTGCGGCGCTGCAGACGTGGGCGATCGGGTACGGCAGGAAGAACCCGCACTTCAACGTCCGCATCGGCGAGACGGCACCGATCGAGGGTTTCTTCACGATCGTGATGAACACCAACCCCTACACGTTTCTCGGCAAGAAGCCGCTCAACCTGTCCCCCCAGGCGAACCTCGATGCCGGTCTGTCCGTCGTGACTTTCACGTCGCTGTCGGCGACGGGACTTCTCGGGTCTCTCGGTCGCGCGCTCGTGCGCGGCGGTGTCCACGACAACAAGCACCTCGTGGTGCGCGAGAACGTGCAGGCACTTTCCGTCGACTACGAGCGTCCATTCCCGTATCAACTCGACGGCGACTATCTGGGCGAAACGACGGAGTTGCGCTTCACGCACGTGCCCGAGGCCGTGCGCCTCGTCATACCCGCGTGAATCTCATCCCCGCCTCAACGCGGTGAGCGCAACGTCGGGCACGTTCGTGCAAATGCCGTCGACTCCGAACGCGTGTAGCTCTGACATCTTCGTGGGGTCGTCACACGTCCAGACGTTGACCATCAGGCCGCGGGTGTGCGCCTCGTCGATGAATCGTTTCGTAACGAGACCGAACCACGGATGCACGGCAACGTGCCCCGCGTCGCGCAACGATTTGAAGGCTTCCGACATGTCGTCGTCAGCAATGCCCGGCGTCAACCATGCGGTACCGATGTCCGGCGCGACCGATCGGAATCGGTCGATCGTTTCCCGACGGAATGACGAAACAAGAAAGCGCACGGCTTCACCGCGGCGACCCAACGCATCCGCGACCATGACGGCGACGTCATCGGTGTGGTCGAAATCGGGCTCGTTCGGGTCGTTCTTGATTTCCACGTTGACCCACATCCCGCGGCAGGCATCGAGCGCCGCGTCGAGCAACGGAACCTCCGCGGGAAGTTCCACGCGTGTGGTTCGCACAATCACGCGACCGTCCGCGAGATGAGGGTCATGATGCACGACGAGATGCCCATCGGCGGAGCGCCGCACGTCGAGTTCGACCGCATCAGCCCCCATGTCGGCGGCCCGGGAGAACGCCGCAAGGGTGTTTTCGCGCTCGGCTCGGGATGCCCCCCGGTGGGCCAAGACGGCACAACCCCGACCCGGCCCCACAGGGACGGCAGGAGTCGCCGCGGCGCCCGAAATTTCGCTCACAAATTTCACCGTAGCCCTTGTCATTGGCCACCCGAGGGCGTAGTTTCTCCGACGCCGTGGCGGAGGAGTCTCTGGGCGTTCGCTTCCACGTCGTTTGTCTGTAACCGTTGGCGGCCCACCGCCCCGAACCCCCAGGAGATGAAGTGACCATCCTCGCTTCAAGTCTCGCCCTCGGCGGCGCCGACTACACGTGGCGTCAGCAGGCAGTGTGTCGAGATACCGACCCCGAATTGTTCTTCCCGGTCGGCTCCACTGGTCAGGCGCTTCTACAACTCAGCAAGGCGAAGGAAACCTGCAACCAGTGCACCGTGAAAATCGAGTGCCTGCAGTTCGCCATCGATACCAACCAAGATTCGGGTGTCTGGGGCGGAACCTCGGAAGAGGAACGCCGAACACTGCGCCGCCAGGTCGCGGCCCGCAACCGCGCCACTCAGAACGCCGGCTAGCCCAACACGCCGGCTACGCCGAAAGCGGCACGCACAGCTCAATGACCGTGCCCGGCCCAGCGGTCGGATCCATTTTCCCGTCGCCGGCGCCTTCGGGGTCATGGTCATCGGGGGTGGCACGGCGCATCGTGATCGTTCCTCCGAGTTCGGTGGTCACGAGTGTGCGTACGATCGACAGTCCGAGCCCCGTCGCATTCGCAATGTCGAAATCCGCAGCAAGACCCGCACCGTTGTCGATGACGCGGACGCAGAGAACCACGTGATTGTCGACATCGGTCTCCTGTGACAGTTGCACAGCGACGCTCCCCTTGCCGGTGAGACCCTCCCGGAAACCATGGTCGACCGCGTTCTGCAGCAATTCGGTGAGCACCACCGACAGCGGCGTCGCGACCGTGGCCGGGACGCGACCGCCGTCACCGTGCACGACGAAACTGACGGGGCGGTCGGGTGACTGGAGGCTGTCCTCGACGAGACGCAAGAGCGGTCGGACGATCTCGATGAACGCGACATCGTCACCTGGCTCGCGCGAGAGGGTCTCGTGCACGAGGGCGATCGTACGGATGCGACGTACCGACTCATCGACGGCGGCCTTGGCCTCAGGAGAGTCGAGTCGCCGCACCTGCAGGCGCAGGAGCGAGGAAATCGTCTGCAGGTTGTTCTTCACACGGTGGTGAATCTCGCGGATCGTTGCGTCCTTCGAGAGAATCAATCTGTCGCGACGCCGCAGTTCCGACACGTCGCGCAACAGCAGCACCGCGCCCGTGACGTTCCGTGCCTCGCTGTCTTTTTTCTTTCCATCTTCGATAAGCGGCATGCAACGCGCCAGAAGAGTGACCTCTGCGGTTTGGTCGAACTCCTCCACGACCGGTTCGCCACGCTCGAATGCCTGCCGCACCGCGCTGTCGGTAAAGCCGAGCTCCGACAACGTCTGGCCGACGCTGTTCGAGCCGATTCCAACACGGTGCAGGGCCGAAACCGCGTTCGGCGACGCATAACGCACCCTCGCATCGTCGTCAATGACGAGAACGCCGTCGCCCACACGCGGCGAGATGCTGGAGTCAGCCACGCGACCGGGGAAAGGAAAGAGACCTCCACGAATCATTCCGGCGAAACGGCCGAAAATCTCGAGGTACGTGCGCTCGAGTTCGCCGGGTTGGCGGCCGGAACGCGTCGACCATTCGCGCGTGAGCACGGCGATCGGCCCGGTCCCGTGACGTACGGGGATGGCGAGCATCCGTGCCGCACCGTCGGTGCCGTCCACGGAGATCTCACCCTCCTCGATGTCGCCACTGCGGTACGACGACTCGATGATTCGATGCCGTTCGTCATCGACGGTCGACCCGACGAAGTCGGCGATGTAGAGGGTCTGGCCAGTGGCGGCGCGTACGTGTGCCGCGACCAACCACTCATCCGTCTTCGTCGGCAGGTACAAGAGCAGATCGGCGAAACAAAAGTCGGCGAGCATGCCCCACTCTGAGATGAGGTTTTGCAGATGACTGACCTCCTCTTTGCCGAGATCGGTGTGCTGACGCGCGAAGTCGCCGAGGGTGGCCATGCAAGAAGTCTGCCCGAGACAGGCCCCCGAACTAGGGCATCAGATTCCCGGCGAGCACGCGCACAGCAGCCACGTCGTTGACGGGTCGATGGGACTCGGCAACGCGCATCACCGGACATCGGTGGCGCTCGGCGACCTCGCGGCACAGGGCATCTTCACGTTCGACGGTCACCAGGATCTCACCGACGGCGACGGCCAGATCGCCGTCGTTCGCGACCCCCGCGAGGGTCTCTGCCTCGTGTTTCGTCGCGTCGTCGATCATGCGGTTGACGACCACACCCGACAAATGCAGGCCCCGACGCACCAGTTCGTCGGCAAGGAACCTTGCCTCGGCAGCAGGCGCGGGTTCGGCCGTGGTGACGACGAGGAATTGCGTCGACTCGTCGCGCAACAGCTCCTCGACGTCGCGTGCATGCGCGGTGAACGTCGGCTCCATCAGCCGGAAGAGGGCGAAGAATTCCGAGACATCGGAGAGAAAGCGGGACCCGAGCACACGGTCAGCAATGGCGAGGAAAGGCCGTGACGTCACGGCAACGAGACGATTCGAGGCGGGGAGCGTGAGCCAGCGCAGAAGCCGGCTGGCAAAGAATTCACGCATCCGCTCAGCGGCGTCGATCACGCTGAGTGCGTTACGCGACGGAGGAGTATCGACGATGACAATGTCGTAGAGGCCTGAACGTGTCACCTCCCACAACCGCTCGACTGCGATGTAGTCGTGGCTGTTCACGAATCGTCCCGTGATGTTGCGGTACAAAGCGTTCGACAACACGCGTTCTGCAACGGCCACGCTGGGAGCGACCCGGCGAATGAGAGCATCCCATCCGAGACGCGTGTCGAGCATCGACACCGAAAATGGTTCTCCACCCTCGTCGACGATGACCACTTCATTGCCCTCGGCGACGACACCCATCGACGAAGCAAGTCGACGCGCGGGGTCGATGGTGATCAAGAGAACTCGCGTGCCATCAACAGCGGCGTGACGGGCGGCCAACGCCGCGGCGAACGTGGACTTTCCCACTCCGCCGGCACCGGTGACGACGATGACACGTGTGGCGGTCACAGCGACTCGCCGAACTCGTCGTCGAGAAAACCCGCGACGGCGTTGACGACCTCCACTGAGTCGGTCGGTGCGGAGCGCGGCACGAGTACGACCTCGGCCGAAGCGAGATCCGCAAGACGACCAACCTGTGCCGTGGCAACACCGTGTCGTGCGGCAAGCGTTGCTGTGATGTGCGGTGCAGCCGACGCGGTGTCGCGGGGCGGTGAAGGCGGCATACGGTTGACGACGACGAGTGGCACGTCGACGTGTGACTCGGCACGAATCCGTCCCACAAGTTCGATTGTCTCGTCCACGGGGCTCTCTTCGGGTGTCGTGACGAGAATCACCGCAGTTGTATCGACGTCGGACAGCATCTCGATCATCCAGTCGGTTTGTTCGCGAAGCATGCCCACCTGGGTGAGCGAACGGATCGTGTGCGGTGTGGCGAGTTGACTCGGGATGTGGCCCGAGCTTTCCGCATCGACAACGACGAGGTCATGGTGGCCGGCGCGCACTTCGTAGCAAACCTTGCCGATTGCCAGGATTTCCTTCACCCCGGGCGCGGCATCCGCCACGAAATCGAGGGTCTGGGCGAGGACCCCGATCCGAGAGACGAGCGGTATCCGCACGTAGAGGCGGATGTATTCACGCAGTGCCTCTTCGGTGCTGTACACACAAGACGACAGGTTCGGATGCGACGGACAGACCAAATCCTTGCCGTCCATCGAAACGAGCAGGGTCTTCCTGCCCCGTCGGGCCGCCAGCAGTGCGATGGCCGCGGAAACGGTCGACTTTCCGACCCCTCCCTTGCCCGTGACGAACAGCAGACGGCGGTCGGAGATGCGGCGCAGTTCTAGTCTCCGAAGCCGATCTTGCGCGCACTGTCAGGCGAACCGAACTCGACGAACGCGATCTTCGAGCCCGGAAGCGCGACCTCGCGACCCTTCTTGTCGGTCAACCACAAGGTGTCTGCCGCGCCTGACATCGCAGCACTGACGGCCGCCTTCAGCTTGTCGCGCGTGGCGTCGTCATCGGCCACTTCGACGACGACCTCACGGCCAACCTGGCTCATACCAATGCGGATTTCCATGCCGTCACCCTATAAGACGGTGCCCAACGACGGGCAGTCGTGTCACGCCAATCAGGAGATCTTCAGTTCGGCGTTGAAGATCTTCTTCGGGCGCAGTGTCGTTGCTATCTCGGCCGCGAGCGCATGGAACACGCGACCTGCCTCGCTGTCGGGGTCGACCGCGGCGATCGGACGACCATCATCTCCGCCTTCGCGCAACGTCGGCACCAAAGGAATGCGGGCCAGCAGCGGAACGTCGAGCTCGTTGGCGAGCTCCTCGCCACCACCCGACCCGAAGATTTCGTAACGCTTGCCGTCGTCACCCGTAAACCACGACATGTTCTCGATGATTCCACGCACGGGAAGGTTGACCTTGGCCGCCATTGCCGCCGACAGACGGGCGACTTTCTGTGCCGCGGGCTGGGGTGTCGTGACGACGTACACCTCGCCGCGCGGAAGGTACTGGCTGAGGCTGAGAGCGATGTCGCCGGTGCCCGGCGGCATGTCGACGAGGAGAAAATCGGGGTCGTCCCAAAAGACGTCGGTGAGGAACTGTTCAAGCGCCTTGTGCAACATCGGGCCGCGCCAGATCACCGCCTGGCCATCGGGCACGAAGTAACCGATCGAGATGCATCGCACACCGAAAGACTCCGGCGGCACCAGCATTTGGTCGATGACGATTGGATCACGGTCGGCACCGAGCATGCGGGGAATCGAATAGCCGTAGATGTCGGCGTCGACGATGCCGACCGAATGTCCGCGTGCGGCGAGCGCAACGGCAAGGTTCGTCGTCACGCTGCTCTTGCCGACACCCCCCTTGCCCGACGATATGAGCAGGGGCCGCGTCTTGGAGCCCGGTTGTGAGAATGGAATCATGCGTCCCTCGGCGTGACCGTGGGCCTGCGTGCTCCCCGCGGTCGATGCCGCGTCGCCTTGAAGCATGCGGCGTACGTTCTCCCGCTCGGCATCGTTCATCACACCGAACTCGAGCTTCACCGACGACACGTCCGGGTGGGTCTTCAACGCGGTGCTGACCCGGTTCTGGATTTCGTTGCGCAACGGGCAACCGGCAACGGTGAGGACGACGGTGAGAGAGACATCGCCCTTGCGGCCGATCACGACGTCCCGAACCATCCCCAGGTCGACGATCGAACGGTGCAATTCGGGGTCCTCAACGGGACGAAGCAGATCGATGACGGCGTCGGTTGAAAGTGCCATGGTCGTCCTTGTTTCTTGGAAGCGGTTTCTTGGAAGCGGTTTCTTGGAAGCGGTTTCTTGGAAGCGGTTTCTTGGAAGCGGTCTGGGGAAAGGCAAGCATTGCCTCTAATTTGCACTATCGCGATAGGTAGAATACCTCCGTGGCCGCTGAGATGAGCATGTCGTCGGGTGCATTCACCGCGACGGTGACCGCAATCACCTCCGCTTTCGGTGATCCCACGCGGCGCGCGGCCTACCTCTTCGTGCGCGAGAACTCGACGGGTGAACACAGCACCGGCGTCACCGCTTCGCAGGTCGCGGAGAAGTTCGATCTGCACCCGAACGTCGCCCGCCATCACCTCGACAAATTGGCCGCCGGGGGTTACGTCGAGGCGAGCATCGAAAAGCCCCACGGCGGTGGAGCCGGCCGGCCATCCAAGCACTACCGCTCGATCGGTCCGTCACCGCTCGAATCACAGGTGCGCAGCGATGATCTCGTCCTCAGTCTGCTCGGGAAGGCCCTCGAGAATCTGCCGCGCGACCGCGCCGAAGCGATGGCCGAGGAAGTCGGAGCACAGTACGGTCGTGCGCTTGCCGAAGGCCTCGTTGGCGACGATCTCGCATCGGGTCAACGCTCGTTGCGTACCGCGATGCAGGCGGTTGCCGATGCCCTCACGGCGCACGGTTTTGCCGCGCATGCCGACCAGCGCAACAACCAACTGCGCATCGTCAACAACCACTGTCCTTTCGGTGACGTCGCGATCGAACATCCCGTCATCTGTGCAGTCGATCGTGGAATGGTGAAAGGCATGCTCGGCGCGCTCTACGGCGACACGAGTCCCGAATTGCAGGCATCGCTCCCTCGGGGCGACACCTTCTGCGCGACGACCGTTTAGTCGCCCCAGAAGCGTTGTTCGCGAAACGGATCGCCGTACATGTGATAGCCGTTGCGCTCCCAGAATCCGGCCACATCACCGACACGCGCCTCGATGCCGCGCAGCCACTTGGGTGACTTCCAGAAGTACAGGTGCGGCACGAGAAGACGTACGGGTCCTCCATGGATCGGCTCGATGTCTTCACCGTCGTATTCCCAGACGACCAGCGAGTCGTCGCGAAGGACGTCGGCGAGGGGCAGATTCGCGGTGTAGCCGTACTCGGCGTGGCCGACGAAGTGGGTTGCCGTCGGACGCAGTCCGGCGCGTTCGAACAGGTCACGCACGCGCACACCACGCCACGTCGTGTCGAATTTCGACCACTTGGTGACGCAATGAATGTCGGTCGTGATCTCGACACTCGGCAGTGCCGTCAGTTCCTCGAACGTGAGACTGAAGTCGTTGTCGACTTCGCCGAAGATCCGCATGTTCCAGGCACCGGGCGCGTACTCGGGCACGTCGCCGACGTGCAGAACCGGGAACCGATCCGTGAGGTACTGGCCGGGGGGCAAACGGGAGGGGTCGTAACCCGCCGCAACGACATCGTCGCGATTGCGTTCGAAGAAGCCCATCCGATGATTCTCACCCAGCGGCTTCGACTTCGGCAACTACTGCGTCGACGAAACCCTTCACCTGGGCCGGCGGATCGCCCGCCTGACACTTGGCCAGCTCCGACTTCGCGGTCGCGAGATCGTTCGCGAACCGGAAACTGACGATGCCGAGGAAACAATGGGCGTCGGGATACGAATCGTCGAGGAGGGTCGCGCGGCCGAGACCGAGAATCGCGGTCTGCACGGCCGCATCGCGCACCGACTGCTCGGCATCGCGCGCGGTCAACGCGAGCAGCCACGACCTGTACGTCAGCGCCTCGACGCTGTCGGGGTCGACCTTCAACACGTCGCTGTAGATGTTGATCGCGGTGATCGGATCGGTGAAGTTCATCTGTCGTGCCTGGGCGAGTTTGTTCGCGGTGCTGTCGGCGATGCCCCCCGATGCGGTTTCACCGGGCAGACGCTGGCCGCTTTGACGTGCGACGAAAACACCAAGACCCACCGCGCATACGACGACGAGAAAAACACCGGCCAGTCGCCGCGACACGCGGCGCTTTTCCGTCTCGGCAGACGTCGCGTCGGCTGGGACTCCGTCGCGTTGAAGGCGCCGGATGATCTCCGCGGCACGCGCGGTGTAGCTGCTGCGCAGGGCCGCGTAGTCGGCGTCGTCCACGTCACCCGCCGCGCGTTCACGCTCGAGATCACGAAGCGATGCGAGCAAAAAATCACGTTGCTCTTCAAGATTGCGCCGCCCGACGTCGTCCATTGGCGTGCCCGTCACAACCCGTCCGTCGGATCGTCATGCTCGCGAAGTGCGGCCGCAACGATGTCGGCGTCGTTCGGCTCGGCACGAGCCTCGCCCTCTCGTTGCCACCTGCGGAACACCACCACGAGACCACCGAAACCGCACACGAGCACAACGACGGGCAACACCCAGACGAGCGAGTCGACCCCTTCGGCCGGTGGCAACAACAGGCTTCCCGGGAAGCGCGACTCGATGTACGCAACGATCTCATCATTGGCTCGCTGACCCGCCGCCACCTGTCGGGCGATCTCGTTGCGAATCGACTCGGCAGCCGAGGCACGGCTGACGTAGATGCTCTCGCCGTTGCACGTGGGACACGCAAGGCGCTGGGAGATTGCATCGATGCGTTCTTCCTGTGTCGAAGGACCCGATGAACGCATGGCCCCGAATGCCAGCAGTGCGACCGTCAACAGGGCCATCGCCGCCCATGTCAACTTCCCCTTCGCCCCACTCATGACGTGCTCACGACCCAGGTCCGTTCAGCATCTCGCGCATCGCAGCGATGCGACCCGACAGGAACGAATCGGTGACCTCACCCGCCACTCGCATTCTCACGAAACCCGACGGATCGATCACCCACGTTTCGGGAACCTTCGCAACGCCGAACGCAACCGCAATCGTGCCGTCGGGGTCGCGGATCTTGTCCCAGTCGCCACCCTTCTCGGCAAAGAATGCCGACACGGCCTCGTCGGTGTCGTCGTTGACAACGGTGAAGAGCTCCGCACCGTCGGCGATACCCGCCTGCTGTCCGGCGAACGCGACGAGTTCGGGATGTTCGTTGCGACACGGCACGCATGTCGAGTTGAAGAAGTTGAGCACGACCCACGAACCTTTGCGACGCGCAAGATCGAAGCCGCCCCCGCCGACGAGCGTCGATTGCACCGCAGGTGCAGGGTTGCCGATCAATGGCGACGCCACGTCGGCCTCACCCCGGGGCTTCGCAACGGCGAGCACGACGAAAAAAGCGACCAAAACGAATCCCACGACGGGTACGAGTCGTCGCGACAATCGCGGCGTCACGTTCACGGCGCGACCTCTTCTTCGACGGGTACGGGTGCCGACGTCGGATCGGTGGGTCGGCGACGGCGTCCGGGGAACGCTGCGAGAACTGTCCCGAGCGCCATCAGTCCCCCACCGACCCAGAGCCACATGATGAGCGGCTTCACGAACACCTTGATACGCGCCTCACCCGAGTCCTTCTTCACCGGCGGCTCGAGGGTGAGATAGATGTCGTACCGCCATGTCGTCTTCACCGACGGCGTGCCGATGTTCATGCCCATGTTGAGGAACTTCGTTATCGCAGGTGCGTATGCCTGCCCCCCGTCGACGGACACGAGGGCCTTCACTGCGCTGCTGCGGTCGTCTTTTTCCTCGCGGAAGCCGACGAGTTCGAAGGTGTGACCGGCAAACGATGCGGGGACACCCTCCGACAACCGCAGTTCCTGCGACCGCGTGTAGGCGTTCGACGCCGACAGTGCAACCGCGATGAGAATGACGCCGAGGTGCACGATCATGCCGCCGTTCGCTCGACCGACGAAGCCGCGCCAACCCTGACGTCGTGTTGCGAGCACCACCTGACGCAGGGCGGCGCCCCCCGAGAACCCGCCGAGGGTGAAAGCGAGCAACGGTGCAAGTCCGTCGGCGCCGGCGACCAGGCCCGCAACGAGAGCGGCGATACCGCACCATGCAGGCCAGAACAGTCGATCGCGGAGTAGTTCCGTCGAGGCCTTTCGCCAGGGCAGTACAGGGGCAATGCACATGAGCGCCAGCATCGCGATGCCGATCGGCATCGACAGACGGTTGAAGAACGGTTCGGCCACCGAGATCTGTCGGTCCTGCAGGGCCTCGATGATGAGTGGGAACACCGTGCCGAGCAGCACCACGAATGCGAATGCACTGAAGAGCACGTTGTTAGCGAGAAACGCACCCTCGCGCGACACGGGCGAGTCGATCGACCCCGGCGAACGCAACTGGTCGCCGCGCCAACCGATGAGGACGAGCGACACGAGAACGACGAGGCCGAAAAAGACGAGCAGGTAGGTGCCAATGTCGCTCTCGCTGAAGGCATGCACACTGTTCAGCACTCCCGAGCGAGTGAGGAACGTACCGAGAATCGTGAGGCTGAATGTCGCGAGCAACAAGGAGAGGTTCCACACGCGCAGCATTCCGCGACGCTCTTGTACCAGGACGGAGTGGATGTAGGCGGTTCCCGTCAGCCATGGCAGGAGGCTCGCATTCTCCACCGGGTCCCACGCCCAGACCCCCGACCAACCGAGCACTTCGTAACTCCACCATCCCCCGAGGATGATGCCCACGGTGAGGAAACCCCACGCAAAGAGCGTCCAACGTCGCGTCTCGATAAGCCACCCCTCGCCGACGCGACCGGTGACGAGGGCCGCGATGGCGAACGCGAACGGCACGGTGAACCCGACGTACCCCAGGTACAGGATCGGCGGGTGGAACAAGACGAGTATGTGGTTCTGCAGCAACGGGTTCGGGCCCGGGCCGTCGGTGATTCCCGGTGCACCCTCCGCGAACGGGTTGGCCGGGCCGAAACTCAGGACGAAGAAGAACACCATCACGATGCAGATGACGGCAATGGCCCACGAAATCAATTCATCGTCGAGGCGCCTGCGGTAACGCCACGCAACGACCGCTGCGGAGAGTGCGAGCGCGAAAATCCAGAGGAGAATCGATCCTTCGAGTGCACTCCACACCGCGGTGAAGTTGTAGAGAGCCGGAGTCGAGCGCGAACCGTGGTCCTGCACGTACTGCAGGGAGAAGTCACGGGTGATCATCGCCCACTCCATTGCGATGATCGCCCCAAGTGACGCGAAGAATGCAAGACCGACGAAGCGCGGGACCAACCGCGACGTGCGCGCCTCCTCGCCACGCGACGATTCGCGCGCGGCCGTGATGGCGGCGACGGCACCAAATGCGGCGGCAACCACCCCGACAAGCAGGGCTCCGCGGCCGACGGGGCCGGCGACCCCGCTAGCCCACACGACTGCAGGCATCGGTGGCTTCCTCGGCTTCGTCCATCCGATCCTCGTTCTTGGCGACGTAGGCGTTCGAGTGCTTCACCTCGATGCGATCGCTGAGAAAGACACCGTTGACGAGCCGTCCGTGCGCGACCACCGGAATGCACTCCTGGAACACTCCACCGGGATCGCCGTCGTAGCGGATGTCGAGATTCTTCGCATTGAACGACATCAGGAACGTCGTCGTGCCGGCGGCCTGTTTGATGCTGCCCTGATCGACGGTGCCCTGCACGCGCAGCCGTCGGTCTGCCTCGCAGCCGTCACGGACGCCGACTTCATCGACGTTGCAGTAGTAGTCGATCGCCGACGAGAGGAACTGCGTGACGACGACACCGCCGGCAACGATGACGGCGGCAAGAATTCCCATCGAGACCCAGCGACGTCCGGCCGACCGCGATCGCACCGGCGGCGCCGCACCGATCCCGGGCTCACGGGGACTCAGGTCCACGGCTTGTCGCTCTTCTCGACGAACGGATCGAGCCGCCGGGCCCGGCGCGCGTTGCGCCACGCGTACAACGCAATGGGTGCAAACGAGAGCACCCAGCTGATGACGATGAAGTCGGCGTGCTTCACGACGGCACCTCTTCGGCCCGACGCGCTTCGAGCGCGGCATCGATGCCGCGCAGCTCGACGGCGTCGACAAGGGCGAGAACGCGATTGCGGTGCAGCACGAGCCAGGCGAAAATCGTGGTGAACACGGCGACCCCGAAGACGAGCGAGAAGAGCATCAACCCGTCCATCTTGACGTCGCCGTTCGGTCGCAGCACCGTCGCTTCCTGGTGCAGGGAGCGCCACAACAAGACGCTGAAGTGAACGAGTGGGATCTCGAGCACCGCGAACAGCGCGACGATCGCAGAGCGCTTGGCGCGCTGATGCTGCGTGCCGCCGAGTCCGCGCACCGCGAGGTACCCCACGTAGGTGACGAAGAGAAATGCCGTGGTGGTGAGTCGCGGGTCCCACTGCCAATAAGTGCCCCACGAGAGGCGGCCCCAGAGACTGCCCGTCACGAGGGTCACGCCCATGAAAATCACACCGACTTCTGCCGACGCGCCGGCAAGGCGGTCGAGATTGAGGGAATGCTTCCTGCCCCACAGGTGACCCGCCGAGCACACCGCGGTGAAGACGAATGCGAGGTAGGCAACCCAAGCCGTGGGCACGTGCACGTACATGATGCGCACGCTGCTCCCCTGGTCGACATCCTCGGCGGTGAAGAACAATCCGAGCAACGCCAGAACGATCGACCCGAAAATGGCGATCAGCCCGAGATTGCGCGACGCAGCCGTGCGTGTCGGCGGGGGGACGCTCGTCGTTGTGTTTGACATGTCGAAGTCGGCTACTCGTCGGTGAGGGGACCGAACCCCAGTGTTCCACCAAACAGGAAGATCGCGCCAAACACGGCCAGAAGACCGACCCACGGCCAGCCTTCCACCGTCCGCGCACCGTCGGACCCGAAGGCCGATTCGGTCGCCCGCGTTGCGCCGATCAGAACGGGAGCAACGGCGGGCAACAACAACAGGGGCAAGAGAGTCTCGCGACCACGGCCGGCGACGCTGAGCCCGCCGTACACCGCCGCGAGCGCGGCGATGCCCACCGAACCGAGGACGCACGTTGTGACGAGTAGCACAGCACCGTGCAGGTCGACATTGACCCTGTACAAGATCAGCGCAAGCATGGCGAGCACCGCCTCGAACACGACCAACTGCGCGACGAGCGCGGCGACTTTGCCGAGATACACGCCGTGAGACGGCACACCAGCGAGACGCAGGGCATCGATGGCGGAATCAGCGGACTCGACCGCGAACGATCGCTGCACGACCACGAGCGAAGTGAACAAGGTCGCCATCCAGACCAGACCCGGGGCGACACGCTGGAGAATTCCGTCGTTGTCGAGTGCGAACGCAAAGAGCACCATCACGATCGCGGCGAACGGCAGCACCTGGTTCGTCATCACACGGCTGCGCCATTCGATGCGCAGATCCTTGGACGCAACGGCGCGGGCGACACCGACGACTCGCGAGGCACTCATTTGCGACCACCCGATTCGATGATTCGTCCACCGACGATTTCGATGCGACGCGTGGCCAGCGATGCGGAGCGCTCAAGTTCGTGGGACGCGACGACGACGGTTGCTCCGGCGCCAACCGCGTCGCGCAGCAGTGCGTCGATTTCGTCACGCCCGGCCGCGTCGAGGCCCGCATGCGGCTCGTCCAGCAACCACAACGTGGCCCTGCGCACCGCCAGGACCGCAAGTGCAGTGCGACGCTTCTGGCCCGCGGAGAGACGCCCGACCTGGGTCGAGAGCAGACGTTCGTTCAGGCCCATTCGCTGCGCGGCCGACGTCACCTCAGGGCGGCTCGCGCCAACGACGTCACCCCAGAACGACAGGTTCTCGCCCGCGGTGAGGTCGAGGTACAAACCGTTCGCGTGCCCGAGAAACCCGACACTCGCGCGTACCGCTGCGCGGTCGCTACTCACGTCATGCCCCATCACGTGCGCCGTTCCGCGGGCCAAAGGCAGCAGCCCCGCACACAGGCGCAGCAAAGTCGTCTTGCCGGCGCCGTTCGCGCCCTGAACGACGACGAGTTCACCACGGCCGATCGTCAGCGTTGCTTCGGCGAGTGCCGGAAACGAGCCGAGGAGAACGACCGCGTCACGCACATCGACGACGGATGTCTCCTTCACCCGTCAAACGCTACAGACCCAACGGCGCAGGGACCCACTAGCGTCGTTTGCCATGAAGAACCGCGCGCGCAGACGTGTCGACGCGGTGCTCGGCCTCGTTGGTCGCACCTTCATCACGGCCGGTTTGCTGTTGCTCGGCCTCGTTGCCTACCAACTCTGGGGCACCGGCCTCGAACAGAGTCGCGCCCAGAATCGTCTGCGGGACGAATTCGAGACATTGATTGCGTCGTCGCCCACGACAACCGACACGGTCGTACCGGTCGAGGGCAACACGACAAATCGGATCGACTCCCCGCGTCGGCCGAACTCCGCGCTCGCGCTTCTCGAGATTCCGTCGGCAAGCGTCGCCGACATCGTCGTGAACGGAGCAACCGTCTCCGCGTTGCGCCACGGACCCGGCCACATCTCCGGAACCGCATTGCCGGGCGAACCCGGTAACAGCGCCATCGCGGGACACCGCACCACGTACGGAGCGCCGTTCGCCAATCTCAACGACGTGAACCTCGGCGACCAAGTGCACGTGACCACCGGCAAGGGGCGTTTCACCTACACGGTGAGCGACGTCAAGATCGTCGGACCGAACCAAACCGACGTCCTTCGCCCACAAAAAGACCGCACGCTCCTCACTCTTATCACGTGCCATCCGCGCTGGAGCACCGCAAAGCGCCTGATCATCGTCGCCGAACTCTCTTCGTCCGAGACCATCGCAGCAACCACCCCGACATCGACGCGACCGGTCGAGTCGACCATCCCGGCGACGACCATCCCGCCCACTTCGGTTCCGGAGACATCGGCACCTGCGGTCGAATCCACGGAAGCGGTTCTCGAACTCGACGGATGGTTCTCCGACACGGGGGCGGTTCTCCCTGCGATACTTCTCGGTCTCGCGCTCGTGGTGATTGCGGTCGTGGCGCACTTCTTGCGGCGCGCGTTGCGGTCACGCGGTCGACGCGACAGGAACGCACGTCTGGTGTCGTGGGCGGCGACCGCCGTGCCGTTCCTCGTGGTGCTTTTCTCCTGGTACCACTTCGTCAACATGCTGCTGCCCGCCAGCACCTGAGCCGGCGCCGACTGTCCGCAGTTCAGCGTCCGTTGAAACGCGGCGGTCGTTTCTCCAGGAACGCCCGCGGGCCCTCGAGTGCGTCCTCGCTGGCCCACGCTTGCGCCCGCAATTCATCGAAGCGCTCGTCGACGACGATGCGCTCGGCGACTGCTTCGAGACCACGCTTGTGGGCCTGAATCGTGATCGGCGCGAGCGCGGCGAGGTCCTCCGCCCACTCGAGTGCGTCGGCGAGACCACCAAGACGGTGTACGCCGCCTTGCGCGAACAACTGCTCGGCCGAATACACCCCGGTACCGAGCAACATGTGCCGCGCCACCGCCCAACCGAACTCGTGACTCGCGCGTTCGATCGTCCATTGGTCGACCGCAAGGCCCAACTTCGCCGCCGGAATTCCGAAACGACTGGTGGCGCTCGCCATGCGAAGATCGCATGCGAGTGCGAGTTGCGTGCCCGCCCCCATGGCCGGTCCGTCGACTGCGGCAAGCGTGATGCACGGCAACGTCGTGAAACCACGCAATGCTGCGCCGAGCGCATTCGCAAAGTCATCGCCCTCGACACCCGTCAGGTCGGCACCCGCGCAGAACGCGGGTGGCTCGCCCGTCAACACGACCACCCGTGCCGCGCCCTCAACCGCGCGCTGGTGGGACACCATCGTTCTCAGCGTCTCCAAGTCGACGGCATTGCGTCTGTGTGGACGTCGAATCGTGATGACCGCTACGTGCGGGCCCTGCCAACCAAGGGTGATCGGACCACCACCCTCTCCACTGGGACCTTTTTCCCCATTCAGCCCTACCATCAATACGACTGTATGACTTTCGGGAACCCCTCCCCCCCTTCGCCGGTGGACCCGGTCCGCGAGCGCCGCGCGCAGGTCGCCAAGTACACCCTTCTTGCCAACCGTGTCGGATACCTCCTTTATGCGGCGACGATCGCCTGCTTCGTCTTTGCCTTCGCCCTCGGCTTCAACTCGACGATGGTCGGCATCATGACCTTCGGTCTCGTCGCCGGGTCCATTCTCCTCGCACCATCCATCGTGCTCGGCTATGCCGTGAAGGCAGCCGAACGTGAAGACCGTGAACGCGACCAGGCGGCCGGCAAATGAGCATGACCTCCGCCCGGCTCACCGCAAGCGAGCGGCGCGAGCAGCTCCTCGGTGTAGCGCTGAAGGTGTTCGCGCACAAAGGCTTCCACAACTCCTCGATGAACGACGTCGCCGATGCGGCCGGTGTCACCAAGCCGGTGCTGTACCAACACTTCGACTCGAAGCGCGCGTTGTTCGCCGCCGCACTCGAGGCAGTCGGCGAAAAGATGATCGATGCGATCCATGCCGCGACGCAGGGTGCGGCATCCGGCCGCGAGAAGACCACCGCGGGAATGGTGGCCTACTTCCAATGGGTGATGGACGACCCCGATGCGTTCATGCTGTTGTTCGGCAGTGGCACCCGCCGCGACGAAGAGTTCGCCGCCGTTTCCGCGCGCATCGAGAAAACCACCGCCGAAATGATCGCTCCGCTCATCGACGCCGACGTCGACGCCGAGCAGCAGCGCATCATTGCCCACGCCCTCATTGGCATGAGCGAAGGCGCGTCGCGTCACCTGATCCAACGCGGCACGAAGTTCGACCCGCGGGCAATCGGCGAGGAACTCGCGGCGCTCGCCTGGGCCGGCCTGCGATCCATCGGCCGCAAGCCTTCTTGATTCACCGTTGCACGTAGCCGGCTCACCGTTGCACGTAGCCGGCTCACCGTTGCACGTAGCCGCGATACCCCTCAACGAAGCCGGCAGCACGTAGTTCTTCTGCCAGTTCGTTGCGCAACGCATACTCAGCTGGAGCTTGGCCGTTCACCTTGCGCACCTCGACCGACCGCACACGGCCGTCCTTGCCGAGCGCGGCGAGAGCAACGACGATGTTGCGCAACGTGAGTTGCGTCATTTGACCCAGGGGGACGAGATTGCCCGAACGTGTGTCGTACCACGCAAGTGCAACGCCCGCGTCGAGCACCACGACAGATGCGGCACTGCGGGCCGGACGCCCCGCGTTGTCGGGCCACGGGAGAACCGCACCGAAAGGCTGGGCCGGATCGGTGGATGCAAGAACGATCGGCGGCAAGGCTTCGTCGGGGTGCAATTCGACATCCACCGTGTCGCGGAAACCCCGCAGTCGGTCGACAGCACCGGGCAACGCGAACTGCGCGGCACCAAGACCATCGATGAAGTAGCCACGGCGCACATGGCCACGTTCCTCGAGCACCTTCAACACCCCGTACACACCCGCAAAACCACCCGTCACCGATTCGGCGAGCACCGCCTCGCGTGTCAAGACGCCGTGACGCTGCAGTAACTGCTGGGCGATGGCGTGCAGCTCGGCGGTTCCGACACGTTGGTCGGTGACGACGGGCGCTTCGAGAGCGCTCCAGCGTCCCGATCCGGCAGGTGGGCCAACCCTGGTCAAGCGCATCGAACGCGGTCGACTGGTGGGGCGCTGACTGCGACGGCCGGCGCCACTGCGCGCTCCACCGAGCAACGCGCGCAACGGTGCGAACGTGTCGTTCGTGATCTCGCCCGCCCACACCAGATCCCACAATGCACCGAGTCGTTCCGTGTCGGTTGCTCCGGGTGTCGCGGCGACGATGCCGTTCCAGAAACTCGCACCGCGCTGTTCGAGCACCGCGCGAATTGCATCGTGCAACGCGCCGGCGGGCGGTTCGGGCCGCTCGAGGGCCGGCAGCAGGTCGTCGACCTGGTCGGCGAAGAAAAGTCGCACGCGGCCGTCGTTCGAGCCGATCGCTCCGGCACCCAGCCAGACGACCTCGCCGCTGGCGAAGAGAGCGTCGAGGTCGGCCGCGCGGTAGCCGCGCACACGTTGGGGCAACACGTCGGATTCGAGTGTCGATGCCACGATCGCCGCGCCTTGCAGCATCTGAATGACGTCGACGAGCGCATCGGGCCCGCTGCGTTGGCCCGACAACCGACCCGACGACGCGGGATCCGAACCCGCAACGCCGTGCCATGCCGGCAAGAAGCGCGCGAACACCTCTTGCTCGACCGGCTCGACCTCGCGCCGCAGCGCGGCGAGCGAGCGTCGTCGGATCTGTCGCAACACCTCGACGTCGCACCATTCGCGTTCGATTCCGTCGGGCCGGAACGCGCCGAGAACCACACGGCCTTCGGCGTCGAGTGCCCGCAGCACCCCGGTGATGCGGTCGGGGGCAACACCCAGCCGGCTCGCGACTGCGGCCACGAGGAATGGCGCGTGCGTACGCGCGAACCGCGCAACGATCGCCTCGAGTGGACGCACGACGGGCTCGGTGAAGTCGCGCGGCAGGCCCATCGGCAGGGCACATCCGAGTGCGTCGCGATAGAGAGCCGCGTCCTGGGCCGCAATGAATCGCTCTTCGCCGGCGATCGACACCGCGATGATGCGCCGCTCGCCGACGAGGCGTTCGATGGCTCCGTCGAGACCCGGCTCGCAACGCATCGACACTTCGAGACGCGACAGATCACCGACGCGCCGGAAGACGTCGTGCAACTCGTCGTCGTTGCGTGCACGGCGACCGTCAGCCAGGCACTGGGCCGACAATTCGACGTCGGCGATCGCACCGGCGTCGAGGAGTTCACGCAGTTCCTCGGTGCCGAGTAGTTCGTTCAGCAGGTCGCGGTCGAGTGACAATGCCGCCGCACGACGTTCGGCAAGCGGCGCATCACCCTCGTACATGTACGACGCGATCCAGTTGAATAGGAGGCTCTGCGCGAACGGCGAGGCCTTCGGTGTGTCAACCACAACGACCTTGATGCGCCGCGAGCGAACCTGGGTGAGGATGTCACGCAGCCCTGGAACGTCGAAGACATCCTGGAGACATTCGCGGCTCGCCTCGAGCAGCATCGGGAACGAGGGGTACTTGCTGGCGACGGCCAACAGGTCGGCCGCACGTTGGCGCTGTTGCCACAACGGCGTGCGCTGGTCGGGGCGTCGGCGCGGCAACAACAGTGCACGACCGGCGCATTCGCGGAACCTGGCGGCGAACAGGGCCGTTTCGGGGAGCGCCGCAACGATCGCCTCTTCTATTCCTTCGGGGTCGAGCATCAAGTCGTCGAGCGGAATCGATTCGAGTGCCTCGGGAAGACGCAGCACGATGCCGTCGTCGGCGTACATCGTCTCGACGGGCATGTCGAGACGCTCGCGGAGATGCCGCTGAATCGCCATCGACCACGGCGCATGAACCGGCACGCCGAACGGTGAATGAATGCAGACGCGCCAGTCCCCGAGTTCGTCACGGAAGCGTTCGACAACGATGGTTGTGTCATCGGGCAGCGCACCGGTTGCCTCGGCCTGCTCACTGAAGTAGTTGACGATGTTTGCGGCGGCAAACGGGTCGAGGAAGTATTCGGTGGCAAGCACCCCGAGTGCACCGTCGACGGGCATCGCACGCACGCGGCGCTGGAACTCACCGACCGCCCGACCAAGCTCGACCGGGCGGCCGAGAAGGTCCCCGTGCCAGAAGGGCATCTTTGCCGGCTCGCCGGGTGCCGGGCTCACGATCACTTTCTGGAATGTGATGTCCTCGATGCGCCATGTCGAAGCGCCGAGCAGGAACGTCTCACCGGGCCGCGATTCGTAGACCATCTCCTCGTCGAGTTCGCCGACGCGGGTCCCGTCGGGAAGAAAGACACCGTAGAGACCGCGGTCGGGAATGGTGCCACCGTTCGTGACGGCGAGACGCTGCGCACCGTCACGCGCACGCAGGCCGTTGGTGACGCGGTCCCACACGATGCGCGGCCGCAGTTCGTTGAACTCGTTGCTCGGGTAACGACCGGCGAGCAGGTCGAGCACGTTGTGGAGGATCTCGTCGGACACCTCGGCAAAGTTCGCGCACCGTCGCACGACGACCGCCAGTTCGTCGACCGATGTCTCGCCGGAAATCGCGACGTGGGCAACGATCTGCTGGGCGAGCACATCGAGGGGATTGCGCAGGTAGCGCGTCGACTCGATGTCACCGTCGACCATGCGACGGGCGACCACCGCAGACTCGACGAGGTCGCCACGGTGTTTAGGAAACAACCGCCCCCGACTGGGCTCGCCCACGCTGTGGCCCGCGCGGCCGACGCGTTGCAGGCCCCGGCTGACCGCACCAGGAGACTCGACCTGAATGACGAGGTCGACGGCACCCATGTCGATACCCAACTCGAGACTCGATGTCGCGACGAGGCCACGCAGTTTCCCCCTCTTCAACTGGTCCTCGATGATGACGCGTTGTTCACGCGCGAGCGATCCGTGGTGTGCACGCACGAGATCATCGGCCAGTCCCTCGTTCGTGGCGAGTTCGTTCAAACTGGTGGCGAGACGCTCGGCCTGGCGGCGCGAATTGCAGAAGACGATCGTGCTGCGGTGGGCGAGGATCTGCCGGAGGATCTGCGGATAAAGACTGGGCCAGATGCTGGCGCGGCGCGGCGTCAAAGCAGCCGTCGCCGGACCACTGACCAGTTCGGGTTCGGTGTTGCGACGGCCGAGGTCACCCATGTCCTCGACCGGCACGCACACCTCGAGCTCGAGCTCTTTGCGCACACCTGCATCGACGATCGCGACGGGGCGTGGCCGGCCGGCAGTGAATCCTCCGAGAAAGCGGGCAGTCTCTTCGAGCGGTCGCTGCGTCGCCGACAATCCGATGCGCTGCGGTTCACCGCGGGTGATCTCGCACAGTCGTTCGATGCTGAGCATGAGATGCGCGCCGCGCTTCGTGCCCGCCAGCGCGTGGATTTCGTCGATGATGATGGTGTCGACATTGACGAGCGTCTTGCGCGCCTGCGACGTGAGCATGAGATAGAGGCTCTCGGGCGTGGTGATGAGCAAATCGGGCGGCCGACGCAACATCGCCTGACGCTCGCGCGTGGGCGTGTCGCCCGTGCGCAAACCGACCGCGATGTCGTTCAGTGTTTCCCCCCTGCGCTCGGCGGCAAGCGCGATACCGGCGAGAGGGGCGCGGAGGTTCTTTTCGACGTCGAATGCGAGCGCCCGCAACGGTGAGACATACAGCACACGCGTGCGCTCGCCGGGCGTCGGCGGAGATGATGAGACGAGTTCGTTGATTGACCACAGGAATGCGGCGAGCGTCTTGCCACTGCCGGTTGGTGCGCAGATCAAGGTGTGTTCACGCGCAGCGATGCGCGGCCAACCTGCCGCCTGGGGCGCCGTCGGTTGTGGAAACGACGATGCAAACCACTCAGCGACTGCGGGACGAAAAGAGTCGAGCACCATCCACGACGCTAATTGAGCGGTGCAACAAGACATCCACCGGGACCGGGACATTAGGCTCCCTTGCATGCCGAACCCCGGAGAGCATCACCCCGCCTTCGAGGAATACTGCGAGTGCATCTACGAATTGCACGAGGACAACGTTCCGGTCATCCAGGCCCGCATCGCCGAACGGCTGTCGGTCTCGCGGCCCTCGGTTTCGGAGATGGTGAAGCGCATGGAGGCCGAAGGCCTGTTGCGCACCGACGGTACGGCCATCAGCCTCACCGACGCGGGTCTCGAGCTTGCGGTCAGTGTCGTGCGCAAGCACCGCCTCGCCGAACGGTTCCTCACCGACATCCTCGGCCTGTCATGGGCGACTGCCCACCGCGAGGCGGGCAAGTGGGAACACGTCATGTCCGACGAGGTCGAAAACGCGATGGTGTCGGTGCTCGGCAACCCCACCACGTGCCCGCACGGCAATCCGATTCCCGGGTCCGGCTTCATCGCTGACGCCGCCTTTCCGCTCGCCGACGTGTCGACGGGCAGCAACTTCACCGTCGCACGTGTTCCCGAAACGCTCGAGTTCACCCCGGGGCTGCTCGACTTCCTCGAAACGTCGGCTCTTCTGCCCGGCAGCACGGGTACTGTCGATTCGACGAACAGTGACGGCAGTGTCGTGGTCCGCGTCGACGGCCGCAGCGTCACCATCGATTCGCACGCTTCCGCCCGTCTGCTCGTCGTCGCGGTGCGTTGATGCGCCGCCCCATCGTTGTCTGCGTCCTCACCACAGCGAGTGTGTCGCTGCTCGCAGGTTGCGCAACGACGATCGAAAGTGACTCCGCGACGGCCAGCACCACGCCAGCATCGACAACAACGACGATCCCCCGTGGAACCGTTGCGGAACTCTTCGGTGCAATTCTCGCTCTCGGTGGCGGTCTCGGCAATGACATCGCATCGGGCGAAATGCAGACTGCGCGCGCGAAGCTCGCCGACATCCGTGCGACATGGCAGGCGATCACTCCGCAGATTACCGACCTCGGCGAGGAAGTGAACGACGACCTGCAGCGGCTGGTGACGCTCTACTCGACCGCCGTCGAACGAAAGCGGCCCGCCGATGCCGACAAGGCGACCAGGTTCCTCGATCTCGCGATCGAGCCGATCATCGCCGGCGGCTGACGACGTATCAGCGCATGCAGGCCGGAAGTTCGCGGCCGTGCACGACAGTCAGGCGTTGCGTGGCGCGGGTGAGCGCGACATAGAGAGCGCGCAGTCCCATTGATTCGTCGTCGACGATGTCGGAGGGTTCGACGACGATGACACCGTCGAGTTCGAGTCCCTTCACGAGACTGACGGGCACGACGGTGACACCCGAATCAAGCGCGGTTGCGGCCGCGCGTCCGTGGTCGATTCCGGCATTCGACAAGCGCGCGGAGATCGCTCCCACCATTGCATCAGGGCACACAACGGCGACGTTGCCCCCGGGAAGACCCGCAACGAGATGCAAGGTCGCGTCGACGACCGCAGTTGCGACGTCGTCGGTGCGCACGAACACGGGTGACTCGCCACTCCCGCGTATCGAGCGCGGCGCGCGCAGACCGGGCGCAGCGGCCTCCATCACGCGATCGGCGAGTTGCATGATCAAACCCGGTATGCGGTAGCCGACCGACAGCCCGATGACGCGGGGCTCCTTGCGATCGGGCAGATGTGCGAGCACGTCCTCCCATGACTCGGGGGCCAACGCCCCGGTGGCCTGTGCAATGTCACCGACCACCGTCATCGAACCGTTCAGCGACCGACGGGCAACCATCCGCAACTGCATCGGTGTGAAATCCTGCACCTCGTCGACGACGATGTGGCCGTACGTGCGGATTTCGTCGCTCTCGTCGGCCTTGCCCGCCTTCTTCGGCGGCGGCCCCAGCATTTCGAAGGCATCGTCGAGCACCGCCACGTCATGTTCACTGAACAGCGCCTCGCCGATGTCGCTGACGCGCGGACGGTACAGCGAGAGGTACTCGGCTTCGCTCAACCACCGCTCACCGGCAAGTCGCAACAACGCCTTCGACCCGTAGAGATCGTTCAGCAATTGTGCGGGGCTGAGAACCGGCCACATCCGTTCGAGCGCGACCCGGTAGTCGGGATGCGAGCGCACGGCATCGCGCACTTCATTGATCGAAACGCCGGGCTCCCGCCACGAGGTTGCGAGCATGGAGAGCACTTCGTTCTCGACCCACTTTTGGGCGGGGTTGTGACGGCGGAATCTGCGTCGGGCACCCCGCACGATGTCGGCCGACATCTCTGCACTCATGCGTACGTAACCCGAACGGAAGGGCAGTCGCAGCTCTTCCTTCAGCGGCCGCTCGCGGTCGCTGATCGCCTTGGCCACGACCTTGGCCACGCGGATGTCACCCTTCACCTGCGCAGCGGCCCACGAGTCGCGCACGCCGTAGGTGACGTCGGGAACCAGGTCGGCGAGCACGACCTGCACGACCCCCGCCTCACCGAGGCTGGGAAGAACACGCTCGATGTAACGCAGGAAAACGCGGTTGGGACCGATGACGAGAACGCCCTGATCCTCCAGCGGAAAACGGTACGTATAGAGAAGGTACGCGGCACGATGCAGGGCAACGACGGTCTTGCCCGTGCCGGGGCCGCCCTGGACGACCAACACACCGGGCTGGGGCGAACGAATGATCTCGTCCTGTTCGGACTGGATGGTCGCCACAATGTCGCCCAATTGGCCGGTTCGACCGCGCTCGAGCGCGGCAAGCAGCGTGCTGTAACCGCGCAGACCCGACGACGACTCGGCAAGACCTTCGTCATGACCGAGGCCGGTGTGACCCTCGCCGAAAAGTTCGTCTTCGATCCCGAGCAGTTGACGACCCTGCACCGCGAAATGGCGCCGACGCGCGAGCCCCATCGCTTCGCGGCCCGTCGCTCTGTAGAACGGCTCGGCGACCGGCGCACGCCAGTCGATGACGACAGGTTCACGCGCTTGGTCCGCGACCGCAAGTCGGCCGATGTGAAAACTCTCGACTTGCTCGGGGCTCTCTGAGTATCGATCGATCCGGCCGAAGACCAATGCGGCATCACCGAGGTCGAGCTGCGTCAGGCGGTTGACGAGCGCTTCATCGAACACATCGCGTTCGTAGCGCGCCTGGAATGTGCCGCCCAGACCGGGCTCCGACAAGTCGCGCAGTTTCCATGCATCGGCTCGGCTCTGCTCGAGGCACGCGTAGGCGTGGTCGATGAAGGCCTGCTCTTCAGGGATGTCAGGGTGCGTCGCGGTCATGTCGTGAGCTGCATACGTCCGTTTTTGGGGCTTACGGAGCCTACCTACGCCGCGCGGGATTTGGGCCGTGCTGCGCACACATTCAGTTGTGATCGTGTCATGCTCTCTCCGACGCGGTCCCAATAGGGGTGGGGCACGTACCGAAAGGACCGCATCATGAAATTTGTCATTGCCACTCTCTTTGCGTTGGCGTCGCTCGCCGTCGCCGGGTCCGCCGAGGCGCAAACCGACATCGAGGTCGGCGGCAACGGCCGCACGCTGATCGTTGGGCTAAATGTGGGCGAGCCCGGTCACCGTGAAACGAGCGCCTGTCGGTGGAACACGACAGTTGTCACCGATGGAGACGAAACACCACACCGCATGGTGCGTGACGGGGTCACCTATCGCTGGTTCGCGCGCATCTGCCCATCCACCACGACGGCGGGAGGCTTCGAGATGACGTACCACTGGGTGCCGGTGGTGTCTCAACAAACGATGGCAACCCAGGCATCGACCCTTGCCATCGGTCTCATTCCCGTACCGATCGTCGGCACCTCGCCGCCCGCCCATCGCGGCATCGTCAAGGTTCCGATGTGGTGGTGGGTCTCACGGTCTTCGTGGCGGACGGTGAGTGTCAGCGTATGGCTGCCGACACCGACGGGACCCGTCACCGTGCGCGCCACGGCCAAACCGGTCCGGCTACTCGTCGACCCGGCCGACCCCACGGTGTTTGGCGGCGGCCGACGGACCTGCCGGGGGCCCGGCTTGGCGTGGAACGAGGCAATGGGTGACGACGCCCTCGGAACCTGCCAGCACACCTACAACCACGCCGTCCGCGATGCCCGCGCCAGGGTCTCGATCGAATGGGCGATCTCATGGAAGTCAAACAGGGGCGGGGCGGGGCGCCTCCCAAACCGGGAAACCACCCGCACGGTGCGCGTCGCAGTGGGTGAAATTCAGGCGCTGGTGAGCGACTGACAAAAGAAAAAAAGATGCGGGCACAGGTTCTCACCGTGGAACTGCCGTTATACGCTCAGAAGTCAAGTAATCGAGAAACGAGAAATGTGATGGCAATTGGTACCGTGAAGTTCTTCAACGACGAGAAGGGCTACGGCTTCATCTCGCGCGACGACGGCGAAGACATCTTCGTCCACTTCTCCAACATCCAGGGAACCGGTCGGCGCACGCTCGTGTCGGGCCAGTCGGTCGAGTTCGATCTCGGCGAAGGTCGCAAGGGCGTCGAAGCCCACAACGTTCGTCCGCTCTAGTCGGCAACGAAACCTTCGGCCGCGCCGACCGCGCGGTGTGCATTCATCTCGCGGGACGGTGCCACACAGCGGTGCTCGGTCGCGCGCTCAATTCGTGTGAATCGCCCTTGGCGACGCATGTCGCCGCGCAATCTGCGATCACTGTGTGATCGTCATGGTCATCGCGACACTCCCCTGCAGTGAGCGGCGGCCACACCAAGGTCACGACGCCGGTACGACCCACGTTGCTCGTGGTCTGCGAACCCACGCGCACGACGAACGACTCGCCGGTCCATCGCGTGGCGACCGCCCGAATGTGCGGGCCGTCATCTGACGACGCAGTGACCACGTAGGCAAACGGTCGACGCGCAACTGCATCGGCAACTTGTGACGGGTCGATCCGCACACTCACGTGTCGAAACTACCAGTCACTCCCCTGCCTGCCTACACTTGCGGCGTGACAACCTCTCGCGATTCGATCATTCTCGAACGTCGCTTCGTCAACGCACTTGCAGCACTCGGTGACGAAAGTCTGGCTGCGGCAGCGCTCGCTCTCGACGACGACCTGCGCGACGTGCTCGCCCAGGTGGCCGGCCTCGGAGCGACCGCGTTCGATGATGGGACGACGCTCGCTGAACGCATTCGCGACGGGGCACATCGTCGTCGCTGTGCGGGCGATGTGTGCGTGGTTCTGTGCGAACCGTGCACCAGTCATAGCATCGAGGTGCTCGGGTCCGCATCCGACGACCCGACGCTCGACGACCTCACGGCGATCCTTCCCGACGCGATCGAGAAATTCGGTCTCGATGTCGTCAAGCTGATGGCCATCCAGTACTCACTCTCGCTGCAGGGATTCAAGAAATTGATCGCCACCGATGACCGGTTTGCTCTGCCGGTTTCACAGAGCCCCGCGACCCAACTGCGCATCGTCGACGAAGAGGCCCAGGCCGCCAAGCGCGCCGCGCGCAAGGAACGTCGCGCTGCCGAGAAGGCGAAAAAGCGCTAAACGCGCTTCCTTCGTCAGTGACGACCGAGCACCCGGTCGGGAGAGAGGGCGATCACGACCCGCATCGCGGTCGCCGGGTCGAAGGCCGAGCCGTCGGCATGCCCGTGTTTGCGAACGACGGCATCACGCAGGGCGAAATCGGGGTCGTCCTCCACATCGAGCGCACCGCGCAATTCGACGTAGTGCGATGGGTTGTGCGGGTCGATCACGCTGAAGGAGCCACGTCCGGCGCGCAGCGCGTTCACGTGCTTTTGTCGCCGCGCATGGGTGCTGACGAGGATCTCTCCGTCCCGCCAGAGGAACCAAACGGGGGTCGCATTCGGGTCGCCCTGGGCGTCAATAATGCACAGGGTGCCTGTCGTGGGCTCGCTGAGAATGCGTTCTGCGTTCGCCGTCAACCGGAACTGTTTCGGCGACTTTGCGTTTTCGTTCATGGGACAACCCCCTTTTTCAATCGCTCTTTTGTGTCACTACTATGACAAAGGAGGGACTGAACAAATCGTAAACCCCTCGCGGAAGCGTTCAGAGGGAAGGGGTTCGCGAGATGGCGAACAATGTGCGAGCGGCACCGCTGCAAACCGATTGGCCCGGCTCGAAAGAGGCCATGATCGACAAGCACGAGGCTGCGGCCCACGAGGCGAAGAAGCAGGGAGCCCAGGTCATGTGCTTCCAGGAACTCTTCTACGGGCCGTACTTCTGCCAGGTGCAGGATGCCGAGTACTACGCGTACACCGAATACATCCCCGATGGCCCGACGACGCAGCGGTTCCAGAGCGTGGCGAAGGAACTGGGCATGGTCCTCGTGCTGCCGATGTACGAAGTCGTTCAGCCGGGCGTGTACTACAACACCGCCGCGGTGATCGATGCCGACGGCACCTACCTCGGCAAGTACCGCAAGCAGCACATCCCTCAGGTCAAGGGCTTCTGGGAGAAGTTCTATTTCAAACCCGGTAACGGCGGCTACCCCGTGTTCGAAACCGCAGTCGGCAAGGTCGGCGTCTACATCTGTTACGACCGCCACTTTCCGGAAGGTTGGCGCGCACTCGGTGTGAACGGTGCCGAGATCGTGTTCAACCCGTCGGCAACACACCGTGGCCTCTCCGAATACCTGTGGCGCCTCGAGCAGCCCGCATCAGCCGTGGCGAACATGTACTACGTCGGGGCGATCAACCGCGTCGGCATCGAGCCTCTGGGTGAAAACGACTTCTACGGCCAGTCGTACTTCGTCGACCCCGAGGGAAAGTTCGTCGGTGAGGTCGGCGACCCGTACAAGCCCGAACTGATCGTGCGCGACCTCGACATGGACAAAATCAAGCAGGTGCGCGACCGCTGGGCGTTCTACCGCGACCGCCGTCCCGACGCCTACGGAGATCTGATCGAAAGCCGCCTCGGCGGCTGAGAAACAGGGGGACACATGGCACGCACACTCATCATCAACGGAACAATCATCAGCCCCACCGGCCTCAGCGCCGGTGACGTGCTGGTCGACGGCGAAACGATCGCGGCGATCTTCCAACCGGGTCAGGTGGCAGCACTCGGCGTGACCGCCGACCGCACGATCGACGCCAGGGGCAAATACGTCATTCCCGGTGGAATCGACGTGCACACCCACATGGAACTGCCCTTCGGCGGCACCGAAGCCTCGGACACCTTCGAAACCGGCAGCAATGCAGCGGCATGGGGCGGTGTCACCACGATCGTCGACATGGCGCTGCAGCGCTACGGCGAGAACGTGCAGCAGGGCCTGGCCACCTGGCACCGCAAGGCGGAGGGCAACTGCTCGATCGACTATGCGTTCCACCAGATCATCGGCGGCATCGACGACCAGTCGTTGAAGGACATGACCTACCTCGTCGAGAACGAAGGCGTCACATCGTTCAAGTTGTTCATGGCTTACCCGGGTGTCTTCTACAGCGACGACGGCCAGATCCTGAAGGCGATGCAGACCGCAAGCGAGAACGGCGCGATGATCATGATGCACGCCGAGAACGGCATCGCAATCGACGTGCTCGTCGCGCAGCACCTGGCGCGCCGCGAAACCGACCCGAAGTATCACTCGATCAGCCGTCCGAGCCTGCTCGAAGGCGAGGCCACGCACCGCGCAATCGTTCTGTCGAAGGTCGCCGGCAACGTTCCGCTGTACATCGTGCACATGTCGGCGTCCGAAGCCCTCGACGAAGTGGCCCAAGCCCAGAACGAGGGCTTGAACGTCTTCGCCGAAACCTGTCCGCAGTACCTCTACATGACGCTCGAAGACCACCTGGCCCAGCCGGGTTTCGAGGGTGCGAAGTACGTCTGCAGCCCGCCGATTCGCTCGAAGCACGACCACCGGCACCACCACCAGGACCTGTGGAAGGGCCTGCGCATGAACGAACTCGCCATCGTGTCCACCGACCATTGCCCGTTCTGCATGAAGGACCAGAAGGAACTCGGCATGGGCGACTTCTCGAAGATCCCGAACGGCATCGCCGGCGTCGAACACCGCATGGAGCTCATCTATCAGGGCGTCGTGTTGGGTGAGATCAGCCTCGAGCGTTGGGTCGAGACGTGCGCCACCACTCCGGCGCGCATGTTCGGCATGTACCCGAAGAAGGGCATCATCGCGCCGGGTTCCGACGCCGACATCGTCGTGTGGGACCCGAACGCACAGACGAAGATCGGCATCAACGACAAGCACCACATGAACACCGACCACAGCGCGTGGGAGGGAACGGTCATCGACGGAAAGGTCGACACCGTCATGTCACGCGGCATGATCGTGATGGAAAACGACAAATTCACCGGCCGCAAGGGTCACGGCAGGTACGTGAAGCGTGGCCTCAGCCAGTACCTCCACTGACAGAAAAGAGAACCAGATGAAGCGCATTTCCCATTGGATCGACGGCAAGGTCGCCGCCGGCACGTCGGGCCGTTCCGGCAAGGTCTTCAACCCCGCCACCGGTGAGGTGCAGGCCGAGGTCGACTTCGCCGACGTGTCGGAAATCGACAAAGCGGTGGCGACGGCAAAGGCGGCGTTGCCCGCATGGCGCGCCACCAACCTGTCGCGCCGCGCCGAGATCATGTTCAACCTGCGTGAACTGATCGATGCCAACCGCAAGGAAATCGCATCTCTGCTCTCGCTCGAGCACGGCAAGGTCATCTCCGACGCCCTCGGTGAAGTTGCGCGTGGCCTCGAAAACATCGAGTTCGCGTGTGGCGTTCCGCACCTCATGAAGGGTTCGTACAGCGAACAGGCATCGTCGGGTGTCGACGTGTACAACATCCGCCAACCCCTCGGTGTCGTCGCCGGCATCACTCCGTTCAAC
>SXZT01000108.1 GCA_005787785.1 Actinomycetota bacterium
GACCCATGACGGTGATGACCGGCGGACGCAATGCTTGTGCCTCCGGATCGTCGTCATCAGAGTCGTCGAACAGTGCCTGCAGTTCCATTTCCTGCTGCTGGCCGGGATCGACGAGAAGAATCTCGGCGCCGACTTCGAGTGCGAAGACCTCCATCTGGTCGTCGGTGAGCGTCATGGTGGCGGTCACCATTTCACCCTGCTGCAAGAGGAAGCGAACGACGTCGGCCGCGGTTCGGTTCAACTTCGGAGCAAACTCCTGGGCCGACACGCCGCGTTCGATGATGACTGTGCCCTCGGGAACCGGAGCATCGCTCGCGGTGTACGAGGTCATGAGCTGCGGTTGCAGTTCTTCCATGTCGCGGCGACGACGGGCACGCGACTTCTTGCGCGGTGCACGGCGCTGGCCGTTCGGACGGTTGCCGCCAGGTCCACCGGGACGCCCAGGACCACCGGGACCACCTGCGCCCGGCCCACCCGGGCCACCTGGGCGCGGGCCACCAAAGCCACCGGGACGAGGACCACCCATCGGCGGACGGCCAGGACCACCCGGACGCGGGCCACCGGGGCCACCAGGGCCACCCGGGCGGCCAGGACCACCCGGACGCGGACCGCCGGGTCCTCCGGGGCGACCAGGACCACCCGTGCGAGGGCCGCCGGGGCGGGCTGCGGGTCCAGTCGGACGGGCACCGGGAGCGCCGGGGCGCATGCCACTGGGGGGCGGCGGAATCGGACGACCGGATGCCGACAACGGACGCGCAGCGGGCGGCGGGGGACTCGGACGACCGGATGCCGAAACGGGGCCAGCCGGACGAGCGGGCGACGGGACTGCGGGAGGTGTCGCACCGGGCGCTAATGGGCGCGCGGGCAGCGCGGGCGGCCGCGGCGCAGCGGCCGGCGGCATGCCGGCGGGCATCGCAGGACGTGGCGCAGGCGCAGGCGTCGGGCGACCACTCGAGATGAAACCACTGCGACCCTGATCTGCTGCGGGTTCGGCGGGGGTGACGGCTGGACTCGGAATCGGCGTTTCCACGGCGGCCGGAGCCGGTTCGACCACCGGGGCTTCGACGCTCGGTTCGGGGACGACAACATGTGCAACTTCGACGACGGGTGTTTCGCTGACCTCTGCGATGGGCTCGGCTGTTGCTTCGGACGTCGCCTTCTTCGCGACCGCCTTCTTTGCGACCGCTTTCTTCGCCACCGCCTTCTTGACGGGCTTGTCAGCGCCACCTCCAGAATCATCGGCTTCCGTGGCAGCCTTCTTGACAGGCGCCTTCTTTGCGGCGGCCTTCTTCTCAGGCTTCGACTCTTCGGGTTGTTCGTCACGAACGAGGCCGTCGCGCTCCGCACGACGACGGACGCGGTCGGCCTGTGCCTCGATGATCGACGATGAATGGCTCTTCACGTCGATTCCCATGACGAGGCAGAGATCAACGGCCTCTTTGTTGGTGAGGCCGAGCTCTTTGGCGAGCTCGTGGACGCGCATGTTCTTTGGCAACTTGACTTCAGCCTTTCAGGACCGGTTCGTGGAGGTCGGTACGGGACAACGGGACAGATGTGCGCAGTGCGCGACGGAGATTGCCGCGGTCGAGTGCGGCGTCGATGCACGCGGATTCACGGCAAAGCCACGCTCCTCGACCGTTGGATGATTCACCGACCGCAAGACGACCGTCGAGGAGGACATAGCGCACGAGACCACCTGCGTCGAAACGACGCCTGCAGCCCACGCACGTGCGTGTCGGACGATGGTCGCGATTCACCACTACTCGGCAGCCTCCACTGTTGCTGCCCCGCCGCCGGCCCATTCCTTTTCGCTCATCACCGTGCCGTCGGCAGCGTGCCATTCCATTTCACCGGTGGCGTCGTTCGGAATCCATCGACCCTCGGCGTACCCCGAATCGCCCGCGGAAACAGGAACGGCACCCGATGCCTCGGCGGCAGCCTGGGTTTCACTCTTGATGTCGATGCGCAGCCCGGTGAGACGTGCAGCGAGGCGGGCGTTCTGACCCTCCTTGCCGAGGGCGAGCGACAACTGGAAATCCGGAACAATGACATCCGCCTGCGTGCCGTCGACGCTGAGGCGCACCTCAGTCACCTTCGCCGGCGACAGTGCTTTGGCAACGAAGTCGGCGAGGTCTTCGCTGTAGGGAACGATGTCGATCTTCTCGCCACGTAGTTCATTCACGACCATGCGCACACGACCGCCTCGCGCACCGACGCATGCACCGACCGGATCCACGTTGTGGTCATTCGACCAAACGGCGATCTTCGTGCGGTGGCCGGGCTCGCGGGAACAGGCCTTGATTTCGACAACGCCATCGGCGATCTCGGGAACCTCGAGCTCGAACAATCGCTTGATGAGGCCGGGGTGGGTACGGCTGACGACGATCTGCGGCCCTTTCGCGGTCTTGCGCACTTCGACGATGTACGCCTTCACACGGCCGCCCGGTTCGGGCTTTTCGTAGGGAACCTGCTCGGCCTGCGGCAGCAGCGCCTCGACCTTGCCCAAGTCGAGCAACGTATAGCGCTTGTCGATCTGCTGGATGATGCCGGTGACGATGTCGCCCTCGCGGTTCGCGTACTCCTCGAACTTGCGGTCACGCTCGGCCTCGCGGATGCGCTGACTCATCACCTGGCGGAATGTGACGGCGGCGATACGACCGAGTTCGTCTTTCTTCGGCGTGTCGTCACGCTCGTTGATCCAGTTGCCGTCGTCGTCGAGGTCGTAAGCAGTGAAACGCATGTCGAGGTTGTCCGGGTTGATCTCGACGATCACTTCGTCGGCAGCGCCCGGACGCTTCTTGTACGCAGTTGCCAGGGCCTCGACGAGGACCTGAAGGAGCGTGTCGACGGAAATTCCCTTTTCATTCGCCAACATGCGAACGGCTTCGGCCATGTCGAGGTTGCTCATGATGCACTTGCCTCCGTGTGTGAGGGTTCTTTCGTTTCTGTTTGCTTGCTTGAAGACTTCTTCTTCGATGTTGCTTTCTTCGGCGCCTTGCCGGGCTTTCCGGCGGTACCCCATTCGAAAACCGTGCGCGCGCGTTCGATGTCGGCGATCATGACCTCGATGTCGAGGAGAGTGTCCGCATCGCGCACCGTCACAACCGACGTCGTCGCGGCGACGAGTTGGCCCTGTAGCCGCCGCGAGCCGTTGACCGGCGCGTGAAGTCGAACGTTCACCGTCTTGCCGATCTCGCGTCCGAAGTGCTCGGGTCGGCGCAAGGTGCGCTCGAGGCCCGGGCTCGTGACCTCGAGGGTGTAGCGACCCGGCACGGGGTCAGAATGATCGAGTTCGCGGCCGAGCTGGCGCGTGACGAGGGAGAGATCGTCGAGGTTGACGCCCGCGGGCTGACCCGGAGGCGTGTCGAGCACGACGCGCAGGGTGCCCCCGCTGTAGTCGATGTCGTAGATCTGGAGCCCGAGGGCCTCGGCCATCGGCGCCACGAGGCCCGCGACCTTGTTCGCAACGGCGGACCCGTAATCAGGCATCCCGGAGCCGAAATCATGCTGTGCGTTCATCTGCTCCACCTGCCCTTCCTGCGCCGTTTGGATTGCCGTCTCGGTTGTCATTTCGGTCTTCAATTCACGACCCTCCGGCCCCAAAACGAGTTGCCCGAACAAAAAAGGCGTGGGGGTCAGCCCACGCCTTGTCGTTCAGCCGGGCCGTTGGCCCGCTCGCTGTGAGATCGAAAGGTCGGGGTGGATTGTACCCGTTCCCGAGCGGGTTTGCTCGGGGCGCTCCGCATGCGACCTATACCCTTGCCACCTATGTTGCGTCTGTCCCAGTTGTTCCTGCGCACCCTCCGCGACGACCCGGCCGACGCCGAAGTTCCGAGCCACAAGCTCCTCGTCCGTGCGGGCTACATCCGCCGTGCCGCCCCGGGCGGATACACCTGGCTCCCCCTCGGGTGGGAAGTGCACCGCAACATCGAGCGTGTCGTGCGCGAGGAGATGAACGCGATCGGTGCCCAGGAAGTCCACTTTCCCGCTCTCCTGCCCCGCGAACCGTACGAGGCGACGAACCGCTGGGACGACTACGGCGACACGCTCTTTCGGTTGAAGGACCGTCGCGGCGCCGATTTCCTGCTGGGCCCCACACACGAAGAGATGTTCACGTTGCTGGTCCGCGACCTCTATAGCAGCTACAAGGACCTGCCAGTTTCGCTGTACCAAATCCAGACGAAGTACCGCGACGAGGCACGCCCGCGCGCGGGGCTCCTGCGTGGTCGTGAGTTCACGATGAAGGACTCGTACAGTTTCGACCTCGACGATGCGGGCCTTGCCACGAGTTACGGCGCGCATCGCGATGCGTACATCCGCATCTTTGATCGTCTCGGAATTCCGTACGTCGTCGTGTCGGCGATGTCGGGTGCGATGGGCGGCTCGAAGTCCGAAGAGTTTCTCGCCGAGTGCGAGGTTGGTGAAGACACCTTCGTGCGATGCAGCGCATGCAACTACGCGGCAAACACCGAGGCCGTACGCGTGCGCGTCCCCGCTTCACCCCACCCGAACATTCCCGAGTCGCGGGTTGTCGATACACCGAACACACCGACGATCGACGCGCTCGTCGACTGCCTCAAGACGCTCGATGTCAGCGCACCGCACGCCGGCGAATGGTCGGGGGCCGACACCCTGAAGAACATCGTCGTCATGGTGAAGAACCCCGACGGCACACGCACGTCGCTCGCCATCGGCGTGCCGGGTGATCGTGAGGTCGACATGAAGCGCCTCGAGGCGCAACTCTCCCCCGGTGAAGTCGAACCCTTCGGCGAAGCCGATTTCGCGGCACATCCCGCACTGGTGAAGGGCTACATAGGCCCCGAGGTTCTCGGCGCCGACAAGCCGGCCGGTGTGCGTTACCTGCTCGACACGCGCGTGAACGAGGGATCGGTATGGGTGACCGGTGCCAATGTCCCCGGCAAGCACGTGGTCAACCTGGTGTGTGGACGCGACTTTTCCGCCGACGGCACGATCGAGGCCGCGGAGGTGCGCGCAGGTGACGCCTGCCCCGAATGCGGGGCTGCGATGCGCATCGATCGCGGCATCGAAATCGGCCACGTCTTCCAACTCGGTCGCAAGTACGCGGAGGCCCTCGACCTGAAAGTGCTCGACCAGAACGGCAAGCAGCAGGTCGTCACGATGGGCTCCTACGGCATCGGCGTGTCGCGCGCGGTTGCCGTCGTCGCCGAAACATCCCACGACGAACTCGGCCTGTGCTGGCCACGCGAGATCGCACCGGCCGACGTTCATCTCGTGTCGACGGGCAAAGGCAACGACGAGATCACGTCGTTCAGCGAGGGACTGGCCGCGTCACTCGAGGCACAGGGCCTGAAGGTTCTCTTCGACGACCGTATCGGCGTTTCACCGGGCGTGAAGTTCAAGGATGCAGAACTGCTCGGCATGCCGGCCATCGTCATCGTCGGCAAGGGTCTCGCCGACGGCAAGGTCGAAGTGCGCGACCGCAAGTCGGGCGAACGTACCGACGTCGCGACCGACGCGGCGGTCGCACACATCATCGGTACGTGTCGAGGTACGAACCGGTGACACGCATTCGCCCCGCGTTGAAGAACTACGACTGGGGCGACACGTCGTTCATTCCCCGACTGCTCGGCCTGGTACCAACCGACGAGCCGGTGGCCGAGGCGTGGTTCGGCACGCATCCGGCGGGTGAGGCCGTCACCGACGACGGTACGCCACTGTCCGCGATCACCGGTCGACTGCCATTCATGGTGAAGTTCATTGCCGCTGCCAAGCCGTTGTCACTGCAGGTGCATCCGTCGCTGGATGAAGCACGCGAGGGTTGGGCCCGCGAGAACGCCGCCGGTCTGTCCGGCGACGACCCGCGACGCATCTACCGCGACGATTCCGACAAGCCCGAACTGTTGGTTGCGCTGACGCCGTTCAGTGCATTGTGTGGATTCCACGACCCGACGGCCACTGCCGGCTGGTTCCGCGCCCGCAGTTGGACCAACATCGCTGACACACTCGAACGACTCGGGCTGGAAGGTTTCGTGCGCGAGGCACTGAGCGGCACGTCACTCACCGTTCCCGATGATCTGCCGCCGTGGGCGGCCGCATTGCGCGACGCACATCCCGACGACCCGGCCGTTCTCGTCGCGCTGTTGATGCACTGGGTCGAACTCGCACCCGGCGAGTGTCTGGCGCTCGATGCGGGTGTCCTGCACGCCTACCTGTCGGGTTGCGCGGTCGAAGTGATGAACGGCAGCGACAACGTCGTGCGCGCCGGCTTCACGACGAAACACCGCGACCGCGACGAGCTGCTGCGCATCACTTCGTTCGAGGCCTCACCGAACCCGATACGTCGGGCCGAATCCGGCGTGTATCCGTCGACCGGCTCTTACCGCGTCGTTGTGCACCCCGAAGGATCCACGATCCGCGCAACCGAAACGACGATCGTCGTCACCACTGCCGGTGCATCGCACGTACTTCAGACGGGCGAATCGCTGACCGTCACGGCCGGCACGGCCTACGCCGCTACAGCCGGCACGCCGCGCTGATCGCGAGGTCAAGAAGGCGCTCGCGCGCCGATGTCTGGCTGTCCCAGTGGCGATGGTCCCATTCGTTCGCACTCACGTCGTCGCCCGCGTACAACAGTTGACCGTAGGTGACGCCACGGAACGCAGCGGCGGCGAACATCGCCGACGCTTCCATTTCGACGCAGATGCAACCCTGTTCGCGACGACGTGAGACCTTTGCCGGTGTCTCGCGAAAGAATGCATCGGTCGTCCAGGTGATTCCCCTGTCGTGGGGCACGCCCGCGTCGGTGAGTTCGGCGTCGATGGCAGCCAGCGCGTCGGGATGCGGCACGACCGCGTGGCCGACCGGCGCGTAGTGATGGCTCGTTCCCTCGTCACGCACTGCTCCGACCGGCACGATGACATGGCCGACATCGAAGCCTTCGCGGACGATTCCCGCCCCGCCGCAACCGATGAACTTTCGTGCGCCGAGCGCGATGACGCTCTCGAGAATCGCCACCGCGGCAGGTGCGCCAACCGGGGTGTTGAACACCGCCACCTCGACACCGCGCTGTTCGACGACATGCACATCGTGCGCGCCGTGCTCGAAGGGGATCGAGTACACGGGCACGGATCCGGCGAACTTGGCCCGGAAAACGTCACCGAACCATGTGTTCACGGCACGCTCAGGGAATCCGGGAATGGCTCGGTGGATCGACGGATTGATCACCGCGTGGGGCGATTCATCGAACTCAAAGAGCGGATGGCCGGCGGTGTCCCCCGATGAATTCGCCACGGGACTCAGCCCACGGTGCGACGGATCTCGACGATCTTTTCCGTCGAATTGTTCGCGTCGGCACCCTTTTCCTCGAGGAGCGCCGAGCGGTCCTTGTTCGCCTCGCGTTCGGCGCGCGCCGTGTCGGCCCTCGCGATCGCGGCCTCAGTGCCGTGTTCGTTGATGAAGCTCGCCCATTCGACAAGTGCCTCGACCATTTCATCCTCGGGTACGACGGCAACGTTGCGCCCCTTCACGAAGAGGTGTCCGCGCTTGTTGCCCGCCGCAATACCCAGATCGGCCTCGCGCGCTTCTCCCGGGCCGTTGACGACACAACCCATGACCGCAATTTGTAGCGGGATCTCCTTGTCGGCAAAGGCATCCTGTGCGCGGTTGGCGACGTCGATCACATCGATCTCCGCTCGGCCACAGCTGGGGCACGCAATGAGGTCGACGTTCTTGCGCTCGCGTAAACCGAGGGATTCGAGAAGTTGGCGGCCCGCCTTGGCCTCTTCGACGGGGTCGGCCGTCAGGCTGAAGCGAATCGTGTCGCCGATGCCCTCGAGCAGCAACGTGGCGATTCCCGCGGTTGCCTTCACCAGACCACCCGGCAACGGACCTGCTTCGGTGAGGCCGATGTGCAGCGGATGGTCCGTCGCGGCGCTCAGTTTGCGGTACGCCTCGACCATGATGGGCACGTTCGAGGCCTTCACCGAGATCTTCACGAGGTCGAAGCCGACCTCGTCGAAGTATGCAAGTTCCTGCATCGCCGACTCGACCATCGCATCGGCGGTCAGGCCGCCGTGCTTGTCGTAGAGCGCGGGGTCGAGCGAACCGCCGTTCACACCGATACGGATGGGCACGCTGCGCTCTTTTGCTGCTGCCGCAACCGTCTTGATGTGTTCGGGCTTGCGGATGTTCCCCGGGTTGAGACGCAGACCATGGACACCCGCTTCGAGTGCAGCGAGCGCCATCTTGTACTGATGATGGATGTCGGCGATCACCGGAATCGGCGAGCGTGGCACGATTTGCGCGAGCCCCTCCGCTGCTTCGATTTCGTTGCAGGTGCAGCGCACGATGTCGCAACCGGCCGCAGCCAGTGCGTAGATCTGCTGGAGCGTGCCGTCGACGTCGGCCGTTTTCGTGGTTGTCATCGATTGCACCGACACCGGCGCATCACCACCCACGGCGACCCTGCCGACGTGGATTTGACGCGTGCGACGGCGCTCGATCATTGGCCCAGTATGGCCCGATTCAGAGGGGGTTGGTGATGTCGAGATACAGACCCGCAAAGAGAAGGAATACGAGGAGACCGAGCACGACCGTTGTGACCGGGATCATCTTGTTCACATCGGCGCGGTAGCGCGCGCCGTTGCGCGAACGCAGACGTTCGTAGGTGGCGATCGCCGCATGTCCACCGTCGAAGGGCAACAGCGGGAAGAGGTTGAACACTCCGACAAAGACATTCACGCTGGCCAACAACAAGAGCACGCCCTTCAGGCCTTCGCTGTCGCCCAACTGCCCACCGATCTGGCTGGCACCAACCACCGTCGTTGGCCGCGTCTCCAGGTTCTCGTTCGGGTTCTGCAGTGCGCGGATCGAGTTCATCGGGTTGAGCGCCGTGACGACACCTCGCACCGAGTTGCCGACACTCGACACAGAATCGCGCACCGCCCAACCCAACGACGACAGCGGGGACTCCTGCACGTAGTCCTTCGACCACGACGCGACGCCGAGATAAGCCATGTCGGGCTCGCGCGGGTTCGTGGCAAGCACGACGCTCTTCGTCGTCGATACTCCGTCGCGCTCGAAAGAGACATTGACCCGGTCGCCCGGCGCCCGCGAGGTGATCGCCTCGACGAGTTCGTCACGCGACGACACCGTGTCGCCACCGATCGCAGTGACGAAGTCCCCGACCCGCAGGCCGAGGGCCTCGGCGGGCGATCCCGGCGCCGACGAGAACGCAACCTCCACCCGACCCGTTTCGGCCCAGCGTCCCGCCGAGGAGTACACACCGATGAAAATGGCGAGCGCGAGAATGAAGTGCATCAGTGATCCGGCAGTGATGACGAGGAACTGGCGCGGGAAGCTCTTGTTGCGGTAGGCGCGACCCTCGTCGCCGGGTTCGACCTCGTCGAGAACGTTCATGCCGACGATGCGCACGAAGGCACCCAGCGGGAGGGCACGAGCTCCGTATTCGAGTTCTCCCCGTGTGCGGCTCCAGATGCGTGGCCCGAAGCCCATGTAGAACTGCGTCACCTTCATCCCGGTCCATCGAGCCGTCGCGAAGTGGCCGATTTCGTGGAGGAACACCGACACAAGAAGGCCAACGACGAACAGCAACGTCCACGCATTTTCGAGGCCCAGCCACACGAGCAGACCGAGGATGACGAGGCCGGAAACGATGGCCGTCGACTTTGTCGACGGATCGGGAGATTCCGACGGCTCACCGCCGCCGACGATCAGTTCCTGGCGCAGACGCTGGTACAGGCCGGACATGGTGCTACCCCACTTCGGGGTACCCGAGGCGACGACACGCCGCAGCACGACCCTGACGGTCTGCCTCGAGAATGTCGTCGACGTCACGGGGGGTTGTCGGCGAATACGAATCCATGACTGACTCGATTGTGTCAGCAATCTGCAGCCATGGCACATCGCCGGCAAGAAATGCCTCGACAACAATTTCGTTGCACGCGGACATGAAGGCGGGAGCGGTACCACCTGCGCGACCCGCCGCGTAGGCGAGCGCAAGACAACGGAAGGTACCGGTGTCCGGCGGCATGAAATCGAGGCGGCCCGTCGCGGCCCAATCGATCGCTCCGAAAGGCGTCGCGATACGGGAGGGGTAGCCGAGTGCATACCCGATCGGAAGACGCATGTCAGGCATCGACAATTGTGCGATCGTCGAACCATCGGTGTATTCGACCATCGAATGCACGACCGACTGTGGATGCACCACGACGTCGATCGCGTCGTAGCCGACACCGAAGAGTTCGTGCGCTTCGATCACCTCGAGGCCCTTGTTCATGAGAGTCGAGGAGTCGACGGTGATTTTCGGGCCCATCGCCCATGTCGGATGTGCAAGCGCGTCGGCGACCGTGACCGCCGCAAGGTCTGCACGGCCACGCCCACGGAACGGTCCTCCACTTGCGGTCAACACGAGGCGACGCACTTCCATGCCCGCGTCGACCGACGAACGCAGACACTGGTGGATCGCACAGTGTTCGCTGTCGACGGGCACGATGACCGCACCGGGCACCGAGCGCAGCGGCCGGACCACCGGCCCTGCGGCAATCAGACTCTCTTTGTTGGCGAGCGCGAGACGTTTCCCCGCACGCAGCGTTTCGAGGGTGACGGGTAGGCCGGCGAATCCAACGACGGCGTTCACAACGACGTCGGCGGGGCCCACCACATCGGTCAGGTTGCACGACACCTCCGCGAAGGGCAGCGCGTCTTGCACGCGCGCGCGGTCAGCCTCGTTGCCGACAACGACGGCGGCGGGTCGGAACTCCTCGGCCTGACGAATGAGCGTGTCGATCGAAGAACCGACGGCGAGGGCAACAACCTCGTAGGCCCCACGCTCGGCGCGTACGACATCGAGTGTCTGCGTGCCGATGGAGCCGGACGAGCCGGCGATCGCAACACGGGTTGGGGCTACTGCACCCAAGGCTGAATGACGAGCATCAGGTAGTACACCCCGGGCAGGACGAAGAGAAATCCGTCAAAGCGGTCGAGAACACCCCCGTGACCCGGGATGAACGTGCCGAAGTCCTTCACGTCGAGGTTGCGCTTGAACATGCTCTCGACGAGGTCGCCGATCGGCGCGAGAAGCGAGATCACGAGCGCAAGGAGAATCCACTCGCTGGTGCGGTCCCACGTACCGCTCTGCGTACCGATGATCGCCACTGCAAGGAAGGTGCCAACGGTGCCGCCGATCAGACCCTCGACCGACTTGGACGGGCTGATCCATTCCCGCAGTGGGGTGCGTCCAGCCATCGAGCCGACGAAAAGTGCGAACACGTCGTTCGCAACCACTCCCGCCGCAAGGATGAACAACGTGTCGGTCCCGACATCGAAACCGGGCACACCGTACGACTCGGTCGAGTAGCGCACGATGAGCGCGGCGTACGAACCGAGCAAGCCGATCCACACCGACGCAAGCATCGTGATGGCGACGTTGGGCAGTGGCCCACTCTGCACACTGGGGGCCCCGATGAAACCGACTGCCGCCGCGGCGAACGCGAAGGTGAACACGAGTGGCAGAGACCCGTCGCCGATCCAGTAGGCGGCGAGCGGTCCCGCGATGCAAGCCGCTATTCCCGCGAACGTCGCGGGGCGATAGCCCTTTTCCGTCACCTTGTTGAAGAACTCGACGGAGGCAAGGCCGACAACCGCGACGATGAAGAGCATCACAGCGGCAGGCCGCCACATGAGTGCGGCAATGAATGCTGCCGCGAGGACGAGCCCGGCAGTGACCGCCTGCGGCAGATCGCGGCCGTAGTTCGGGCTGCGACGCTCGCGTGAAGGTGCCGGACGCGCACCGCGTGTCACCGGCGGACGACTCGTCGGACCGGTATTCGAACCCGCTCGCGACTGGCCACTTTGGCCGGGACGCGGTTCGGGCCGACGCAGGCGCTCGTCGGTGGGGTCGCTACCGATCACGAGCCGCGCCTCGCGCCGCGGTGTCGGCGTCGGCGCAGAGGCTTCTGCATCGGCGTAGTTGACCTCGCGGGTGGGCTCGTCGCGGTAAGAGCCCGACGACACGTCGATTGGCTCGTCGAATAGACCGAGGCGCCGCTCGGTGGTGGGCGGTGGCGCAGTGGGCTGAACCGCGGGCTTCGAAAAGGTCGTCCATACGTCGTCGTCAGCACTCGGATGGGAGGTTCGCGGCAATTCGGCCGTAGGCGGCTCGGTCCAATGCGGCAGTGGACCGGTGTCATCGCCGAACGAGATGGTCGGCGCCTTGTCATCGCTGGCGAATTCGACCGTTCCGAAGTCGTCACCAAAATCGGTGCCGTACCCGCCGGTGTCATCGCGTCGTTTGTCGTCGCTCATGTTCCAACCTTTCGATGTTGTCGGTCAGACTTCGAGAAGCTCCTGCTCCTTGCGGGCAAAAGCTTTGTCGATCATCTCCACGTGTTCGTGGGTCACCTTCTCGAGTTCTTTTTCGGCACGCTCGAGTTCGTCTTTCGAGAAGTCACCGTCTTTCTCAGCGGTCTCGAGTGTCTTTCGTGCGTCGCGGCGAATGTTGCGCACCGCAATGCGGCCATCCTCGGCCATTCCCTTCACGACCTTCACGTATTCCTTGCGGCGCTCTTCGGTGAGCGCAGGAAACGCGAGACGGATCACGACACCGTCATTCGACGGGTTCAGGCCAAGATCGGAGGCCTGGATGGCCTTTTCGATGGCACCCATCGAACCCTTGTCGTGTGGCTTGACCACCAACATGCGGGCTTCGGGCACCTGGAACCCGGCGAGTTGCTGCAAGGGTACGGAGGAGCCGTAGTACTCGACCATGATCTTCTCGACGATCGAGGGGGTCGCCCGACCCGTACGCACACCGACGAACTGTCCCTGGACGTGTTCAACGGCTTTTTCCATCTTCTCGATGGCGTCGAGGATGGTTTCTTCGGTCACCCGACCAGCGTACCGACTGCCTCACCCCGGAGGATGGACTTCACGTTTCCCTGCTTCAGCAACTCGAAAACGACAATCGGCAATTTGTTGTCCATGCAGAAGGTGATCGCCGTCGAGTCCATCACCTTCAGGCCCTTGGTGATGACATCGAGGTGGCTGATGCGCTCGTAGCGGGTTGCCGTCGGGTCTTTCTTCGGGTCGGCCGTGTACACGCCGTCGACGCCCGAGTGCGTGCCCTTCAGAATCGCCTGCGCGGATATCTCGGCGGCGCGCAGTGCTGCGGCGGTGTCGGTGGTGAAGAACGGGTTGCCCGTACCGCCGGCGAGAATGACGATGCGCCCCTTTTCGAGGTGACGCTCGGCGCGGCGACGGATGTAGGGCTCGGCAACTTTTGGCATCTCGACCGCTGTCATGACGCGCGAGTGCTGGCCGACGCGTTCAAGGGCATCCTGCAGCGCCAGCCCGTTCATGACCGTTGCGATCATCCCCATGTAGTCGGCCTGCGCCTGATCCATGCCCTGGCCCGCACCCTTCAGGCCGCGCCAGAAGTTGCCACCACCGACAACGATTGCGATGTCGACACCGAACTCCTTGACGGCTTCATGCAGTTCGGTTGCAATTTGGTGCAACACATTCGAGTCGAGACCAAAGCCGTTCGGTTCGGCAAGCGCCTCGCCCGACAACTTGAGAACGACGCGATTCCAGCGGGGCTGCGTGCGGGGGGCGCCCTTTGCCGGGGTTGCGTCATTCGTCATGTGTTCGTCAGCCGATCTCCACTTGTGCGTACTTAACAATCTTGGCAGACCCGATGAACTGGGTGACCGACTGCTTGTCGTCCTTGGCATACGGCTGTTCAAGCAGGCAGACGTCCTTGTAGAAGCCGCCGATACGACCCTCGACGATCTTTGGGATCGCCGCCTCCGGCTTGCCCTCGTTGCGAGTGATGACCTCCAGCGTGGCGCGCTCTTTGTCGAGGACGTCGGCCGGCACGTCTTCGCGGGCGAGGTAGCGGGGACGGGCAAAGCCGATGTGGACCGCGACGTCGTGGGCCAGTTCGACCGTTGCCCCCGACATTTCGACGAGGACACCGTTGACACCGCGACCACCCTGGATGTGCAGGTACGAGTCGATGACGTTGCCGGCTGCTGCTTCGATGCGTGCGACTTCGCCCAGCTCGATCCTTTCCTTCAGTGCGATCTTCAGGTCGTCGAGCTGTGCGGCGCGTTCCGCGACGGCCCCGACGCCCTTGTCGGCGACGAGGTTGGCGAGAGTCTCGGCCTCGGTCTTGAACGCATCGGATCCGGCGACGAAGTCGGTTTCACACTTCAACTTGGCCATTGCACCGACGTTGCCCTTCAGGACGAGCGCTACGACACCCTGGGTGTTCTCGCGGTCATCACGCTTCGCACTTGCAGCCAGACCCTTTTCGCGCAACCACTGCTTGGCATCTTCGATGCTGCCGTTGTTGGTCTCGAGCGCCTTCTTGCAGTCCATCATTCCTGCGCCGGTGGATTCGCGCAGGGTCTTCACATCTTGTGCGGTGAACGACATTTTTTGAATCAGACTCCTGTTGCTGCCGCGCTGGGGGGTGCGGGAATGGGCTTGGGCGCTTCGGCGGGTGCCGTGGCGGCGGCCTTCTTCGACGCCATGAGACGTCCTTCGAGCACGGCTTCGGCAATGACGTGGGTCATGAGGTCGTTGGCACGGATTGCATCGTCGTTGCCCGGGATCGGGAACTGGATGACATCGGGGTCGACGTTGGTGTCGACGACCGCTATGACGGGAATGCCGAGCTTGTTCGCTTCAGTGACGGCGATGTGCTCCTTCATCGTATCGAGCACGAACACCGCGTCGGGGCGGCGAGTCATCGCACTGATACCCGACAGGTTCTTTTGCAGCTTGGCGAGTTCGCGGCCGAGGAGGAGTGCTTCTTTCTTCGGCATTGCTTCGAATTCACCCGAGGCGATCATGCGCTCGTACTCCTGCATCTTGCCGACGCGCTTCGAGATCGTCTCGTAGTTTGTGAGCATGCCGCCCAGCCAACGCTCGTTGACGTACGGCATCCCGCAGCGGTTGGCGTGGTCGCGAATCGGGTCTTGCGCCTGCTTCTTCGTGCCGACGAAGAGGACCGAGCCGCCGTTGGCGACGAGGTCGCGCACAAATGTGTACGCGTTTTCGATGCGGTCCATCGTCTGTTCGAGATCGATGATGTAGATGCCGTTGCGCTCTCCGAAGATGAACCGACGCATCTTGGGGTTCCAACGGCGGGTCTGGTGTCCAAAGTGACATCCAGCCTCGAGCATTTGTCGCATGGTGACGACGGCCATGGTGTTCTCCTCTCCTGTGGTTAGGGGCCCGGCCCCCGCGCCGAAGCGACCACAGGTGGGAGAACCGAGCAATGACGTTGATGTAACGGACGAGTCGGATGACCCAGCCGACTGGTCAGACTAACGGGGGTCGGCTCCGGAGCCACCAACCGCGCGCGTTTTCGGTGCAGCCCGAAGAGCGGAGCCGGGTCGACATAGCGACTGTCACGGCGTGGCCCGACCCGAAAACCCACGTACAACGCATCCATCGCCGTACCCATCGCACGACCCGCCTCGACACGGTCGCCGCGACCGACGGTGACACCCACCAATCCCCCGACAACGGCCTTCAGCGATGCCTCGCCCACTGCGGCGACCACGAGATAGGTCAGACCACCCACAGGACCGACGAATTCGACCGTTCCAGAGACCGGAGCAACAACCTCGTCACCGCGAACGGTTGCGATCTCCACACCACGATTTCCCTCACAGCGTGCGCACGAAGGCGGACGAAACCAGTCGGTCACGCGCCCATCGACCGGAAAAACCGCCGGCGCCGCCAGACACACCACGGAGGCGAGCGTCGCGATCATGCCCGGGGCTCGCTAGAAGTCTGCGGCCGCCAATCGCGAGCGAAGTTGCAGGACCGCCTTCGAATGGATCTGCGAGACGCGACTCTCGGTGACACCGAGCACCTCGCCGATCTCGGAGAGCGTGAGGTTCTCCTCGTAATAGAGAACGAGCACCGTGCGCTCGCGTTCGGGCAGGTTCTTGATCTCGGCGCGCATGTGGTCGCGCAACGTGCGCTCGTCGAGCGCGGCGTCGGCTCCGTCCGCACGCGGCGCCGAATCGGCGACGATGTGGTCGAGAGGGCCGACGTTGCCCGCTGCGATGTCGGAGAGCCATTTCTGAAGTTCATCGACGGCCACGCCGAGCTGTGTTGCAATTTCTTCTTCGGTGGGTGCACGACCGAGTGTGTGCTCGAGGTCGGAGATCGCATCCTGCACCGAACGCGCGCGCGCGCGAACCAACCGCGGCACCCAGTCGAGCGCGCGCAGACTGTCGAGGATGGCGCCGCGAATACGTGGCACGGCATAGGTCTCGAACTTCACGCCGTGGTCGGGGTCGAACTTGTCGATCGCATTCATCAGTCCGAACACACCCGCGCTCACCAAGTCGGCCGTGTCGACCGACTTCGGCAAACCCGCACCGAGACGGCCGGCAACGAACTTCACGAGGCCCGAATAGTTGACGACCAGCCACTCGCGTGCGCGTGGCTCGCGGTCACCCGTCCAGTGCGACCATGCAGAGTTCAGGGTGTAGCGACGCGGACGACCCTCCATGGTCGGGTTGTCGAGCGGCGGGGCACACATGAACGGCTCCGTTCAGGCCCGCGGATGCGAGGCGAGATAAGCCGACTGCAGTCGCTCGCGACTGACGTGCGTGTAGCGCTGCGTCGTCGCGACGCTGGCGTGACCGAGTAGCTCCTGTACCGCGCGAAGGTCGGCACCGTTGTCGAGGAGGTGCGTGGCGAACGTGTGACGCAAAGCGTGCGGATGCGTGGGGTCGATGGCGCGGCGGTCGAGGATGCGACGCACATCGCGCGGGGTCAATTTGTTTCCACGGCCGTTCACGAACAACGAAGCACGCAAACCGGTCGCGTTCGCCACTTCGGTGCGTAGTTCCGACCACTGTTCCAGCGCAACGACGCACGGCGGGCTGAGCGGAACACGGCGCTCTTTCGAGCCCTTGCCCCACACGGTTGCCGCTGCACCGCGCAGGTCGATGCTCGCAATCGACAGGGAGCACAACTCACTGACGCGCAGTCCGCTGCCGTAGAGCAACTCGACAACCGCCGTGTCACGCGCGAGCCGCCAAGGTGGGTCGTCGGCTTCGAGTTGGTTGCCGGACAGCAAAGCGTCGAGTTGGTCGGATCCGAGCACGCGCGGCAGGCGACCCTCACCCTGGGGTGAACGTACCCCGATGGTGGGGTTCGCGACCCGTCGTCGGGCTCCCGTCGACTCACGCACCAGCCACCCGAAGTAGCGGCGCAATGCGGCGAGCTTGCGTGCGACCGTACGCTTCGCATGGTCGTTGCGGGTGAGGTGTGCCAGGTACTGCTTCACCTGGGCGCGAGTGACACCTTCGGGCTTCTTCGTTCCGTTGTCGGCAGCCCACCCGGCAAATTGCGTGACGTCGTTTTCATAGGCAAGACGGGTGTTCTCGGATGCCGATGTCAGCGACCCGATGAATTCGTCGAGGCGCCAGTCACGAAATGAATTCGTCCGCGTGCCGCCCACGTCTCAACAGTAGAGCCTCCCACCATCCGGCTTCCTCCACCACCCACCCCATTGCTTCGAGACGCCCGAGCGCCAGGGCGAGATCGGCAAGCGTTCGCCCCGTTGCGATCATCAGGTGGTCGAGGGTGACCGGGCCGCGACTGCACGCGTCGAGCACGACGACGTCGCGCGGGTCGGGCGCGGCCCGCTCGTCGCGCGTCATCGCATCGATGTGTCGATGGTCGAGCGCGAGCACCGAGAGGATGTCGGCGGCACATGTCACCGCGCCACAACCCTGCTGGATGAGCAGATTCGTTCCCGCCGCGCTCACGACTCTCGGGGAACCCGGCACCGCGAGAACATCGCGTTGACGTTCGATCGCCTGACGCACGGTCGACATCGACCCTCCCGACTCCCGAGATTCGACGACGACCACCACCTCGGAGAGCGCGGCAATCAACCGGTTGCGGCGCGGGAAGTGATGCGGCTCGGCCGGCGCGCCGGGGGGATACTCGGACACGAGCAGTCCACACCGCGCGACCCACTCCCACAGAGCGGCGTTTGTCCGCGGATACACGACGTCGAGGCCGCTTCCGACAACGGCGATCGCCCGCCCAAGTGACGACACAACCGATGCGTCGAGCGCAGCGCGCACACCGTCGTGGGCCGCACCGTCGATTCCCTTCGCAAGACCCGACACCACGTGCACACCGGCGAGCGACAGGCCTTCACCGATCTCGCGCGCGGTGTAGACCCCGGATGGCGTCGGCGTGCGCGTTCCCACGATGCCGACGCGCCGACCCGTGAAGAGCCCCGCGTCACCCCGAAAAAAGAACACACCGCACGGCCCGGGACTTGCAGCAACGACCAGGGGAAATCCGGGGCCGCGGACCCATGCGACCTCGATGGCGAGTTCCTCGCAGCGCTCGCGCATCTTGCCCACCACGTCGATGTCGACACGCGCGCCGTGTGACCGCGCCTCGGCTGCTGCGCGTTCGAATGCCTCCTGTGGATCGTGGAGTGCGAGCAGTCGGAACGCCGCCGTTGTTCCGCAGCCGGAAACCTGCGTCAGCGCGGCCGCATACGCCCAATCAGGGTGACCTGTCATCGTGCGGATCCGACCCGGGCGCGCAGTGCGATCGCCTCGCGCACATGGTTGACACACACCACATCCGAAGGGTCGCCCGCGAGATCACCGAGCGTGCGTGCAACCCGTCGCACGCGGTGGTAACCGCGCCCGGTCAGGCGACCCGCCTCGAGTTCAGCCAACAGCAGGGCACGGGCCTCGGCAGCCAGCGGTGCGTGCTCGTCGATTTCCGCGATCGACAGCCGCGCGTTCGACTTTCCCTGGCGCGCATCGGCGAGACACCGCGCGGCATCCACCCGTTTTCGCATCACCGCGGTTGATTCCGCCGTACCGGTGTCGACGAGATCAGCGGGCGAGGTCGCCGCGACCGCCACCCGCAGATCGAAACGGTCGAGCAACGGACCGGACAGTCGGCGCAGGTAACGCTGGCGCGACGAGTCGTTGCACACGCATGACCCCGGCGCACCACCGCCGCATGGACACGGATTGGTGGCCCCGACGAGAAGGAACCGCGCCGGCAGCGTGACCGTCGCACCGGATCGTGCAAGTCGGATCTCACCGCTTTCGAGCGGTTGACGCAGTGCGTCGAGAACGCTTGGCGCGAACTCCCCCACTTCGTCGAGAAACAACACACCACCGTGCGCCAGCGACACCTCCCCGGGGCGCACGACGCCCGAACCACCACCGACCATGGCGATCATCGATGCACTGTGGTGGGGCGACCTGAACGGTGGCAGGCGTACGAGCCCACCGAGTCGTTCACCGGCCGCGGACCGGATCATCGTCGCGGTCAATGCATCGTGGTCGTCGAGCGGCGGTAACAAACCCGCAATGCGTTCAGCGAGCATGGTCTTGCCACCTCCGGGACCACCGACAAGCAGCAGGTTGTGGCCGCCGGCGGCTGCCACCTCCGCGGCACGCCGCGCGACGGGTTGGCCGCGAACATCGCCCATGTCCACGGGCGAGGCGACCGCATCGGCCGACACGTGAGGATCCGGCGCCCGCCATTCGACGACACGCTGCAGACTCAGCACCACGTCACACAATGAATCGGCGACCGCGACACGTCGGGGGGCGGCAACGAGTGCATCGCCACCCGCCAAGGACGCAACGACGACGTGCAGATCACGCATCGCGGCCACGAGTGGCGCAGTGCCGGGGACGTGCTTCAACGAACCATCGAGTCCGAGCTCGGCAACGAATCCGACCCCGTTGGTCGCTGACTGATCGACCTTGCCCTGCGCCACCAGGATGCCGATGGCGAGTGCGAGATCGAGGCCCGAACCGCCCTTGCGCCTGTCGCCCGGCGCGAGGTTCACCGTGATGCGACGGTTGGGCCATTCGAATCCACTCGACAACAAAGCGGCGCGAACACGGTCACGAGCCTCACGGCACGCTTCGTCGGGAAGTCCGACGACACTGAAGCCGGGAAGACCCGCACCGATGTGCACCTCGACGCTGACGGGTGCACCTTCGATACCGAACAACGTCGAGGAATTGATGCTTGCGAACACGTTCTGCTCCTGCCCGTCGAGGTTCGACACACTGTGAAAAGATGAAGTCAGTGACGTACGCGCGACTTCTCCCCCATGTGTGTCGAGGCGGCGCAATCTCGGCAATCTGCGTCGTCGTCGCGTTTACGACGTCATGCGGCGGTACCGACCGCACGGCGACGAACTTCTGTCGCCAACTCGCAAAGGAAATGCCGGGCATCGCGACGGTTCCCGCATCGCAGTCCGAAGCGGACGTCTTGGTGTCGCGCTATCGCCGACTCGGCGAGGTGGCACCGGTAGCCGTGGCGGACGACTGGAGCACGCTCTCTTCGATCCTCGAGGATGCAACGAACCTCAACACGTCGAACAGCGAAGACGTTGAAGCATTCACGAAAGAGGCCCTGCAGGCGAACAAGGCTGCCGCACGGGCCCTTCAGTGGGTGAAGGACACCTGCGGCGTGGACCTCAGCGGATTTCCCCCCGCTTCACAATGACCTTGTCGACGAGACCGTACTGCTGTGCCTGTTCGGCCGTGAACCAACGGTCGCGTTCACTGTCGGCCTGAATCTGCTCGACCGGCTTGCCCGAGTGCAGCGACGTCAGTTCCGCCATCTTGCGCTTGATGTGGGCCAATTGCTCGGCCTGAATCGCGATGTCGGTGGCCTGGCCGCGCAGTCCCGCCAGTGGCTGGTGCATCATGATGCGCGCGTTGGGGAGCGTGTAGCGCTTTCCGTGGGTGCCCGCGGTGAGAAGGAACTGCCCCATCGAGGCCGCGAGACCCATGCACACGGTGGCGACGTCGCAGGAGACGAATTGCATCGTGTCGTAGATGGCCATTCCCGCGGTGATCGAGCCTCCGGGGCTGTTGATGTAGAGCCAGATGTCGGAGTTGGGGTCTTCACCCTCCAAGTACAGGAGTTGAGCGCAGATCTGGTTGGCCATGTCATCGTTCACGTCGGTACCCAGCATGACGACGCGGTTCTTCATCAACCGACCGAAAACATCGAATCTCGGGTCGCCAGACCCGGCATCGAAAGAGGGAACCGAACCGGCGGGGAATGGCATCGTCGACGTCATGGGCGTGAGGCTAGTGGGGGGAGCCCACGGGGAGCCCACTTCGGGCAGAATGATCGGGTGAAAGATGACGACATCGCACGATTCTCGCCGAGCACCGACGAACTACTCGGCTACAACGAGATCTTCGTCACGCAGTTCGCAGACCACGGCCTCGCCCTCGCGCCACGCCGTCAGCTCGCCGTGGTTGCGTGCATGGACAGCCGTATGGACATCTTCCAGATGCTCGGTTTGGCGCACGGCGATGCGCACATCATCCGAAACGCAGGCGGTGTGGTAACCGACGACGTGGTGCGCTCACTCGTTCTCTCCCAACGACTGCTGAACACCAAGGAAATTGTTCTCATCCACCACACCGACTGCGGCTTGCAGAAGGTGGAGGAGGCAAAGTTCTACGCCGAGCTCGCGCACGAAAGTGGCATCAAACCGTGGTGGTCACTCGAGGCGTTCGACGACCCGTATGACGACGTGCGCCAGAGCATCGGGCGCCTGCTGCACTCTCCCTTCATCAAGCACAAAGATCACATCCGAGGCTTCGTCTACGACGTCGACAACGGTCGACTCAACGAAGTACGGGCAGATCCACGCCACGTCTGATTCCACTGAACACGATGCCGACCTGTGCATCGTTGCCAACGACGCCCGTATGGCGGAGCGTGATGAGGCCAGCCAGGCCGGCGCTACCCGTGGGTGACACATCGATCGGTGTCACGCGGTGGGCCATCGCGTAAGCCGCCACCACGTCCGATTCGGGTGAGACCACCGGAAAGCCCCGAGTCGCCGACATCGCATCGCATACGCCAACCCAGTCGTAAGTTTCGTCGTCGAGAATTCCGTCGGCAAGCGACGCCGGCTCGGACCCCCAGGGCCACATGCATTCGTTCCAACGGGGGCCGGCGTGTGCGGTTCCACCAGTTGACGCGGCCATGCGCCACGCGCGCTCGAGCGGCGCGCAGCCCGCGGTCTGAACGGCCACGAGCGACGTTGTCGATCCTGCGAGCATCAATGCTTCGCCGATTCCCGCAGCAAAGGCTCCACCGCCGACCTGGATCACGAGATGCGTCAGCGCGGCGCGACCGAGTTGGTGAACGATCTCCCAGCCGATGACGCGTCCACCGTCGAGGCACCAGGCGTTCTCGGTTCCTTGCACACCGAAAGGCACTGCACCCGCGGCAACCCGTTCGCGGAAACGCAGCACGCACGGGTCACCCGGCGGATCGTCGGCACGTCGTGGACACCGTTCAATTGTCGCGCCGAGCGTCACCAGCGTGTCGATGACAGCACCATCGGCGCCCTGCGGGACGAACACCCGAATCGGCCACCGCACCGCAGCGGCAAGCGTCGATGCCGCGATCGCCGCATTACCACACGAGGCGATCGCAAGCTCCGGGCGCGTCGCCGAGTTCCAGGGGGCGAGGCCGTGCGATTCGGCGAGCAACAGATGCAGCAATTCGGTGAAAAGGTGGCGCGCCTTGTGCGAACCGGCCACGTTGCGGGTTTCGTCCTTCACCCACACGCCGCCGGCTGCGATGAAGCCGAGTTCAACCGAGAGTCGGAACTCGCGCGCAACCGGCGTGAATCGAAAGCCCGTTCCGGCCACCGATGCGACCAGGTCGTCGGTGCGCTCGATGAACGAGCGACGATCGTCGTCAGACATACCGGTGGACGCCGCGAATGCGTCCCAGGCCAACATGCGACGGAACGCAACGAACGGATTGTCGGAATCGTCGGGAACGAATTCGCCGCCGGCGTCGTCGCTGTCGATCATCAACACATGGTGGCGATCACCCCCCACCGCGTTGGGGCAACGCCACGAAAGCGCCGTCGAAACGGGGACCACCGCGCCGCACGATGCACACCGCAGGCGACCGGCAACGACTGCACGCATGGGCTACTTGTGCGCTGCGACGCGCGCGTTGAAGTCGGCGATCATTTCGTCCCACACCGGCATGTAAGCGCGGATACCGCGCCAGAACTCCTGCGAGCGGCGCGCCTCGAACACGTCGAGTGGCGTGCCCTGCTGTTAGACCCAGGTGTAGTAACCGAGGTTGAAGATGCGGTTGCGGTCGCGTTCGGTGCAGTCGATCGTCGCGTCGGTGTTGACGTTGGCAAGGTGCTCGCCGTACACCTCGGCCGCATCGGCACGGGTGAAGTCATTGCCGAAACGGTGCGCGAGCGTCTTCACCCGTTCGCTGGGGTAGAGCGCCGAACCATCAGTGGCGATGGTGATGAGGGCATCGTCGGCACCGAGACCCAGCAACTTGGCCGTCTTGATTGCAGCGAGAACGTTGCAGATCGCAGAGAAACCGAAATGCTCGAGGTGTTCGAGCAGTTCGACCGACAGCCCCAGGCGGTCGGCCAGATACGCCTTGCCCTCGGAGGTGTTGAAGAGCACGTCGAGTTCATCGGTGGCACGATCGGACACGGCGACGACGACATCGGTGTTCATCACGTTGTGGATCAGCGGAATGTGCGTGTCGCCAATGCCCTGGATGTTGTGCTCACCAAAACCGTTCTCGAGCATCGTCGGACACTCGAGCGCCTCGACGGCGACGATCTTGGTGCCGTAGAGATCCTTCAGTCGGTCTCCTGCCGCGATGGTTCCCGCACTTCCTGTGGCCGACGTGAACGCCGCGCACCGCAGACGCGGATTGCCGCTGGCCTTGGCCACGGTTTCGAAGGCGTGGGCGAGGGCGGAACCCGTGACGTAGTAGTGGCCGACGTGATTGCCGAATTCGCAGAACTGATTGAGGATGAAGTTGCCCGGATCTTTCGCCATCTCGTTGCAGGCGTCGTAGATCTCTTTCACGTTGCTCTCGGTGCCGGGCGTGCGGATGATGTCGGCCGGATCTGCCACCCATCGGTCGAGCCAGTCGAAACGTTCCTTCGACATTCCCGCGGGAAGCACGGCCACGCCGCGGCTTCCCATGATGCGACTGATCGCGACACCGCCGCGTGCGTAGTTGCCCGTCGACGGCCACACCGCACGATGCTTCGTCGGGTCGAACTGGCCCGAGATGACGCGTGGCGCGAAGCACGAATAGGCGGCAAGCACCTTGTGCGCGGTGATCATCGGGAATCGGTCGCCGAACACGACGATGATCGGACTTTCGACGCCGGTCAACGACGACGGCAAGACGACGTGGTCGGGAACCGACACGCGCTCGCCCGCCATGTTGTTGTACCAGTGCACGCGGAAGAGGTTCCGTGCATCGGGGGCGTCCTTGTCGAGGCCCTTCAGCCCTGCCGCAACGTCGGCGGGAATCGTCGATGGATCGGCCAGCTGTGAGAAGGTCGGCAGCACGATCTTCTGTTCGGCAAAACGCTTGACACTGTTGGCAAGCGACGCCGCGTCAACGACGGAATCGGCGAGACCGAGTTGGTCGGACAGCGCTTCTTTCGAAAGGCCCGACACGGGGCTGGCAGGCGGAGCCGTTTTTGTCGTCACCTTTACATTCTGTCAAAGAACGCTCCCGTTCCCGACGTACCGAGAGTTAGCCTTCGGTCACCCGCCGGCGTAGCCCAATGGCAGAGGCACGGCGCTTAGGACGCCGCCAGTGAGAGTTCGAGTCTCTCCGCCGGCACATGTTCATCGACGACCTGCCGACCCCCGCCCTCATCATCGATGCCGGCGCCCTCGAGACCAACCTGGCAACGATGGCGCAGGCCTGGCCGGGCAATCGCCTGCGGCCCCACGTGAAGGCCCACAAGTGCAGTTCGCTCGCCAAGGTGCAACAGCGCTTCGGGCACTCGGGCTTCACCTGCGCCACTCCGCGCGAAATCTCGGGACTCGCCAAGGCCGGCATCGAGGCCGACTTCCTCCTCGCCAACGAATCGGTCGACCCTGCGCGCCTCGGTGCGATCGCCGGCACAGGGGCGACCGTCGCAGTTGATTCCGACGAAACGGTGCACGCCGCCGCACGTGCGGGAATCAAGAACGTTCTCATCGACGTCTTCGTCGGTCTCCCCCGTTGCGGTGTCGAACCCGACGACGCGGCACGCCTTGCCGACCGCGCGCGCTCGTTGCGGATGAACGTGCGTGGCGTCATGGGTTACGAGGGGCACTTGATGATGGTCGCCGACGCGACTGCGAAGCGCGACCAGGTGTCGGCCGCGATGGATACGTTGCGCGGCTGCGCCGAGAAAGTCGGTGGCGACGTCATCTCGGCAGGCGGCACGGGCACGTGGCGCGAACATCTCGACACGGGCATCACCGAAC
>SXZT01000109.1 GCA_005787785.1 Actinomycetota bacterium
CGAGCTACCGGGCTGCTCCACCCCGCGTCGTGGAACGAAGTGTATCGGCGAAACGGGTGTCACCAACCCCGGCACGAAGGACGGCACGGCGTTCACGGTCGCAAGCGGCGCGTACGTGACAACCCACAAAGTGGTCGTTGACGACACCCATCGACTGCATGAAGGCGTACATCGTGGTCGGCCCGACGAACGACCAGCCTTGTTTCTTCAGAGTCTTCGAGAGAGCCGTGGACGCAGGGGTGCTGCCGGGCAGAGAGCCGAGGGAATCGGGACCGGGCAGCGTCTCTCTGTCGACGAACCACCAGACGACATCGGCAAGGGACTCACCCGCCCCATGCATGGCGTTCAGCCGCTGTGCGTTGTTGATCGTCGACTCGATCTTTCCGCGGTGGCGGATGATGCCCGCGTTCGTGAGGAGTTTGTCGACTTTTGAGTCGCTGAATCGGGCGACCTTGATGGGATCGAATCCTGCGAAGGCGTCCCGGAACGATTCACGTTTTCGCAAAACAGTGATCCAAGAGAGACCGCTCTGAAATCCTTCGAGGCAGATCTTTTCGAAGAGTCGAGTTTCGTCGGTGGTGGCACGACCCCATTCGTTGTCGTGGTACGCGACGTAGATGTCGTTCCCTTCGCACCACGTGCAACGTTGCGGGACTCTTGCCACGGCACTGTCATACCATTCCGACACCTTGTCGGCTGATTACGCTTGTCTCCGATGGCAACGAGGTACGGCTTCAAGAAATTCAGGAGTCTGGTGGCAACCGACCTCGACACGCTGCGAGCCGAGTTTGCCCAGATGCGTGTCGACCTCGATGCGACTCGCAAGCAGCTCGATGGGATGATCGCGGTCAACGAAAAGGTGGTCGCGGACCTGCGGGTGATCGATGACCGCTTGGTGCACATGGGGCGTGAATTCGCAAACCAGATACATGAACTGTCAATGGGAATCGACGGCCTCGAAAAATACGCCGACTCCATATCGGCGGAAACCGTCGCCGAACTGCACGGCGCGCAGGCACGACTCGCCGCCGAGCAGGTACGGTACGAAATCGCCTTTCGCCAGGACCTTGCGGAAATCGCCGACCAGTTGCGTCGCGCGCGTTAGTTGCCGATGGATTCGAGCGCCTGACGAATCAGATCACGCGCCGCGGCCTGCTTTTCCTGGAAGGTGACGAAGTCGGGCGGTGACTGACCGAGAGCAGCATCAGCCTCGGCGAACAGGTCATCGGCACGGGCCAGCAACTCGGCGGGTGTTTGACCCGTCGTGTCGGGAACCGTCGTTTCCGGCTTGGTGCCGGAGTCGTTTGAACCTGAGTCTGTTGAACCGCCGCTGGTGTCCGTCGACTCCGTGCCCTTGCCATCGTCGACCCTGTCACCAAGGTCGGTGTCGAAGCCGGCGAACAACTTTCCGATGGCGGCGCTGACGGAGTCGGCGATCACCGATTCGTCCTTGTATGACGCCATCACTTTGCGCACGAACACCTGACGGGCCGCCGTGTCGTCGGGACGCACGAAGAGCGGACGCACGTAAACGAGACCCTTGCCAACGGGCACGATCTGCAGGTCGCCGTACACGACCCGGGATCCACGGAGGTCGAGCGGCGTGATCGTTTGCGAAATGATCGGATCGCTGTCGAACTGTGCCGCAACGGTGGCAGGCCCCGGCGGCAGTGGGTCGTTGAACTCGTACAGCGACAACCTGCCGAACGAATCGGGATCGCTGGACACGACCATCATCGAGCGAAGTTCCTTGCGGGCATCGTCTGAGGAGAACGGTACGAACGGCCGCAGCATCGAAAACGTCGGGGTCTTCACCTTGCCCGTGGGGTCGTGGAAGATCGTGTAGTACGGCTCGAAGCGCTCGACGTTCGCTTCCCGCACCTCGACGGCATCACCCGTCGCTTCGGCTCCACCGGCAAGTCCACCGGCGAGGGTTGTCGACTGCTCGGGCTCGAGCGGCGGCGCCTGCGCCACGCTCCATGCACCGTCACGGTTGAAGAACAGGTTGGGATCATCGAAGTGGTATTTCGCGTACATGTTCGTCTGCACACGGAAAAGGTCTTCCGGGTACCGGAAATGAGCGCTCAGCGACTTCGGGGCCTTGTCACCATCGGTGAAAAGCTTCGGGAACACGTCACGCCACATTCGGATGATCGGGTCCTTTTCATCGATGACGTAGAAGGTCACCTCGCCCGTGTAGGCATCGACCACGGCCTTCACGCTGTTGCGCGCGTAGTTGAAGGAATGCGACAACCCACCACCGGGTGTCAACTGGTCGGTGTTCGCGCGTTGCGCGTGTGGATATCGGCTCGTCGACGTAAAGGCATCGATCACCCAGTCAACCTTGCCATCATGCACAACCGGGTAGGGGTCGGCATCAAAGGTGAGAAAAGGAGCCAACTTCTCGACGCGGTCACGCACGTCGCGCACGAGAAGAATCTGCGAGTCGCTTTCGACGAGTCTCGAACCGAACAGGTTGTACTCACCGAAATTGATGGCCATGGCAATGCGCTTGAACGTCGAGTCCATCTTGATTCCGGCCTTGCCCTTGTAATCGAGGGGCTTTTCGCCGGCACACGGCTGTTCGGGTGTGCCCGTGTTCGTGATCGCATACGTCAACGGACCATTGCCGAAATACAGCTCGGGGCGCTTGACTCCCAAGTCGACGTACACCGGTCGGCCATCGGTCGTCACGGAACTCGCGGGCGCGGCGACCACGTTGCACCCGTGCGTATAGAGAAGGTGGCGTGACACCCATGTGCCGTTCGGAATACCTGCAGAGTTGAGTTCCCGTGTCGCGAGCATGACCTGCTGCAGACGGCCGTCGATCGCGTAGCGGTCGACGTCGAGGTCGCGGATGGCATAGAACGACGTGAGTCCTTGGTCGAGCGAGAAACGGTCGCGCATCTGCGTGGGTTCGAGCTGGCGGACGTCGCGCAACGCCGCCACGTTCGCCTCGACGTCATCGAGGCCGATGTTCTCGACGTCGAAGTCGACTGTTTCAACGGTATCGAGGCCGAGTGCGGCCTTCGTCGCGTCGAGATTGCGACCGATGTACGGCAACTCGCGACTGCTCACGTTGGGCTGCACGACGAAACGCTGAATCACGGCCGGATATGCGGTGCCGGCGACGACGGCCACGACGAGCCACAGTCCGACGGCCAATACCGGAAGGCGCCAGCCACGCTGACGCACGTTCCACAGGAACAGAACCGCTACCGCGAATGACACGAGAATCATCAGATTGAGGGCTGGAAGCTGCGCCTTCACGTCGGTGTAGGTGGCGCCCTGCACGACGCCGCGAGTCGAACGCGTGAGGTCGAAACGCTGCAACCAATAGTCGGCCGCGCGCACCAGCGCGAGACCCGCCAACAACACCGACACGTGAACCTTCGCTTGAGGTGTGACACGTTGCTCGGGGTCTTGCACCCGAATCGAACCGTTCACGTAATGCGACACAGCCGTGATGATGGCGATGAGAACGAGTGCACCAAAGAACCAGGTCGCAATGAACTCGGCAAATGGCAGGCGGAAGACATAGAACCCGACGTCGTTCTTGAACAACGGTTCGTCGATGCCGAACGACTTGTGGTTGCGGAACATCATCCAGTTCTGCCACTGGGCAGATGCGGGCAGACTGATCAGGAAGCCGAGCACCAGGGCGACGAGGGTGCGTGTCAAACGACGCCGTTTGCGCAACAGAGTTCGCAACTGGGCGAGGGCCCGTTGTTCCTGCGAGTCAGGAACTGACAAGGGAGCCATGCGGTCGGCGATCGCCAGATTGACCCAGAGGAGCACGGCGAACACGAGTGCAAACGCTCCGATGAGCATCCACTTGGTGCCGAGGACTCCCCAGTACACGTCGGACCGACCAAGCGAACGATGCCACAGAACGTTGATGTAGAAGGTGGAGAGACTACGAGCCGACAGAATCAGAATCAGCAGCACCGCAACGACCGCGATGATGATGATGCGACCGCGACCCGGCTTACGAATTTTCAGCTTGGGGCGACGAGGAGAGTTACCGGGCAAATCCGATGCGTTGCGCACGCTCGCAGGCTAGTTCGGGAGAGGCGCCAACAGGCAACGGCAGCCCGCATGCGCGAGTGGCTCGCTGTGTCCCGTGGGGACTTCTTTCCCGAGAACAACACATCCTGCGAGTGAGTTGTCTTCCGCATCGGCGCATGCCGGGCCGTTCGGATCGACCATCCAGCACACCTGTGCACCCGGGGCAAAAGTGACGTACATCCCGCGGCCGTAGGCCAAACACGCAACGTCATCGATGTGTTCGTCGATCTGGGTCGATTTCCACTGCCGATAGACACCACGAATCGCCTTGGCAGCACCTTCTTTGTCGGTGGCGTGCGTCACGAGCACTTCGCTGATCTTGTTGCGCAGTGGCGTAACAAGGAGACGCTTCACGATTTCGGTGATGGCGGGATTGATGTCGGCCTTCGTCGGCCCGCGCTTGGCATTGGCATCGACGAAACATGCTCCGGCTTTTGCGGCCGCCATTACTTCGTTCGACAACGCTTCGACGTACTTCGCAGTGTGTTCGGCCGGAGTGCCACACATCACCTTCAGTTCCATCACGGGCTTGCGCTTGCGCAGATGTTCGAGGATCTCGTTCTCTTCGTCGGCAAGTGCGCGCTTCAGGTTGCGCGACATTTTGGTGACGAGCGGCGCAAGGGCTTCGGAGCGGCGCTCAAACGCGGCGTCGTTGCGCACGGGTTCGATGACGGCTGACGTCTTTGACGTAGCTCTCGTGTCGTCCTCCTTCTTGCGCACTTCTAAGACGCTGCCTTCGCTCGGCTTCGACACCGACGAGGCTCGCAAACGCGCAAAAATGTCGTCGACCTGGTCGCGCGGCGGTGCAGGAACTTCGGCTTTCGGTTCCGGCTGCGAATGGTCGACACTCGGATGATCCGAATTGACGCGCGTCGGCTCGGGACGGGCACGATCCTTGCCGAACAGCGAGACGACATTCGAGGGCTCGGGGGTCACGACTTCGACCGGCGAAGCAACGACATCTCTCACTTCCACGACGTCGTGTTCGACGATGGGATCAGAGGTCACCTCGACGGCGTCCTCGATCGTCTCGTCAGCGACGAGTTCGACCTCCTCACACGCGGCTGTTTCCTCCGCGACAACTTCTTCGACCGTCACTTCTTCGACCGTGACTTCTTCGACCGTGACTTCTTCGACCGTGACTTCTTCGACCGTGACATGATCGTTCGGCTCGACGTTCGGCTCCTCAGTGCGGCCGGACTCGAGGTCGTGCTTCTCACGGTCAAACATCTGAAGGACGGGGGTGCCGAGCGTGACCGGCGCGACGGGGCCGGTGGTCGGCGCAAGATTCACGAACTCGCGAGGCAGGTCGTCGTCGACGGAGACCAGACCGGTCATCACGTCGTCGGTGGCGAGACGGGCACGCTCGAACGCGTTCAACAGGCGATCGCGGTTGGCCACGAGCTGTTCGATCTGGGCCCGCGCGAGTTCGCGGCGGCGAGCCAGTTCCGACAGCACCTTTTCGCGGTATTCGCGGGCCTCGCTGACCATTTCGCGACCCTGCTGTTTGGCAAGTTCGATTTCAGCTTCGGCATCTGCGGCTGCATCGTCGCGACGGCGCACGGCCTCGATTTCGGCTTCTTCGCGCAGCCGGGTGGCGTCTCCCGCGGCTTCTTTGACCAAACGGGTGGCGTTTTCCTCGGCCCGCTGGCGGATTTGGGTGCTTGCCTCGCGGGCAGCCCCGAGGACGCGGGCGGCCTCCTCGCCGAGCAGGGCGGTCACGACTTCTTCATCGAGCATTCCGGGGGCGGACATCCCCCGTGTCTGCATCGCCTTCAGTTCACTTTCGAGGAACCTCTCGCGCTCTTGCAAACGGGCAAGCTCGGCCGAGACCATGCGTAGGAAATCGCGCACCTCGGTTTGGTCATAGCCACGACGCGCAACGGTGAACGCCGCGGCACTGACGGCCGCGGGCGACGACGGGTCGGGGCGTGAGAATGAAATCGCCATTTGTGAAATGGTACGCCCGCTCCACACCCGAAACGTGGCATTGCCCGCCGCGTCAGTCGCCCGAAGGCTGCGCGGGCAACTTGCCCCCGCCGTACTCAACCAGCGCATCGAGTGCCTCGTCGAGCGTACCGACGGGCATGATCCTGAGCTTCGGACCCACTGCGGCACGTGCCGACGCAATCTCATCGGGTGTCTGCAACTTGGGAACAAGGAAGAGTCCGGCACCACTGCGTTCGACGGCAACGGCTTTTTGCCGCAGCGCACCGATCGCGCCGACCGTTCCATCTTCAGCGATGGTTCCCGTCGCCGCAACCGACTCTTTACCCATGAGGTTTCCGGGCGTGAGTTCATCGAGTAGCGCGAGCGCAAAGGCGAGTCCCGCCGAGGGCCCACCGATCGAATCGGTCGATATGTCGACTTCGAAAGGGACGTCGACGGTTCGCGTATCGGCAGGAACGATTCCGATGATCGTGCGATTCGGGTCGTCGGGGCTGGTGATGAGACGCACTTTCTCCGTGCGGCGTGTCTCGTTGGGGTTCGAATTCAATGTGTTGACGACGATTTCCACGACGTCACCCACCTTGCGACCCTCCATTGCCTTGGCCAAAACGTCGAGAGCGGGAGTCGGTGTACCGGCAAGCGATTCGATCACATCGCCCGGGTTCAACCGCCTACACGCCGAGTCGACCGCCGGCTTCTCCTCGCAGATCACCTGTTCGACAACAACCGATCCATAGTTGAGGGCAACGTCGTAGCCGAGACGTTTCAGCGCCACGTACTCGGCGATCTGCTTGGCGCCGACCATCGCCTGGAAACCAAGTCGACGCTGCTCGACGGGTGATCGATCACCGAATCGCTGAAGCCTCGTCTCGACGGCGATGTCGTCGTCGACCCAGCCGACGAAACCTTCGAGTGCCGTCAACTGCGACCCGTATGCGGTGACGAAACGAACGCTGTTTTCCGTTCTGTAACGCGTGACATCGGTGGCACCCGTTCCGAATCCAAGTCGCGGAGCAACGGAGTCGACCGAACCGGGTGCCGTTTCCCATCGCTGGATGGTCATGGCACCGGCCACGATGATCGCCACGAGTACCAGCCACGAAAGGGTCAGCATGGGAAGGGCCCACCACAGTCGGCGCACGGATGTCGTCGGCTGGGGCACGGCGGGAATCACCGGCGGGGGCAGTACGCTCATCGGCGATTGATCGGGAGACGCATCTGACATGACCGTGCTGATTGTTGCATTGTCGACGGCGGATGTCACCGTGCGCGCCGGTGCCGTCGGTCTCGTCGCCACCGTTGCCATCGCGTTGCTCGTCCTGCGCCTCGATTGGACCCAGCTGCGCCGCGGTGTGCGCCGCCCCGCGCCGATCTATTTGCGTGTCGACCAGCGGCCCGGGCAGGTCTACCGTCCGCCGTCCGCACGGCGCCGCGTCACGGCAACGGGCGGTCTCCTCGGGTTCGCCGTTGCGGCAGGCCTTGTCATCGCCCTCGCCGTTTCCGTCGCGGCCGGCTTGCTGGTCGAGTCGGTCACCAACCTCTTGCGCTAAGCCGTGGAATCGGGCCAGGTCACGCTTGCGGCCGTCACGCTTGCCGCACACGACCACGACTTCGCGACACTCGAAGCCGCCTTTGACGGCAACGACCCGTACGTGCGCGTCATCGCACTGTCGTCGTTGCACAAGTGCGACGCACTGACTCCGCGACACATCGCACTCGCGCTCACCGATCCCGAACGGCAGGTGCGCCACCGGCTTGCCCGGATCGCTGCGCACGACAGACGCGTCGATCTCGTGCGACTGCTGGCCGACGAGGACTTTGCCGTGGCGGAAACCGCGGGGTGGGCACTGGGCGAACGTGACTCCGTGTCCGACGCCGAAATGCAGGCGCTCGTCATGTCGGCGACGACTCATCCACATCCTCTCGTCCGCGAATCGTGCGTCGCAGCACTCGGTTCGATCGGCGACGAGAGAGGGCTCCCCGCAATTCTGAACGCCTGCGACGACAAGCCCGCGGTGCGTCGGCGGGCGGTCATTTCGCTCGCACCGTTCGACACCCCCGAAGTCACGTCCGCCCTGCGCGCAGCCCTCAGTGACCGCGACTGGCAGGTGCGCCAGGCCGCCGAAGACCTGCTGGCGGCGGCTGGTTTGTCCGACTCCGAAACAGGTGCCGACGAGCCGTAACGTTTGGGGAAACGCGCGTTTCGAAGGAGGGGTCCAATGGACGCAACGTTGATCGAGCGCATCAAGCGAGACATGCACGAACAATTCGAACGTAAGGGCAACCCCGAGGGTTTCCCCGCATTCCACGACGTTCCGATCAGCCGCTACATCTCCGACGAGTTCTGGGAACTCGAGAAAAAACACCTGTGGTCACGCGTGTGGGTGATGGCAGGCCGCGAAGAGGACGCCGCCAACCCCGGGGATTACTTCACCTTCGACCACCTGCGCGTTCCAATCGTCGTCGTGCGCGGCAACGATCGAAAGTTGCGTGCGTTCTACAACACCTGCCAGCACCGCGGGGCGCCGGTGGTGCGCGAGGAAAAGGGTTGTGCCAACCAACTGCGTTGCCAGTATCACGGCTGGGTCTACAGCATCGATTCAGGTGAATTGAAGAGCGTGCCCGACGAGCGTGACTTCATCGGTTTGTGTCGCGAAGAGAAGTTCCTCACGGAGATCAGCTGCGAGTCGTGGCAGGGATGGATCTGGGTGAACCAAGACCCCGACGCGGCCCCGCTGCACGAATGGTTCGGCGTTCCGTTCCAACAGATGGAGGAACTGTGCGGATCGGAACTGCGCGCGGTCGGACCACGCGTCATGGACATTCCATGCAACTGGAAAGTCACCGCCGAGGCATTCCTCGAGGTGTACCACTTCCGCTTCATCCACGACCGCGGTGGCTGGAGCGCGCTCGACAACCGTGGCGCATCGATGGGCTTGTTGCCCAATGGTTGCAGCCGCATGGTGACACCTTTTTCGAAGAAGGCATGCGAACTACGAGGCATGAAGGATTGGGCCGACTTCCAAACCTTCAAGGACCCGCGCTTCATCGACATTCCGTCGGTCAACGACATGATCCGCTCGACGAGCACCGCGTTCTCGCTGTTTCCGAACCTCATATCGCCCGTCGCGGCGTACGGATTTCCGTTCATCATGTTCTGGCCGATCGACAAGTCGAACACCCGTCTCATGTGGTCGCACTACGCGCCAAAGGACTGGGAGGGCGATGAACTGCCACCGCACTGGCAGCAGCGCATGGACGAGTTCGATTTCATCATGGACGAGGACAAGTGGAACATGGCCCCGATGCAGCGCTCACTCGAGTCCCCGGCAATGAAGGGCGTCGTCGTCAACTATCAGGAACGGCGTATCTGGCACTTCCACGAGACGGTCGACCGCACCATTGGTATCGACCACATTCCCGCCCACATGCGGGTTGCCCAGGTCCTCGGCCCCTACATCGAAAAGGACTGACACGATCTCGTTTTGAGCATCGTCTAGAACAGAAGTTTGTTAGACTCGCCATCGACATGGACAGTCCCGTTGGAGTTCCCCAGCCGATTCAGGCTCGGGCAGAAGCGACTGTTTCCGTTGTCATCGAGGCCACGATCAAAGCGATCGAGGCGCACGGCGAGGCGAGCGTTCGCATCGACGACATTCTCCAGGAAACCGGCATCTCGAAGGGTTCCCTCTACCACCACTTCGGCGGTCGTGAAGGCCTGATCGCCGCTGCACGCGTCATGCAGTTCAGCCGCTTCGTGGCCGAAGACGCAAAGAACATTCGCGAGACCCTCACGAAGACCACGACACTCGAAGAGTTCGTCGCGGCAACGTCGGCTCTCGTTCAAACCGGCAACTCTGCCGAACGTGAACGTGCCCGCCACAACCGTCTGTCGGTCATTGCGAGTTCGCACGGCCGACCCGACCTGCGCGAGTCGCTCGCACTTCAACAGCACTCGCACACCGAAACGATCGCCGACGCGGTTCGCTACGGACAAAAGATGGGTTGGATCCGCACCGACATCGACGCGCGTGCGGTCGCGGTCTTCGTCCAGGGCTACAACCTTGCTCGGGTCTTGCTCGACCTCGACACCGAGCCCGTCACGACCGAAGACTGGGAACAGGTCGTGCGCGTGGCCCTCGGGTCGTTCTTCGTCACGCGCGGGTGAACAGTCCCGCGTGACACCCCCCTCCTACTGTTCACAGCGAGGAGGATCGAGTGACTGCATCACCGGCACTTGCTTCTCGCGACATCGTGTCGCCCATCGGTGAATCCCACCCGCAAAATCACCTCCAGCATCTGACAGCCGAACACGTCGCAACGCTCGGCCTCGATGGTGTGCGTCGCGCGCTCGAACGCCTGGCTGCGATGCAGCGCGATATCGATGCGGTTCGCATGCTGCTGAATGGTCGGCTGCGGCAATTGTCCGCCGCATCTCCGGCAGTCATGCCCGAACAGGTCATCATCAAAGCCACCGCGGTCTCACGGCCCGATGCACGTCGCGACATGCAACGCGTCGACACACTCGAGAAGTTTCCGCACATGCGCGAGGCCGTGTTGTCGGGCGACATTTCTGCTCACCACGTCGACGTCATCACGCGGGCGGTGCGCCATCTCGACGTCGAGGCATTTCAGTTGTTCGCCAACGACGAAAGCCGTCTCGTCGGTATCGCACGCCGCACATCACCCGACAACTTCTCACGTTTCGTTCAACAAACCGCACTACGTGCCGAACACGACAGCGGGGTCGACACCACCGAACGACAGCGCCGGCGCACCTGGCTGCGGCACTGGGTCGACAACGACTCGGGCATGGTACGCCTCCATGGCGAACTTGATCCCGAGTCGGGCCTTCGATTGGTCGGGCGGCTACAGAGCGCCGTGCAGACACTCTTCAATGCGGGCGAAGGCCGCGATGCATCCGGCACCCCCTCCGACAAGCCGGCACATCTCAACGCCCTCGCTCTCGTTGCCCTCGTGTGCGACTCCGCGGGCTCGAATGTCGTGTCGATTACCGGCGCCGGTACACGCACCGATGTGAGCGTCGTGGTCGACATCGACACCCTGCGTCGCGGGCTCCATGAGAAGTCGGTCATTTCGACGGGCACCGACATTTCCCTGCCCGTCGAGACGGTTCGGCGTCTCGCCTGTGAGGCCCGCATCATTCCGGTAGTCATGTCGTCGACGGGCGTGGTCCTCGACATGGGCCGCGCAACGCGAATCGCATCTGCCCATCAACGAAAGGCCCTCGAGGCAATGCACTCGACGTGTGCAATCCCACGATGTGCCGTGCCGGTCGCGCGCTGCGAACCTCACCACATCAACTACTGGGTCAATGGCGGGCCGACCAACCTCAACAATCTGGTACCCCTCTGCAACGAACACCACCGCTGCGTGCACGAAGGTGGATGGCGAGTGAATCTCGACGCAGACACACGTCGGGTCACCGTCGCCCTACCGGGTCAGTAGTTTTGGCACATGAGCCCGCGCACCGCCTCTGAACTGTTCGACCTCTCCGGAAAAGTTGCCGTGGTCACTGGCGGCAGCCGTGGCCTCGGCCGCGAAATGGTTCTTGCCTTCGCCACCCACGGAGCCGACGTCGTCATCGCCAGCCGCAAAGTCGCCAACTGCGAATCGGTCGCCGACGAAGTGCGTGGCCTCGGCCGTCGAGCACTTGCCGTTGGCTACCACGCGGCCAGCTGGTCCGATGCGGACACACTCGCCGACGCCGCCTACAACGAATTCGGGCGAGTCGACGTGCTGGTCAACAACGCCGGAATGTCGCCGCTGTATCCCTCGCTCACCGATGTCAGCGAAGAGCTCTTTGACAAGGTCATCGGTGTCAACCTGAAGGGTCCCTTTCGTTTGTCAGCGAACATCGGCACGCGCATGGTCGCCGGCGGCGGGGGTTCGATCATCAACGTCTCGTCGGTCGCAAGTCATCGCCCCAGCCCCACCGAGGCCCCGTACGCTGCAGCCAAGGCCGGCATCAACAGCCTCACGAAAAGCCTCGCCGCGGCGTTCGGCCCGAAGGTCCGCGTGAATTGCATCGTCCCCGGCCCATTTCTCACCGACATTTCGAAGGCGTGGGACATGAACACGTTCAGTGAACACGCAAAGATCGCCTACGCGCTCGGTCGCGGAGGCGAACCGAGCGAAATCGTCGGTGCGGCCTTGTACTTCGCTTCCGGTGCAAGTTCGTACACCACCGGTGCTCTTCTCGACATCGACGGTTTGCCTCGTTGATGCGTGTGCGCCTCACCTAGTTTGGTCCCGTGACATCGGGGGACGTTGACGGCAAATTGACAGCTGGCAACAAAGAGTTCATCGCAATGGTCACTGCCTTCATGGCGATGGGTGCACTTGCGATCGACATCATGCTCCCTGCATTCCCCGACATGAGACGCGAGTTCGGCATGTCACCCGACTCCACCGACGTCGGCTGGATCGTCACCGCGTTCTTCCTCGGCGTGGCGATCGGTCCGTGGCTGTACGGCCCGGCGTCCGACCGCTTCGGGCGAAAAAAACCACTCGTAATCGGCACGATTCTCTACATTCTCTGCGCCCTCGTCTCGTGCCTCGCGCCGTCGTGGGGTTGGATCAAGGTGTCCCGGTTCGTGTGGGGTCTCGCGGCCGGTGCACCCCGCGCGATCGCAACGGCGATGATCCGTGACCGATACGAGGGCGACACGATGGCACGCCTCATGTCGACGATCATGGCCGTGTTTCTCCTCGTGCCGATTCTCGCCCCGGGCTTCGGAGCACTCCTCCTCATGGTCTTTCCGTGGCGTTCGGTCTTCGTCTGTCCGGCCATCCTCGCCACTCTTCTTCTCATCTGGTCACGGAGACTCCCCGAGACGCTCGCGCTCGAACGCCGCCGACCCTTCACCTGGCGCTCGGTGGGACAGGCCGCACGCGAAGTGGTGACGCATCGCCAGACGGTCACCTTCACACTCTCGGTGATGTTTCTCTTTTCCGTGCTGACCGCCTATCTCGCGGGGTCAGAGGTGATCATCGAAGACGTCTACGGCTACGGGCCGTGGTTCCCGCTCATCTTCGGATGCGTCGCATTTGCCTTCTCGATGAACGCGTTGAACAACGCCCGCCTCGTCCGAACCCACGGCAACATCCCATTGATCCGGCGCCTCGTCGCTCTCGCCATCGCGAGCGGCGGCTTTTTCCTCGCGATCGCTTGGTTCTCCGACGGATCCCCCGCGTTCTGGCTGTACATGTTGGCAATACTTCTCGTCGTGCCGATCGCCCAGGGTCTCGGCCCACTGTGCAACACCGCCGCAATGTCACCCGTCGCCCACATCGCAGGCACCGCGTCGAGCGTCATGGCAACAGTGACAACCGCAGGCGGCGCACTGCTCGGCGGTTTCGCCAGCGACCGCTTCGACGGAACGATCCGACCACTTGCGACGTGGTTCTTTGTCTGCATCGTCATCGCGGCGGTTCTCGTCGCGATCGGTACGGGTGTACCAACCCGGAAACGTTCACTCAGCACACATTGACGCGGGGTACATCTGTTTGGCGACAGATGTTCGTTGATTGACACAACAGCGGTACGTATTTTTCGTTGATGTGAATGTCGTTGATTTCGCCGAGCGCGTTGCCCGCGATCTTCACGATGGACCACTGCAGGATGTGTTTGCAACGCGGCTACGACTCGACGTCCCGGCCACCCGTGTTCCGCCGGATATCGAGGCCGAGATTCGACGACTCTCCGAGTTGCAGGGACGGATCATCGTCCGCATGCGAGAACTGGCACGACCCGAAGCGACGACCCACAGCCACAGCCACAGCCTTCTCGAGACCCTTGCCGACGCGGTCGCCGATGCGTCGATCGCGTTGGGCTTCCAACCACGTTGCTCCATCGACCCTCGAGTCGACGCCATCACGGATGTCACTCTCGCCAGCGACATCGTTCACGCCGTGCGCGAAAGTCTCTCGAATGTCGCGCGTCACGCCCGGGCATCACGAGTTCGGGTATCGCTGTCCATGGGTCCGACGACGGTGCGCTTCACGGTCCGCGACGACGGAGTCGGCATCTCGCCGACGGGCCGACGCGGAAACGGTCTTGCAAATCTCCGCGCACGTGCGGATCGCAACGGTGGTTCGTGCACGTTCCGCGACGCTGCGGGTGGCGGCACCGTCGTCGAATGGTGCGTTCCACTCGTCGTCAGCGCAGGTGATACGCCCCTTCGAGAAGGTCGTGTGTCATCCGCCAGTAGTCGACGAGCCTCCACGGCATCACGGTGACAACTCGGCCACTTGCGTTGCGGTAGTAAGTCGACATTCCGGGGTGCGTCCAGATCATCCGCTCATGTGCGACGTCGGTGGCAGCGATGTTCGCTTTCGTCGCGTCATGGTCGGCCTCGATCACCCTCGCTCCTTGTTCGACGATTCGCACCATGCATGCCGTGATGTGTCGTGCCTGGCATTCCGACTGGAAGATCGCGCTGCCACCATGCCCGAGGCCCGTGTTCGGCCCCTGCAACAGGAACATGTTCGGGAAACCCGGTACCGAAATACCCAGGTATGCATGCGGATTCTCATGAGCCCAGGCTTCGCTCAAGTCGAGGCCGTCTCGACCGGTGATGTTCAAGCGTGAGGCCATCTGCGTGACCTCGAAACCCGTCGCAAGAACGATCACGTCGAGTTCGTGCAGCTGCCCACTCGACGTCGTCACACCGGCGGGCACGACGCGTTCGATCGCGTCGGTGACCAGCTCGACGTGCGGTTCCCTCAACGCCGCGAACCACCGGTTGTCGAGAAGAATTCGCTTGCCGTAGGGCGGATAGTCGGGCAGACATTTTGCGAAGAGGTCGTCACGACCGGCCAACTCGGTCGCCATGTGCCGCACCATCTCTTCGCGGTGAAGGTCGTTCTTCTTGTTCACCGCACGCTCGGGAAACTCCCACGACGGATCTTTCTGAATGTACGGATGCAATCCGTCGGCAAAACGCCA
>SXZT01000110.1 GCA_005787785.1 Actinomycetota bacterium
TCGGATCCGCTCTTCATCGACGCCGATGACCTCGCGATTCTCCATCAACAATCGGCCGTTGACGATGCTGTGCCGCACGTCGTCCGCCCGTGACGAATAAACGAGCGCGGCACGCGGGTCGTACACGGGTTGTGTGTGTGCCGTGTCGAGGTTGACGACGATCACGTCGGCCTTGGCGCCGACTTCGAGGCGTCCGGTGTCGGGTCGGTGCATGGCGAGTGCGCCCTGTGCGGTACTCATCTCGAGAATCTCACCGATCTTCAGGAACTCGACATCCTCGGAGACCGTCTTGTGAATGAGACCCGCAAATTTCATTTCCTCGAAGATGTCGCTCGAGTTGTGGCTGGCCGGTCCGTCGGTTGCCAAGCCGACGGTGATGCCCGCGGCCATGACCGCGCGCAACGGCATGGTTCCCGACCCCAACTTCGCGTTGCTGACCGGACAGTGGGCGATCTTGGTGCCCGTGCGGGCGAGTACCGAGATGTCGGTCGGATCGAGACTCGAACAATGCGCGGCCGTGACGTCGGGTCCGAGAAAGCCGAGGCTGTCGAGCCACTGCACCGGACGCATGCCGTAGTTCTCCATCGTGTACGCCACCTCTTGTCGACCTTCGGAGAGATGCGTGTGGACCGACACATGCAGGGCGTCGGCGAGCCGTCGCACCTCGTGCCATATGTCGGCACCACACGAATAAACGGCGTGGGGCGAGAGAGCAATGTGCAACAATCCGTCGCGTGTGTCGTGGTGTTCGGCGACGATGTCGGCGAAGCGGGCCATCGTGCGCAGCGAATAGTCGGTGCGCGGGGCGTACAGTCCGCGGTCAGCAAAGCCGTAGCCGAGTGTCGCCCGTAGGGGAATCTCCGTGAGAGCGTCGATCTGCGGTTCGACGTCGTAGGCATCGAAGTGTTCGTTGAACGATGTGATTCCGGCCTTCAACATCTCCAGATCTCCGCACAGACTCGCCCAATAGAGGGTCTCGTGGTCGAAGTTGCGTTTCAGGCTCCACATGGTTTGCAGCCACTCGAACAACAAAACGTCTTCGAGCAGACCCCGGAGCAAGAGGTTCGATGCCACGTGGGTGTGGCTGTTCGCGAAGCCCGGCATGACGACCGAACCGCGCGCATCGATGATCTTCTTCGCACCCGAGACATCGGTTCGTGAATCGCCGACCGCAGTAATGGAGTTGCCGGTGATCGTGACGACACCCGATTCGATGTCGGCCTGGCCACCCATCGGCAGAACGGTGCCGTTGATGATGGCGATGTCGCAGGACACTACGTCAGCCCCAGGCACCCGGTTGGATCGAAGAGTTCCACGTCTCGGTGATCTTGCCGTTCACCACTCGAAACACTTCGATGCCACTGACCGTTTGTACGTCATCACCGTTGCCAAAGGTGATGTTGTAGGCGCTCGCAACATGCGCACTGTCGTCGACCAGTACGACGTTGTCGAACTGCATGGTGGAGGCACGCGCGAGGAAGTCGCGGACGCGCGCGACATTTTCTTCGATCGACATCGTCACGAGATGGCCGTGTTCATGACGCAGGCAGGGATCGGCGATGTAGTCGCGCGCCGCTTCGGGGTTGCGTGCCATGTAGACATCGTCGGTGTAGCGCTGCAAGAAGTCGGTCAGGCTCATGCAAGCGAGACTAGTGCGGCGGCCAGTTCGTGCGGTCTCGAGAACTGTGGCCAGTGACCTGTCGGAATCTCGACGAAAGAAACGTCTCGCAGTCGTCCGAGTTCCGCCAACCGTTCTTCTCCCGATGAGATCCACGCTCGAATTTGTGCCGATGAGAATTCGCAGCAAATGATCGTTGTGGGAATGCCGAATCGACTCTCATTCATCATGGGGAAAGAGTCGCGCGCAACGGCAGCCGGCTGCGGACGTGCTTCATCGACGAGACGTTGGCGGAGCGAGTCGTTCATGTCGACCAGATCCTCGGTTTCGAAGGCGCTCCAATCGGGGAGGGGAATCACCGCGAGGTTCGCAGCCATTTCGGCGTTGACGGCAAGTCCGGGACCAAGGGGCCAAGTATCGACGTGAACGACGCGACGAACCCTGTCGGTGTGCTCGGCTGCGGCCGCATGGCAAATGGGGCCGGCTCCGGAGTGGCCCACAAGGACTACTTCATCGCCGACTTCGTCGATGGCGGCCCCCACGGCCGCGATGTGGTCGACAAGTCGAATCGACGCACCGATGGTTGCCGAGCGCTCGAGTCCGGGGAGTGTGAGTGCGCGGTGGTCGATGCCGGCTGCGGTCAGACGAAAGGCGACATCGGCCCACGATTCGGCTCCCAGCCAGAAACCGGGAACGAGGATGAGATGCACTCGGGCGACCCTAGTGTGTCTTCGGTGAGCAACGAATCAAAGACAACGACACTCAACATTGCACGATGGGTCAGCGCGACGCCCCAGCAGGTGTGGGACGCGTACACGACCCCCGAGCTGTTCGTGCAGTTCTTCGCGCCCGATGGGCTGTCGATCCCCATCGAGTCTGTGTGTCTCGAGCCGCGGGCCGGAGGTCGTTGGGAATGCACCATGGTGTTCGACGAGACCGGTGAGAAACATCCGAACATCGGCGTTTTCACGGCGGTCGATCCGCCGCACTCGTTCACCGGATTCGAACCCGGGGTCGGATTGTCGTCGACGCAGACGTTCACCGACGACCAGAAGGGGACACTCATCGAGATCGTGCAACGTGACGTGCCCACCGAGTTCGCCGTTCCCGAAGTCCCGTTCCACTTCAACACGTGTTTCGACAAACTGGAGTCGCTTTTCGCCGAACCAGAAAGCAAAGTGGCCGTGTCCACCCACATCGCGGCGTCTGCTGAACGGGTGTGGGAGTTGGTCAGCGATGTGAACCTGCCGTCCCGATTTTCGGCCGAACTTGAGCGCGCCGAGTGGGAAGGCGACCCGGGAGTCGGTGCGGTGATTCGCGGCTACATGAATCTGAACGGTCGCACGTGGGACACCGAGTCGGTCGTCATCGACTGGCGACCCA
>SXZT01000111.1 GCA_005787785.1 Actinomycetota bacterium
ACCCGTGGTTCGTGGCCAGCCAGGTCCCCCCCGAGTTCAAGTCGCGCCCGACGCGCCCGGCGCCGCTCTTCCGCGAGTTCGTCGGGGCCGCGATCGCCCACCGCGCGGGCGCGTCGACCGGCGCGGCGCGGGACGCCAGCGCCGCGGCGTAGCGTGAGCCGCGCCCTTGACCTCTTCCTCGCCCTGGCCCGGCTCGAGACGCCGCCCGGGCGTGAGCGCGCCGCGATCGACCTGGTGCGGGCCGAGCTCGCGGCGCTCGGGATCGACTCCGACGAGGACGACGTCGGGCCGTCGATCGGCGGCGACGCGGGCAACCTCCACGCGCGCATCCCCGGCACGGCCCCGGGCGAGCCGATCTTCCTCAACGCGCACGTCGACACGGTGCCGCCGGACGGGCCGATCGATCCCGTGATCGAGGACGGCTGGGTCGTCAACGCCAACCCCACGATCCTCGGCGCCGACAACAAGGCCTCGGTGGCCGGGATGATCGATGGGATCCGGCGGATTCTCGAGACCGGCATGCCGCACGCGGGGATCGAGCTCGTGATCACGGTGCAGGAGGAGGTCGGGTTGCGGGGCGCGCGCGCCTTCGACTGCGGGCGGCTGGCGGCGCGCCTCGGCTTCGTCTACGACGTCGACGGGCCGCCCGGGCGGATCGTGCTGCGCGCCCCGAGCCAGATCTCGATCGACGCCGTCTTCCGGGGCCGGGCGGCGCACGCCGGCATCGCCCCCGAGGAGGGCCGCAACGCCGTCCACGCGGCGGCCCGCGCGCTCGCCGCGCTCGAGTTCGGCCGGCTCCCCTCGGGCGCCTCGCGCAACGTGGGCACGATCGAGGGCGGGCGCCAGCGCAACATCGTCCCCGACGAGTGCCGGGTCGGGCTCGAGATGCGCAGCCACGACGACGCCGAGGTCGTGCGCCTGGCCGCGGAGACGGCCGACGCGCTCGCCGCGGCGGCCACGGGCGCGGGCTGCGACGTCGACATCGCGGAGCGCCGCGAGTACACCGCCTACGCCTTCTCGCCGGACGACCCGGTCGTGGCGGTCGCGCGCCGCGCGCTGACGGCCGCGGGCTGCGCCGTGGATGAGATCGAGACGGGCGGCGGGGCGGACGCGCACGCCTTCAACGCCGCCGGCCTGCGCTGCGTCAACCTCTCGTCGGGCATGGAGCTGATCCACTCGCCCGACGAGCGGATCCGGGTCGAGCACGTCGACCTGCTCAGCGACATCACGGTCGAGCTGGCCCGCGCGGCCTGCGCCTGAGCCGATGCCGCGCCGGCATGGCCGTGCCCGGCCCCGGTGCCGCTAGCATCCCGTGCGGTTCACGACCGCCCCCGACCCGGAGGTTCCGCGATGCGCGTCGGCGTCGTCAAGGAGATCAAGAAGGACGAGTACCGCGTCGCGCTGACGCCGGCCGGCGCCCGCGAGCTGGTGCAGCACGGCCATGAGGTCGTGGTCGAGGTGGGGGCCGGGGCGGGGAGCTCGTTCCCCGACGAGGCCTACGTGGCCGCCGGCGCCCGGACCGCCCCCTGCGACGAGGTCTGGGCGTCCTGTGACATGGTCATGAAGGTCAAGGAGCCGCTCGAGCCCGAGTGGTCGAAGATCCGCCCCGGGCAGATCCTCTTCACCTACCTGCACCTCGCGCCCGACGCGGCCCTCACGCAGGCGCTGGTCGAGACGGGCGCGACCTGCATCGCCTACGAGACCGTCGAGACCGACGACCGCCGGCTGCCCCTGCTCGCGCCGCTGAGCGAGGTCGCCGGCCGCCTCGCCCCGCAGATGGGTGCGCACTTCCTCGAGCGCACCCACGGCGGCCGTGGCGTGTTGATGGGTGGCGCACCGGGCGTGCGCCCGGCACGCGTCGTAGTTCTTGGCGCAGGCAACGTGGGTTGGAACGCGGCGTGGATTGCGGCGGGCATGGAAGCCGAGGTGATCCTCCTCGACAAGAACATCGATCGCCTCCGCTATGTCGACCAGATCCACAAGGGTCGCATCATGACCCTCGCCTCGAACCGCGGCGCCATCGAACGATCGGTCGCCGAGGCCGACCTCGTCATCGGAGCGGTACTGGTCGCAGGGGGCCGCGCGCCCGTCGTCGTCTCCGAGGCGATGGTGAAGACGATGAAGCCCGGTGCGGTCATCGTCGACGTTGCAGTCGACCAGGGTGGCTGCATCGAGACGACGAAGGAAACCACCCACTCGAAACCGACGTACATGCTGCACGACGTCGTTCACTATGCCGTCGGCAACATGCCGGGTGCGGTGCCCCACACCAGCACTTACGCACTCACCAACGCGACGCTCCCCTTCGTCATTGCGGTCGCGCAGAAGGGACCACGCGACGCGGTCACCTCCGACGAGTCACTCGCATTCGGGCTGAACGTCGCGGGTGGTGCCGTCACCAACCAGCCGGTCGCCGAGGCATTGAATCTTTCCTACGTCGCTCCGGCCGAGGCGGTGAAGTAGCGGCATGCCAACGCCCGTCGGAGAACTCGACCTGCCGTTCCTTGGCCTCGGCGACGACCGCGACGAACGACTCGCGGCCACGCTGCGCGCCGCGGAACAGTCGTGGCTGGCACGGGGCGAGGTCGGCTATTCGATCCTGCGCTACGACGACGTCATCGCCGTGCTGCGCGACAAGCGCTGGCACAGCGCGATTCCCCTCGTCATCGAGATGTCCGCCGAGGCGACACCCGAGTTCAAGATGCGCCGCCGCGAATCGATTCTTTCCGCAGAGGGCGACACGCACGTGAGGCTGCGCCGTCTGGTTGCACCCGCATTCTCGCCGCGGCGTGCCGACACCTTGCGGCCCGTCATGCGCGAGGTGGTCGACGGTCTCATCGACCGCGTCGCGTCATCCGGCAGCGCCGACATCGCCACCGACATCTGCGAGCCCTACCCGATTCCGATCATCTGCGAACTGCTCGGCGCGCCGAAGGCCGACTGGGAACTGTTCAGCCGATGGGCAACCGACGTGCTGCGCGTGTTCGACAACAACTTCAAGGTCGACATGCCTGCGATCATGGCCGCACAGGACGAACTCGACGCCTACACGCGTGCCCTCATCGCCGATCGTCGCGCCACGCCACGCGACGACCTCCTGACCGATCTCATTGCCGCCGAGGAGGCGGGCGACAAACTGACGACCGAGGAACTGGTGATGATGGTCGAGGCCGTCATCGTCGGCGGCACCGACACCACCCGGAATCAACTCGGCCTCGCCGTCGACATGCTGATCGACCATCCCGACAAGTGGCGCCTTCTTGCCGACGATTCCTCGACTGCCCCGCGGTTCGTCGAGGAGACGATGCGCATGAACGGTGCCGTGCGCGCCACGGGCCGCGTCGCCTCGTGCGACATCGAATACCGCGACGTTCTCTTCCCCGCGGGCACGATCGTCTTCCCGGGCCTCGCCTCCGCCAATCGTGATGCTGCGGTCTTCGCCGAGCCCAGTCGTTTCGACCCGATGAATCGCGAGGCCGGCCAGCCCCAAATCACCTTCGGCTCGGGCATCCACTATTGCCTCGGCGCTGCTCTTGCCCGGGCCGAACTGCAAGAGGCACTGCCCCTCCTGGCCCGCCGCATGCCGAACATTCGCCGTGCCGGAGAGCCGCGCTACAAGATCGCCACCGCGGGCATCTTCGGGCCGACGTCGTTGCCCGTCGGGTTCGATCCGACTTGATGTGCGGGACTGACCTATCGTTTCGGTCATGTCCCCCAAGCAAAATCTGAAACTCGGCTACAACACCGGTTACTGGGGCAGCGGCCCGCCGGCCGGCGCCCTCGATGGGATCAAAGAGGCAGACCGCTTGGGTTTCGACTCGGTGTGGACTGCCGAGGCCTACGGCAGTGATGCCCTCACGCCACTTGCGTGGTGGGGTGCACACACCGAGCGGGTTCGCCTCGGCACCGGCATCATCCAGATGAGCGCTCGCACTCCGGCTGCCACCGCAATGGCGGCGATGACGATCGATCACCTCAGCAACGGCCGTTTCATCCTCGGACTCGGCGCGTCGGGACCACAGGTGGTCGAAGGTTGGTACGGCCAGCCCTACCCGAAGCCGCTGGCACGCACGCGTGAGTACATCGGCATCGTGCGCGACATCATGCGCCGCGAAACGCCGATCAACCACCACGGTGAGTTCTACGACATGCCGTACCCGGGCGGCGCGGGGCTCGGCAAACCGCTGAAGAGCACGATCCACCCGCTGCGAAAGGAGATCCCGATCTTCCTGGGTGCCGAAGGGCCGAAGAACGTCGCTCTCGCAGCCGAAATCTGCGACGGCTGGCTGCCACTGTTCTTTTCGCCGAAGGAAGACCCGTTCTACCGCAAGTGCCTGAACGAGGGTTTCACAAAGAGTGGCGAAGCCGGCAAGGCCGACCGCTTCGAGGTCGCCTCGGGTCTCTTCATCATCCCCGGCGACGATGCAGAGAAGTGCGCCGACTTCGTGCGTCCCTTCCTCGCCCTCTACGCGGGTGGCATGGGTGCGCGCGGTGCGAACTTCCACTTCGAGGTGTTCGCGCGCATGGGTTACGAGGACGTCGCACTGAAGGTGCAAGACCTCTACCTCGCGGGCAAGAAAGCAGAGGCCGCAGCGGCGATTCCGCTGTCGATGGTCGAGGACGTGGCGCTCGTTGGTCCAGTCGCAAAGATCAAGGACGAACTCGTGAAGTGGCGTGAGACCTGCATCACCACGTTCCTGTTGAGCGGCCCGCCCCAGACGCTGTCGATGTACGCAGAGATCCTCGCCGACTGATGACAGAGATCAAGCGCGGCACGGTGCGTGCCGCGCTTCAGTCTCGTGCGTTCCGGCTGATGTTTGCCGGCTCGTTCATGTCGAACGTCGGCACGTGGATGCAGAACGTCGTCTTACCGGCCTACATCTACAACCGCACGGGTCGTGCTTCCCTCGTCGGGCTCTTCATCTTCGCCCAACTCGGCCCGCTGCTCGTTCTCTCGATTCCCGCGGGCGTCATTGCCGACCGCTTCGAACGGCGCAGATGGCTGATCGTCACCCAGACGATCCAGATGTCATTCTCGTTCCTCCTCTTTCCCCTCACTGCGAACGACGCCCACATCGGGTGGATTTTCGTTGCACAATTGGGTGTCGGAATCGGCAACGCCCTGAATGCACCAGCGTGGTCGGCTTCCCTGCCCAGTCTCGTGCCACCCGAAGACCTCGCAGGTGCCATCTCGCTCAATTCGACGATCATCAACGGTTCGCGTGTCATCGGCCCGATCATCGTCGCACTTCTTGCCAACGCGGGCATCGGCACTTCTCAGGTGTTCTTCATCAACTCGCTCACGTATCTCTTCGTGATCTTCGCGTTGTTGCGCGTCACAATTCCGCATCTCGCCGCGGTCGGCTCGGACGAAGGCTGGCGACAACTCACCACCGGTATCCGCATCGCGCGGGAACGCCGCGTCATCGGCCGACTCATCCTCACGCTCGCAAGCTTTTCCTTCCTCTCGCTCCCCTACGTCGGACTCTTTCCTGCGGTTGCCCGACTCAACTTCGGCATCGACGAAACCGGCTCGACGTACCGGTGGCTGTACGCGACATGGGGACTCGGTGCGGCACTCGGCGGCCTCGCCATCGGCACCGTTCTCGTATCCGTCGACAAGCGCCTGATCATTCAGTGCGGATTCGCCGCATTCGCGGTGTTCCTCGCCTTGTTCGGCGTGGTAAACACGCAACCGCTTGCGTTCATCGTCGCGTTCCCACTCGGCATCGCCTACTTCGGCACGACGACTGCGATGATGACCGTGCTCCAATCCCGCCTTGCACCCAACGAACGAGGGCGCGTGATGTCGCTGTGGTTCATGGCCTTCGGCGGAACGGTGCCGATCGGCAACCTCATCTTCGGACCCGTCATCGACACGATCGGCGCACGCTGGGTGCTCGCCGGTGGTGCGATCTGGGCACTGTTTCTCGCTTGGTGGTGCAACGTGAAGAGTCTCGAGGGCTCAGCCGCGGACAAGTCGCACTACGTGGTCGAGCCCGACGATGCCTGACTCGTGGTTGATGCTTTAGCGATCACGCCACCGCATGATGTCCTCGAGCGACAGTGTCGACCCGCACGCAGCAGCGGCTGCGAGCACCTCTGGTTTCGAAAGGGGTGCGGTGTCGAAGTAGTCCGCGGCGTAGACGACCGCTCCGTCGCGGTAACGCCGCACGCTCGTTCCCCGGGTCATCTCGACTCGTCCACCATGCGGCACGATCGCCTTCTGCAGCCACTCCTGGACGAACACCTCGCCGTCATCGAATATCGGACCGAGCGGCTCGAAGACGATGTCACCACACTTCGGCATCACATCGAGAAGCCACGCGGTGATCTCGTCACGACCGCGGAAAATGCCGAAAATTGGGTCGTGGTACTCCGAATCGGTCGGGTGGAACCGCCGACAATCGGCTTCGAAGTCAACGTCACGCGCCCTGCTCTCTGCCACACCCAAATCCGTACGCCACTCGACCTCGGGCACGGGCGGAAGACCTGCGTTCGGATCGGTGCGGAAAGGACCCGTGTCGTAGACGTCGCAGGACCAATTGATCCATCCCTCGCTGTAACGACGAACCGAGACGCCGCGACCGACGTCGATCGGATCACCTTCTCCTCCGATCGCCTTCGGGTCGATCACCATCTTCCACTCGTCGACGCTCGCGTTGCCGGAACCATCACTGAAGATGTGCGGGTCATGGGTGGGCACGAACTCCAAAAACGGCACCGACGACATCGTCGGGACCAGCCATCCGCGAATGTTCCGCTGGCCGCGATAGGCGCCGTAGATCGAGTCGAAATACAGCGAGTCAGTCGGATGCATGAAGTCGGCCATGAGCTGTACACCGAAAGTCCGCCCGGCGGCTGCAACTTCGGGGTGCCCGAGCACGGCGAGCATCTGCTCGACTCCGAGCCCGCTTGACTCACCGACAAGACGTTCGACGTTCGTCGCAGGATCCCCCTCGAACCCCGAGAGAAACTTCCGAACATGTTCTTCGTTGGATGGGGTCGTCATGCGCCAATGTTAGGCATCACAAGCAGTTGCACGATTCGGTCGAGCCCGACGACGCGTGAGGCCTTGAACAGCGCCACCGAATCCGTCGGCAGCGCCTTCACGAATGTCGCCACTTCCTCGCGGTCGTCGATGCGTCGAACCCCGTAGAGGTCGGTTCCCACCGCGACGACGTCGATGCCCAGACTCATCGCGTGTGCCGCCACCGCGCGATGCATGGCGTCGGCATCGGCGATCTCGGCCATTTCACCGAGCACCGCGACACGACGACGGGCGGGCATCGCGGCCATCGTGTCGAGCGCGGCCATCGCCGACGTTGGGCTCGCGTTGTATGAATCATCGACGATCGTGAGACCGCCCACCCGGTGGATCGCCATGCGCATCGGCGACAATTCCGAGCGCCCCAACGCCGCTGCAACGGTGGCCGGTTCGCAATCGGTCAACGCTGCCACGAGCAGAGCGGCCGCTGCGTTCGAGACCATGTGAAGACCGGGGGTCGGCAACACACAACCGCCATTGCCCCATCGCGAATCGAAACGAAAGGCAACACCCTCTGCCCCGCGCTGCTCGACTGCGCTGAAGCGCATGTCGGCACCGTCCGCGGACCCGTAGGTGAACACCCGCGCGTCGGTCAGGTGGCGCATCGCCGCCACTCGTTCGTCGTCGGCGTTGAGAACCGCGATACCCGTCGGTGGGAGTGCCTCGATCAGTTCGCCTTTCGCGCGGGCGATGCCGTCGACACCGCCTACGCGTTCACCGTGCGACTCGCCGACGCGCGTGACGACGGCGATGTCGGGTCGAGCAAGCGCAGCCAGACGGGCAATCTCACCGAAACCGCGCATTCCCATCTCCAACACCAGGGCGTCTGCGTCGTCGGGTGCGTTCAAGAGCGTGACCGGCATTCCTTGGTCGTTGTTCAACGACTTTTCACTCGCACCGACGCTGAACCTCGTGCGCAATGCCGCGGCAACGTAGTCCTTCGTCGTCGTCTTGCCGACCGAACCGGTGATGCCGACCACCCTCGCGTCGACACGCGGCGCGAGCACATCACGGGCCCAACGTCCGAGTTTGGTCAGTCCCGTCGAGGTGTCGGGAACCACGATCTGGGGCACGGCACAACCGGGCACCTCGCGCGAGACCAGCACCGCAGAACAGCCCGCGCGAACGGCGTCGACGACGAAGTCGTGGCCGTCGCGAGCGGCGACCACCGCGACGAACAGATTGCCGGGCTCGAGTGAACGTGAGTCGTAAGAAACACCGGCACACACCACCGACGCGTCGCCGACGATCCTTGCGTTTGTCGCACGCGCCGCGTCGGCAACGGGAATCCGCATACCGTGACGCTACCGCCGGTGGCTAGTACCGTCGGGGCCATGAGCGGCGCGAAGGTCAACCTCGTCGTCCTGTTCGGCGGCGAGTCGGCCGAGCACGACGTCAGTTGCGTGACGGCCGCACACGTGATCGCAGCCGCAAACCCGACGACGTACGACATCACGGCAATCGGCATCGACCGCGACGGTGCGTGGCATCGCGCCGACGCTTCACCCGCCGCGACGTCATCGGGTCGTCTCGTCCCGACGGGCCCATCGATTGCGCTGTCGGATCTCCCCCGGCGCAACACGGTCGTGATGCCACTGCTGCATGGCCCGCTCGGCGAGGACGGAACCGTTCAGGGCATGCTCGAAGTGGCGAACTTTCCCTACGTGGGTGCCGGGGTGCTGTCGAGTGCTCTCTGCATGGACAAGGCAATGGCCAAGCAGATCGTCGCGGCGGCGGGACTTCCGCAACCGCACTATCGGGTGGTTCACGAACCGCACTTCGATGCGGCCGAGATCGACGAAGTAATCGCGTCGGTCGGTCTGCCCGTATTCGTGAAACCCGCGAACATGGGGTCTTCCGTCGGCGTTCGCAAGGCAAAGACGCGTGACGAAGCCCTCGCGGCTATCCAACACGCTTTCATCTTCGACGAGTGGGTGCTGTGCGAAGAGGCGATCGTCGGCCGGGAAATCGAAGTGGCGGTGCTCGGCAACGCGACGGCCGAGGTGTCGTTGCCCGGCGAGATCGTCGCCGGCGCGGAGTTCTACGACTACGACGACAAGTACGTCAACGCCTCGGCGCAGTTGATCATCCCTGCCGCGCTCGATGTCGACCAAACGCGCATCGTGCGCGAACTCGCCACCCGCGTGTACGGTGAATTGCGATGCGAAGGGATGGCCCGCGTCGACTTCTTCCTTGAGGAAAAAGGCCGCGGATTTCTCTTGAACGAGGTCAACACGATCCCCGGCTTCACGCCGATTTCCATGTATCCAAAAATGTGGGAAGCAACAGGCCTTCCCTACGAAAAGTTGATTGACCGCCTGGTGGAGCTTGCTCTCGAACGCCATTCACGCAGCAAGCGCGGCGCGCAAGAACGCAAGTAGCTCTGCGCGCAGTTTGCGCAACGAGGCAACGCCCGGCTCCCAGCCGACGGCGCGAAGCGCAACGGGTTCGGTTGCCACACCGACAACCGTCGAATACGCGAACGCCATCAACAACCGCGCATCGGCACGCCGCAGACGTCCGGCGTCCATCTCGGCCTCCAGGTAGGCAACCGCAAGGTCGACGAGCGGCTTCATGCGCAGCACCACCGCATCGGCAAGTTCCGGGCTCAGCCGATTCAGTTCGCGCACCAAACCGAGCAACGCCGGACGCCGCACGGCAGGCCGGAAGACGGCCGTCACCGCGGCTTCGACGCGCGCAAATCCGTGCGGGGCGCTGCGAACCGCTGCCCCCACTTCGACCACCAATTCGTCGGCGACCCTCTGCAGGACGGCGATGACCAACTCTTCTTTCGAAGTGAACCAGTAGAGGAGGGTTTGCTTTGCGACCCCCACCCCGCGGGCGATGTCATCCAGGCTCGTGGCGTCGATGCCAGAGGTACCGAAATGGTCCAGCGCCTCTTCCAGGATCCGCTCCCTCGTTGGTTTTCCGGACATGCTGCCGAGACTACTGGACCGTCTCTACCAAATGGTAGAGAAACTTGCTACAGTCTCGTCCGATGATTGCGGAGTCATTGGCAGGGCGGCGCGTTGCCATTACTGGGTCGACGGGGTTCGTCGGCACGGCACTCGTCGAGCGACTTCTCCGATCCGCGCCGGGTTGCGAACTGTTTCTCATCGTGCGTGGCGGCCGTCGAGGGGCTGCGAGCCGCGTGAAGCGCGAAATCCTGCACAACGACGCCTTCGATCTCCTGCGCAGCGAACTGCAGGGAACGGCGGAAGAATTCGATGCGATGTGCGCACGTCGCGTGCACGCAATCGACGGCGACATCTCCGTCGACGGTCTCGGCCTCTCGGATGCCGGGCGTGCCGAACTCGCGACGTGCGACATCGTGATCCACTCGGCCGCAGCGGTCGCCTTCGACTCCCCGCTCGACTCTGCCGTCGAGGTGAACCTCCTCGGTCCGGTGCGCCTTGCGGCGCTCTTGAACGAACTGCATGCCGGCGCGCAGACCAAGCCGCACCTCGTCGCGGTGAGCACGTGCTATGTCGCGGGAAACCGACGCGGCCACGCTCCCGAACTGCTCGTCTCGGAAGGCCCGTTCGACATCGGCCTCAATTGGCGCGCCGAGGTCGACTCGGCACGGCGCCTGCGTGGCGACATCGAAGCCGCGAGCCGCACACCCCACGCACTCCAGCGTTTCCGTGCAGATGCGCGTCGCGAGTTTGGAGCCGCGGGCGCACCGGCGTTGGCGGCCAAGACCGAACAATTGCGCGACAAATGGGTGCAAAGCGAACTGGTACAGGCGGGTCGTTCGCGCGCCGCGAGCGTCGGTTGGCCCGACGCCTACGCGTTCACGAAGGCGTTGGCCGAACAGGCGGTGTTCGAGACCAAGGGTGACCTTCCCGTCAACATCGTGCGGCCGTCGATCATCGAGTCGGCGCTCGCCGAGCCAAAGCCGGGTTGGATCCGCGGCTTCCGCATGGCCGAGCCGGTCATCATCTCCTACGCACGCGGTCTGTTGCGCGAGTTCCCCGGAGTTCCCGAGGGAACGATCGACGTCATCCCCGTCGACATCGTCGTCGCGGCAATCATCGCCGTCGCGGCCAAGGGCCCGGACGCACCTTTCATCACCCAGGTCGCGTCGGGCAGCACCAACCCGCTGCGCTACAGCCAACTCGTCGACAACGTGCGCGACTGGTTCACCGCGCATCCGGTGCACGATGCCGAGGGCCAACCGATCGTGGTCCCCGACTGGAACTTCCCCGGCCGCGGCCGCGTGCAGAAACAATTGAGCAGGGCCCAGACGCTGGTGACGCGCGGCGAACGCCTGTTGCAGTCGCTGCCATTGCGCGGAACCCAGGCCACGTGGAGCGCCAGACTCGAGGAACGCCGCATCGAGATCGAACGTGCGCTCGAATACGTCGAGCTCTACGGCCTCTACACCGAGTGTGAAGCCATCTATTCGGTCGACAACCTGCTCGGTCTGTGGGACGAACTCGACTCGGCCGACCGTGCCGCATTCTGCTTCGACCCGCGTGCGGTGTCGTGGGACAACTACGTGCAGAACATTCACCTGCCGTCGGTTGTCGAACACGCGCGCGTGAAGATGACCCCGGGCAAGACGAAGACCGACCGCAGCGCAAGACTGCGCGCCAACGTGCTGTCCCCGACCCGCCAGGTCGCCGCATTCGATCTGGAAAACACGCTCATCGCCTCGAACGTCGTCGAGAGTTATTCGTGGCTCGCCACCCGCCATCTGAACGGCCCCGAGCGCATGCGTTACGTGCTGCGCACCCTGCGTGAAGCACCGACGCTCCTCAGCATGGACCGCAAGGACCGCGGCGACTTCCTGCGGTACTTCTACCGCCGCTACGAAGACGCACCTGTCGAACAGATTGAGCGTGACGCCATGGAAATGATGACCCACATCATCGTCGCCAAGTCGTTCCCCGCCGCCATCCGCCGCGTGCGCGAACATCGCGCTCTCGGCCACAAAACGATCCTCATCACCGGCGCCCTCTCGTTCAACGTCGAGCCCCTGCGTCCGCTCTTCGACGAGATCGTTGCAGCGGAGATGTCGATTCGCCCCGACGGCACCTACAGCGG